>NZ_LFDT01000022.1:0-56902 GCF_001037925.1 Vogesella sp. EB | reverse complement strand
TAATCGGAAGCCGAGAACGATATGCAAAGCCAAAAAATCCGTATCCGCCTGAAAGCTTTCGATTACAACCTGATCGACCGCTCCGCACAGGAAATCGTTGAAACCGCCAAGCGCACTGGTGCCGTTGTTAAGGGCCCGGTTCCGCTGCCGACCAAAATCGAGCGTTTCAACATCCTGCGTTCCCCGCACGTTAACAAGTCGTCCCGCGATCAGCTGGAAATCCGTACGCACCTGCGTCTGATGGACATCGTTGATCCGACCGACAAGACTGTTGATGCGCTGATGAAGCTGGACCTGCCAGCCGGTGTGGATGTAGAAATCAAGCTACAGTAACAGCACTATTTCATGCGCCGTGAGCTAAGTGCTTGCGGTTATTGAATTTTATTGTTACATTAGCGGACTCACCATTGTGGTGAGTCCGCTTTTCTTTTGAGTAAGCCGGTCAATCGTAATCGGCGCCTGTAAAGGAAATAAACATGACTTTAGGTCTGGTCGGTCGCAAAGTCGGCATGACCCGCATTTTTGCTGAAGATGGCGCAACCATCCCGGTAACTGTGCTGGATATGTCCGCAAACCGCGTATCGCAAGTAAAGACTGCTGAAACTGATGGCTACACTGCCGTTCAGGTTGCAGCAGGTGTTCGCAAGGCAAATCGTGTAACCAAGGCTCAGGCCGGTCACTTTGCCAAAGCTGGCGTTGATGCCGCTCGCGTTATGCGCGAGTTCCCTCTGTCCGCAGAGGCACTGGCATCGCTGAACGTTGGTGATGCCATCTCCGTCGAGATTTTCCAGGTTGGCCAGTTGGTCGACGTAACTGGTACCTCGAAAGGTAAGGGCTTCTCCGGCGCCATCAAGCGTCACAACTTCAGTTCCAACCGTGCTTCGCACGGTAACTCTGTTTCTCACAACTCCGCCGGTTCCATCGGTCAGGCGCAAGATCCGGGTCGCGTTTTCCCGGGTAAGCGTATGGCTGGTCAGTACGGTAACGTCAAGAGCACTATCCAGTGCCTTGAAGTTGTCCGTGTTGATGTGGAGCGTCAACTGCTTCTGGTGAAGGGTGCTGTACCTGGTGCCAAGAACGGTGATGTAGTGGTGCGTCCTAGCGTGAAGGCAGGTGCATGATGGAATTGAAAGTGATCAACGCCCAGGGCCAGCAAGTTGAAGCCCTGCAAGCCTCTGAAGCACTCTTCGCCCGTGACTACAACGAAGCGCTGGTGCATCAGGTAGTAACTGCATTCTTGGCAAATGCGCGCAGTGGTAACCGTGCGCAGTTGACTCGTGCTGAAGTAAAACACTCCACCAAGAAGCCATTCCGTCAAAAGGGCACCGGTCGTGCTCGTGCCGGTATGACTTCCTCGCCTCTGTGGCGTGGTGGTGGTCGTGCGTTCCCGAATTCGCCTGACGAAAACTTCACGCACAAGGTTAACCGTAAGCAATACCGTGCCGGTATGGCTACGATCCTGTCGCAGCTGGTACGTGACGAGCGTCTGATCGTCGTGGACAGCCTGACAGTTGAAACGCCAAAGACAAAGGAATTTGCCGCCAAGGTGAAGTCCCTGGGTCTGGATCGTGCTCTGTTCATCACTGGCGAGCTCGACGAGAACCTGTATCTGTCTTCCCGCAACTTGCCAAACGTCCTGGTGATTGAAGCTCAGCAAGCTGATCCGTTCAGCCTTGTTCGTTTCAAGAAGGTTGTTATCACCCGTGATGCCATCAAGCAACTCGAGGAGCAATGGGCATGAATCAGGAACGTTTGCTGCAAGTAATTTTGGCACCGGTGGTTTCTGAAAAGAGCACCATGGTTGCCGAGAAAAACCAGCAGGTGGTATTCCGCGTGGTTGCCAATGCAACCAAGCCTGAAATCAAGGCTGCCGTTGAACTGCTGTTCAACGTCAAGGTTGATGGCGTTTCCACGCTGAATGTTAAGGGCAAGTCCAAGCGTTTCGGCCGTTTCGTCGGCAAGCGCAAAGACTGGAAAAAGGCTTACGTGAGCCTTGCCCAAGGTCAAGAAATCGACCTGACCGCTACCCCTGTTGCTGCGGAATAAGGAGATAGACTATGGCTCTGGTAAAAGTAAAACCGACGTCTGCTGGTCGCCGTGCTGTTGTCAAGGTGGTAAACCCTGACCTGTACAAAGGCCGCCCGCACGCCGCACTGGTTGAGAAGAAAAACTCGACCGGTGGCCGTAACAACAACGGCCACATCACTACCCGTCACATGGGTGGTGGTCACAAGAAACAGTATCGCATCATCGATTTCCGTCGTAACAAAGACGCGGTTCCGGCCAAGGTTGAGCGTATCGAATACGATCCAAACCGTACAGCCAACATCGCGCTGCTGTGCTACGCGGATGGTGAGCGTCGCTACATCATTGCCCCGCGTGGCGTAAAGGTTGGTGCTGAGCTGATGTCCGGTTCCGAAGCACCGATCAAAGCTGGTAATGCCTTGCCAATCCGTAATATCCCGGTTGGTACCACCATCCACTGCATCGAGCTGCAACCAGGCAAGGGCGCGCAAATTGCCCGTTCCGCCGGCTGCTCCGCCATGCTGCTGGCTCGTGAAGGCATCTACGCTCAGCTGCGTCTGCGCTCTGGCGAGATCCGTCGTGTACACGTTGACTGCCGCGCCACCGTTGGCGAAGTGGGCAACGAAGAACATAGCCTGCGCAAGATTGGTAAGGCCGGTGCAAACCGTTGGCGCGGTATCCGCCCAACAGTTCGCGGTACTGCCATGAACCCGGTTGACCACCCGCACGGTGGTGGTGAAGGCCGTACAGGTGAAGGTCGTGTTCCTGTTAGTCCGTGGGGTACCCCGACTAAGGGCTTCCGTACACGTCGTAACAAGCGCACTGACAACATGATTGTACGTCGTCGCTTCTCGAATAAAGGGTAATTGAGCTATGGCACGTTCGCTTAAAAAAGGCCCGTTCGTTGACCTGCACCTGCTGAAAAAAGTGGATGCGGTGCGTGCAACGAGCGACAAGCGTCCAATCAAGACTTGGTCGCGCCGTTCGACGATTTTGCCTGACTTCATCGGTCTGACCATTGCGGTTCACAACGGTCGTACGCACGTTCCGGTGTATGTTTCCGAAAACATGGTTGGCCACAAGCTCGGTGAATTCTCGCTGACTCGTACCTTCAAAGGCCACGCGGCTGACAAGAAGGCCAAGAAGAAATAAGGTGATGCGATGAGAGTTTCTGCACAACTTAATAATGCACGCCTGTCGGCACAAAAATGCCGTCTGGTTGCAGACCTGATCCGCGGCCAAGCCGTCGGCCAGGCACTGAATATCCTGACCTTCAGCCCGAAAAAGGGTGCCGCGCTCATCAAGAAGGTGCTTGAGTCCGCTATCGCCAATGCTGAGCATAACGAAGGCGCTGATATCGACACCCTCAAGGTGACTTCCATCTACGTTGATAAGGGTCCTAGTCTCAAGCGTTTCTCCGCCCGTGCCAAAGGCCGCGGTAACCGCATTGAGAAGCAGACCTGCCATATCACGCTCAGTGTTGGCAACTAAGGGGTAAGCTATGGGTCAGAAGATTCATCCGACGGGTTTCCGTCTCGCAGTGACTAAAAACTGGTCTTCCAAATGGTTTGCAAATTCGCATGACTTTGCCGGCCAGCTGAAGCAAGACATCGAAGTGCGCGAGTTCCTGAAGAAGCGCCTGGCGCATGCTTCGGTAGGTCGTGTTGTTATCGAGCGTCCAGCCAAGTCCGCCCGCATTACCATTCACAGCGCCCGTCCAGGTGTTGTTATCGGTAAAAAAGGTGAAGACATTGAAGTTCTGAAGAAAGAACTGCAGCGTCGTCTTGGTGTGCCTGTGCACGTCAATATCGAAGAAGTTCGCAAGCCAGAGATTGATGCGCAGATCATCGCCGACGGTATCGCCTCGCAGCTGGAAAAGCGCGTGATGTTCCGTCGTGCCATGAAGCGTTCCATGCAAAATGCAATGCGCATGGGTGCCCAAGGCATCAAGATCATGAGCTCCGGTCGTCTGAACGGTATCGATATCGCTCGTAGCGAATGGTACCGCGAAGGCCGCGTGCCTCTGCACACTCTGCGTGCAGATGTTGACTACGCTACTTCTGAAGCTCACACCACCTACGGTGTTATCGGCATCAAGGTATGGGTATACAAGGGCGACATCAAGCCAGGTCAAGTCCAGGCTGCCCCTGTAGCACCAGAGAAGAAATCCAGAAAGGCAGGAGCTCGAAATGCTGCAGCCAACTAGACTGAAATACCGTAAACAGCAGAAAGGTCGCAATACTGGTATCGCGACCCGCGGCAACAAAGTTAGCTTCGGCGATTTTGGTTTGAAAGCAATCGGTCGTGGTCGTCTGACTGCCCGTCAAATCGAAGCGGCTCGTCGTGCTATGACTCGTCACATCAAGCGTGGCGGTCGCATCTGGATCCGCGTATTCCCAGACAAGCCAATCACTTCCAAGCCAGCCGAAGTTCGTATGGGTGGGGGTAAGGGTAGTCCGGAATACTTCGTGGCCGAAATTCAGCCAGGCAAAATGTTGTACGAGATGGATGGTGTTGCCGAAGAGCTGGCACGCGAAGCCTTCCGTCTTGCAGCTGCCAAGTTGCCTATTCCGACAGTGTTTGTAATTAAACAGGTGGGTCAGCAATGAAAGCATCCGAACTGAGAGCGAAAAGTGTTGATGAGCTGAAGGCCGAGTTGCTTGGTTTGCTGAAGGCGCAATTTGCACTGCGCATGCAGCACGCAACTCAACAGCTCGCCAAGAATAGTGAGCTGAAAAAGGTGCGTCGCGATATCGCCCGTACCCGCACTGTTCTGAAAGAAAAGGCTGCCTGAGATGAGCGAAACTAAAGTAGTCCGCACGCTGGTCGGCAAAGTAGTCAGCGATAAGATGAACAAGACCGTTACTGTTCTGGTAGAGCGCAAAGTAAAGCACCCTATCTACGGTAAAATTGTTCGTCGCTCCAAAAAGTTTCACGCTCATGACGAAACCAACCAGTACAAAACTGGCGATCTCGTTGTGATCAGCGAAACTCGTCCACTCTCCCGGACGAAAACTTGGGTTGTGACCTCACTGGTAGAGCGCGCAGTTTAATCTGTGTGTAATGCTTGCAGGGGGGCTTGCCCCTCTGTATAATGTGTGATTCGGTGTTCAGCCGAAGTCATCCCTTACGGGGTCCAAGACTGGCCGTTGGATACGCCACCTTACTTTAGGTGGCGTTTCTTTCATCTTCTTGAAGGTGAAAGAAAGTGACGGAATTAAGTTGGATAGAAAGGTAATCAAATGATTCAAATGCAGTCCATTTTGGATGTTGCAGACAACACTGGTGCGCGTTCTGTTATGTGCATCAAGGTGTTGGGCGGCTCCAAGCGTCGCTACGCTGGCGTGGGCGACATCATCAAGGTGAGCATCAAGGATGCAGCACCTCGCGGTCGCGTGAAAAAAGGTGATGTGTACAACGCTGTTGTCGTGCGTACTGCCAAGGGCGTTCGCCGTCCTGACGGTTCGCTCATCAAGTTTGATGGCAACGCTGCAGTTCTTCTGAACAATAAGCTGGAGCCTATCGGTACCCGTATTTTCGGGCCGGTGACTCGTGAGCTTCGTACCGAGCGTTTCATGAAGATCGTTTCGCTCGCGCCAGAAGTGCTGTAAGGAGACCACAGATGCGCAAAATTCGTAAAGGTGATGAAGTCGTAGTAATCACCGGTAAAGACAAGGGCAAGCGCGGTTCCGTTCTGCGTGTCCTGGAAGGCAAAGTCGTAGTGGAAGGCATCAACCTGGTGAAAAAACACCAGAAGCCTAATCCAGTACGTGGTGTCGCTGGTGGCATCGTTGAAAAGACTATGCCGATTGATGTATCTAACGTCGCTATTTTCAATGCGGGTAGCCAGAAAGCTGACCGCGTAGGCTTCAAGGTGCTTGAGGACGGCCGCAAGGTGCGTATCTTCAAATCCACCGGCGAAGTTATCGGCGCGTAAGGGGTGAAGATGGCACGTCTGTACGATTTTTACAAAAACACTGTTGTACCAGAGCTGGTAAAACAGTTCGGTTACAAGTCCCTGATGGAAGTTCCGCGCATTGAGAAGATCACTCTCAACATGGGCGTGGGCGAGGCTGTGGCTGACAAGAAAGTAATGGATCACGCTGTTTCCGACCTGGAAAAGATTGCCGGTCAGAAGCCAGTTGTGACTACCGCACGTAAGTCGATCGCGGGTTTCAAAATCCGTGACCACTACCCGGTTGGTTGCAAAGTGACCCTGCGTCGTGAACGCATGTACGAGTTCCTGGATCGTCTGGTTACGATCTCGCTGCCTCGCGTACGCGACTTCCGTGGCGTTTCTGCCAAATCCTTTGATGGCCGTGGTAACTACAACATGGGCGTTAAAGAGCAGATCATTTTCCCGGAAATCGAATACGACAAAATCGATGCTTTGCGTGGTATGAACATCACTATCACCACTACTGCAAAGACCGATGAGGAAGCCCGCGCTTTGCTGGCTGCGTTCAAATTCCCGTTCAAGGGCTAAGCACATGGCAACTCTAGCTTTGATTAATCGTGAAGAGAAGCGCGCTAAGCTCGTGGCTAAGTACGCCGGCAAGCGTGAAGCGCTCCTCGCTATCATCAATAACCAGAATCTTTCCGAAGAAGAGCGTTTTGCTGCTCGTCTGCAACTGCAGACCCTGCCGCGTAATGCTAGCCCGGTTCGCCAGCGTCGCCGCTGCGCACTGACTGGTCGCCCTCGCGGTGTATTCCGTAAATTCGGTTTGGCACGTAACAAGCTGCGCGAACTCGCCATGAAAGGCGAGATCCCGGGCGTGACTAAAGCCAGCTGGTAATAGGAGATACAGAATGAGCATGCAAGATCCTATCTCCGATATGTTGACTCGTATCCGCAACGCCCAACGTGCTGCTAAAGCCGTTGTTGCAATGCCTTCTTCCAAGTTGAAGGTGGCCATTGCTCAGGTGTTGAAGGAAGAGGGTTATATCGAGACTTTTTCTGTTACCGATGCTGATAAAAAGCCGGTTCTGGAAATTGAATTGAAGTACTACGTTGGTCGTCCGGTAATCGAGAAGATCGAGCGCGTTTCGCGCCCAGGTCTGCGCGTTTACAAGGGTTCCAACGAGATCCCTAAAGTAATGAACGGTCTTGGTGTCGCTATCGTTTCGACTTCAAGTGGTGTGATGACTGATCGTAAAGCACGTGCAGCCGGTATCGGCGGCGAACTGCTCTGCGTCGTAGCCTAATCGGAGGGTTGAATGTCTCGCGTAGCAAAAAACCCGGTAGTCATCCCTGCTGGCGTAGAAGTGAAATTCGGTGCTGAAGAAGTGACTGTAAAAGGCGCTCTCGGCTCTTTGAGCACAGCACTGTGTGCTGATGTTGAAGTCAAGCTGGTTGATAACCAGCTCGAATTTGCCGCCAAGAACGACAGCAAGTTCGCACGTTCCATGTCCGGAACCCTGCGCGCGCTGCTGAACAACATGGTCATTGGTGTTAGCAAGGGTTTTGAGAAAAAGCTGAACCTGGTGGGTGTGGGTTACCGCGCTCAAGCCCAGGGTGAAGCACTCAACCTGTCCCTTGGTTTCTCGCACCCGGTTGTTCACGCCATGCCAGCCGGCATCAAGTGTGAAACCCCGACTCAGACCGAGATTTTGATCAAGGGTGCCAACAAGCAGTTGGTTGGCCAGGTCGCAGCCGAGATCCGTGCTTATCGTTCCCCAGAGCCTTACAAGGGCAAGGGCGTGCGTTATGCCGACGAGGTTGTGGTTCTGAAAGAAACCAAGAAGAAGTAATTGAGGCCCTGAAATGGACAAGAAACAGACTCGACTCCGCCGCGCACGTAAAACCCGTGCCCGTATTGCGGAGCTCAAGGTGGCTCGTCTGTGCGTTCATCGCACTAACAGCCATATCTATGCTCAAGTGATTGACGCAACCGGTAATGTTGTTCTGGCTAGCGCCTCCTCCCTGGAGTCCGCTGTGCGTGCCGACCTGAGCAATGGCGGCAACACCGCTGCTGCTGCGGTTGTTGGCAAGAACATTGCTGAAAAAGCTAAGGCTGCTGGTATCAACCAAGTTGCTTTCGATCGTTCGGGTTTCAAATACCATGGCCGTATCAAAGCCCTGGCTGACGCAGCCCGTGAAAACGGTCTTGTATTCTAATCGGAGTTAAGAATGGCTAAGCACGAGATCGAAGATCGTGGCGATGGTCTGATCGAGAAGATGATCGGCGTAAACCGCGTCACCAAAGTGGTGAAGGGCGGTCGTATCATGGCCTTCTCGGCTCTGACCGTAGTTGGCGATGCTGACGGTGGTATTGGCATGGGCAAAGGGCGTTCGAAAGAAGTGCCAGTTGCTGTGCAAAAAGGTATGGAGCAGGCTCGTCGCAACATGATCAAGGTTCCGCTGAAAAACGGCACCATCCATCATGCTGTTGTTGGCAAGCACGGTGCGACCACTGTGTTCATGCAGCCAGCTAAAGAGGGTGCCGGTGTTAAAGCTGGTGGTCCTATGCGCGCTGTATTCGAAGCACTGGGCGTACACAACGTTACTGCCAAGATCCATGGCTCGACCAACCCGTACAACGTGGTTCGCGCCACGATTGACGGTTTGAGCAAAATGGCAACTCCTTCGCAGATCGCTGCGAAGCGTGGCCTGACCGTTGCTCAGATTCTGGGAGCGGATCATGAGTGATGTTAAAAAAATCCGTGTGACTCTGGTTAAGAGTCTGATTGGTCGCATCGAGTCTCATAAAGCTTGCGCGAATGGTCTGGGTCTGAAGAAGATCAACCAAGTCGTTGAAGTGATTGATACTCCTGCTAACCGTGGCATGATCAACAAGATCAGCTACCTGGTTAAGAGCGAGGGTTAATATGCTGCTGAATACTATTAAGCCTGCAGCCGGTGCCAAACACGCAAAGCGTCGCGTGGGTCGTGGTATCGGTAGCGGTCTGGGCAAGACTGCTGGCCGTGGTCACAAAGGTCAGAAGAGCCGTGCTGGTGGCTTCCACAAGGTAGGTTTCGAAGGCGGTCAGATGCCTCTGCAACGTCGCCTGCCGAAGCGTGGCTTCAAGTCCCTGACTGCTGGCGATGTAGCCGAAGTTCGCTTGTCCGAACTGGCGCTGATGCCGGTTGACGAGATTGACCTGTTGTCCCTGAAGCAAGCCGGCATCGTGCCGACGCAAGCTCTGGGTGCAAAAGTCATCCTGTCCGGCAAGGTTGAGCGTGCTCTTAAACTGCGTGGCATCGCTGCCACCGCTGGTGCCAAGGCTGCAATCGAAGCCGCTGGCGGTAGCTTCGTAGAATAAGGTAAAGCTCGTGGCGAATGCTTCTCTAGTTGGTAATGCCAGTAAATTTGGTGACCTCAAGCAGCGGATTTTCTTTTTGATCGGCGCGCTGATTGTTTATCGCATCGGTGCCCACGTTCCGGTGCCTGGTATCAATCCGGTAGAACTAGCGAAGTTGTTCCAGTCGTCACAGACGGGCCTGCTTGACATGTTCAACATGTTCTCGGGCGGGGCCCTGTCGAGATTTTCGGTATTTGCCCTGGGCATCATGCCGTACATCTCCGCCTCCATCATTCTTCAACTGGCTTCAGAAATTGTTCCAACGCTGAAGCAGTTGAAGAAGGAGGGTGATGCTGGCCGTCGCAAAATCACTCAGTACACGCGTTATGCAACGCTCTTTTTGGCTACGTTCCAGAGTTTCGGTATTGCTGTCATGCTGTTCAAGCAACCGGAGCTGGTACTGAGTGGTCAGACCGAGTTTTATGTAACGACCGTGGTGACCCTGGTCACCGGCACCATGTTCCTCATGTGGCTGGGCGAGCAGATTACCGAACGTGGTTTGGGAAATGGTATTTCGTTGATCATCTGTTCGGGTATTGCCGCTGGCATTCCCGGATCGATCGGTCAGACACTGACCCTGGCTAGCCAGGGCTCCTTGTCCATCCTGTTGGCGATTGCCTTGTTTGCTGGTGTGATTGCTGTCACTTACTTGGTGGTGTTCGTTGAACGCGGCCAACGTAAAGTGCTGGTCAACTACGCCAAGCGACAGGTTGGCAACCGCGTGATGCAGGGCCAGTCGACGCATATGCCGCTGAAGCTGAATATGGCCGGGGTCATCCCGCCGATTTTTGCATCCAGCATCATTCTTTTCCCGGCAACCGTACTGGGCTGGTTTGGTAATACCGAAGGCTTGGGTGTGCTGAAGTCTGTTGCAGACAAATTGCATCCTGGTCAGCCGCTGTATGTTCTGCTCTATGCTGCTGCTATCGTTTTCTTCTGTTACTTCTATACCGCCCTTGTGTTCAACCCCAAGGAAACGGCTGATAACCTGAAGAAAAGCGGTGCGTTCATTCCGGGTATCCGTCCGGGTGAGCAGACGTCGCGTTATATTGAGAAAATCATTCTCCGTCTAACACTTATTGGTGCGATCTACATCACGCTGGTTTGCTTGTTGCCTGAGTTCCTGATCCTGAAGTGGAATGTACCGTTCTACTTTGGCGGGACTTCGCTGTTGATCATTGTTGTCGTGACAATGGACTTCATGGCACAGGTTCAGTCCTACGTGTTGTCTCACCAGTATGACGGGTTGCTCAAGAAGGCCAACTTCAAGGGCGCATCCGGTCGCTGACGGTCAACGGTAGCAGTTTTATGGCTAAAGAAGATACCATCCAGATGCAGGGCGAGATCCTGGAAAATTTGCCTAGTGCAACTTTCAAGGTCAAGCTCGAGAATGGACACATTGTGCTCGGGTATATTTCCGGAAAGATGCGGATGCACTACATCCGCATCCTGCCGGGAGATAAGGTGACGGTAGAAATGACGCCTTATGATTTGTCCCGTGCCCGTATTGTGTTCCGTGCGAAGTAGTCGCACTTGCTCTTTTCAGATAGAAAGGAACTGAAATGCGTGTACAACCTTCGGTAAAGAAAATTTGCCGTAACTGCAAAATCATTCGCCGCAATCGTGTGGTACGAGTGATCTGCACTGATCCGCGTCACAAACAAAAACAAGGCTAACATTTGTTAGCTGGGTTTTCGTATGTTACAATCGCAACCTTTTCAAGCTCGTAAAGCTTAAGGAAAGAGAATGGCCCGTATTGCAGGGGTAAACATCCCCAATCATGCGCATGCCGTTATCGGCCTGCAGGCTATCTATGGCATCGGTTCTACTCGTGCGAAGCTCATCTGTGCTTCCGCGAGCGTTAATCCTTCTTCCAAGATCAAGGATTTGACCGAAGCCGAGATGGAGTCTCTGCGTGTAGAAGTCAGCAAGTTCACTGTTGAAGGTGACCTGCGTCGCGAAATTACCATGAGCATCAAGCGTTTGATGGACATGGGTTCTTATCGCGGTTTCCGCCATCGTCGCGGTCTGCCTTGCCGTGGTCAGCGCACCCGCACGAATGCACGCACCCGTAAGGGTCCGCGCAAGCCGATCGCCGGCAAGAAGTAATAAGGAACATAGATAATGGCTAAAGCAAACACAGCAGTGCGTGTACGCAAAAAGGTACGCAAAAGCGTAAGCGATGGCATCGTCCACGTTCACGCTTCCTTTAATAACACCATCATCACCATCACTGACCGTCAAGGGAATGCTTTGTCTTGGGCTACCTCCGGCGGTGCTGGTTTTAAAGGCTCGCGTAAAAGTACACCGTTTGCAGCTCAGGTAGCTGCAGAGCACGCTGGTAAAGTTGCCCAAGAATATGGTGTAAAGAACCTTGAGGTTCGTATCAAGGGCCCAGGCCCTGGTCGTGAATCCTCCGTGCGTGCCCTGAACGCCCTTGGCTTCAAAGTTACCAGCATCTCCGACGTGACTCCGGTACCACACAACGGATGTCGCCCTCCCAAGAAACGTCGTATCTAATCCGGAGAGTCTGAGAACATGGCACGTTATATTGGCCCAAAATGTAAGCTTGCTCGTCGCGAAGGGACTGATCTCTTCCTGAAGAGTGCCCGTCGCGCACTTGATTCCAAGTGTAAGCTTGATACCCCTCCTGGTCAGCACGGCGCGAAAAAAGGCCGTCTGTCTGACTATGGTGTACAGCTGCGTGAAAAGCAGAAAGTTCGTCGTATTTACGGCATTATGGAACGTCAATTCCGTAAGTACTTTGCTGAAGCAGCTCGTCGTCAAGGCTCCACCGGTGAAAACCTGCTGAAAATCCTTGAAGCTCGTCTGGACAACGTTGTTTATCGCATGGGCTTTGGTTCTACCCGTGCTGAAGCACGTCAGCTGGTTAGCCACAAGGCAATCACTGTGAATGGTCAGATTGTGAATATTCCTTCTTTCCAAGTGAAAGCAGGCGACGTTGTTGCTATTCGCGAAAAGTCCAAGAAGCAAGTGCGTATTCAGGAAGGCTTGGCCCTGGCCGAGCAAATCGGCTTCCCTTCGTGGGTTGCTGTTGACAGCAAGAAGATGGAAGGTGTCTTCAAGACTGCTCCTGAGCGTTCCGAGCTGTCTAGCGATATCAACGAGCAGCTCGTTGTGGAATATTACTCCAAGTAATCGCTAGCTCTTAAGGAATGACTATGCAAAACAGCGCTTCGGAATTTCTGAAACCGCGTTTGATCGATGTGCAGCCGGTTTCGGCTACACACGCCCGTGTGTCGATGGAGCCGTTCGAGCGTGGTTATGCCCATACTCTGGGTAACGCCCTACGCCGGATCCTGCTCTCGTCGATGCCTGGTTACGCACCGACCGAAGTTACTATTGCTGGCGTTTTGCATGAGTATTCCGCTCTTGACGGTGTTCGGGAGGATGTCGTCGACATTCTTCTGAACCTGAAGGGTGTAGTACTCAAACTGCATGGTCGTGACAGTGTCATTCTTTCCCTGAAAAAGGAAGGTGAAGGCCCTGTCTTGGCTGGTGATCTGGAATTGCCGCACGATGTTGAGGTGATCAACCCTGATCACGTCATCTGCAACCTGTCGGTTGGCGGCAATATTGATATGGAAGTCAAAGTTGAGAAGGGCCGTGGCTACCAGCCAGTTTCCGCCCGCATCAGCCATGATGATAACCGTACCATCGGCACCATCCAGCTCGATGCTTCGTTCTCCCCGGTTAACCGCTGCAGCTTCAATGTTGAGAGCGCCCGTGTGGAGCAGCGCACAGACCTTGACCGTCTTGTGCTGGACATCGAGACCAATGGCGTGATCGAGCCGGAAGAAGCAGTGCGTATTGCTGCCCGCATCCTGGTTGATCAGCTGTCGATTTTTGCAGACTTGCAAGGCACCGCAGTTGAGGAAATCGTTGAAAAGGCGCCGCCGATCGATCCGATCTTGCTGCGTCCGGTTGACGATCTCGAACTTACGGTACGTTCCGCCAACTGTCTGAAGGCAGAGAACATTTACTACATCGGTGATCTCATTCAGCGTACGGAAACCGAGCTGCTGAAGACTCCGAACCTTGGTCGCAAGTCTCTGAATGAGATCAAGGAAGTTCTCGCTTCTAAAGGCCTGACCCTTGGCATGAAACTTGAGAACTGGCCACCGGCTGGTCTTGAGAAGCCGTAAGTCGGGATAAAAGGACACTAAAATGCGTCATCGTAACAGTAATCGTAAATTGAACCGTACGAGCAGCCACCGTCTTGCGATGCTTCGCAACATGGCTAACTCGTTGCTGCGTCACGAAGTGATCGTGACTACTCTGCCAAAGGCCAAAGAACTGCGCCGTGTCGCCGAGCCGCTGATTACCCTGGGTAAGAAGCCATCGCTGGCCAACCGTCGTCTGGCTTTTGACCGCACTCGTGATCGTGAAATGGTTGTAAAACTGTTTGACGAACTCGGCCCACGTTTTGCTAACCGCAATGGTGGCTATGTGCGTATTCTGAAGTACGGCTTCCGTCAGGGCGACAACGCTCCGATGGCACTGGTTGAACTGGTGGATCGTGCAGAAGAAGCAGTTGCAGTAGAAGCCGCTGAATAAGCAGCTTCAAGTAAAAAAGCCGGCGCAAGCCGGCTTTTTTATTGCCCTCGCCACGTAGATGGCTCCCGCACCGTTGCGGCCTGCTGTAGCCGATGCTTCGGCCATTGCCTGCACATTGTGTAGTTGCTAACGCGGGTCGCTGAGCGTGAAAAGCAGGCACAGCCGTCGGTGTTATTGTGGGCTACCGCATGGTAGGTGATGCGGCAGCACACGGCATGCGATTCCTATCCCATCACCTCGTGTCGCCTAAGACAATTCATGCCAGCAGCGGTGCTGGCTATGTGCTGATTGCAGCATTGGGGGCAGCATGTGTGTCACGGTAGCCGGCCCTCGGTCAGCGTAGCCGCCGCTGATCCACTGTCTCGCACAAGACGCGGAATCATTTTCTGCAGATCCAGCCCCGGCCTGCAGCTCATCTCTACAGACTGATCGTAGTTCGCTGTCCTTATTAATTGGTCCTGCCCGCATCCTGCCGGTGGTGTGAGTGGCACGGCTGCCCGATTTCGATAGTGCGGTGCCGCTGCTCAACGCGCACCAGTATGGCAGCGACAGCAACATCTTTACCCGCCCCGTGACGGTAGCGCGCGAGTTAGGTGGCCACATCCAGGTCGGCATGATCGGGGTCGATCTAGCGATCCCGCTGCCGATGACGTGCCACCGCTTTGGCGGCGTGGCGTCACTGTTCGGCGACCAGCACGGGCACGGCCCTAAGGGAGGCTTCTCTCGCCGTATGCAGACCATGACCACACGCTGTCCGGATAACTATGCGCCGAATTGGTGATGGCGACGATGAGGTATGAGGTAACCCGGTTCCGGATGAGGGATTACCCGCTATCGCTGTTTTGCCCGGCCCAGGTCAGACTTTTTTCTGGTTAAATGCTTTAAAAAGGGCAATTGCTCTAGTGGTGGTTTACATAAAGTGATACTAAATAAGCACGCCGGCCCACACGGCGACATAAAACGACAAGGAGAGTAGCGATGAGCAGTAAGGGAACGATGTCATTGAGGCGACGTTTGCAATTGCAGGTGGTACTGGTAGCGGTGCTGCTCTGTATCATCGGCGGCATCACGCTGTACTTCGAGCGCGCCTCGCTGTACGCCGACCGCGAGGCCAAGGTGCGTAATCTGGTTGAGAGCGCGGTCACCCTGATCAAGGGCTACGAGGAGATGGCCGCTGCTGGCAAGCTGTCCGAGGCTGATGCCAAGCAGCAGGCGATTACCGTACTCAACAGCATGCGCTACGACGAGCGCGAGTATTTCTTTGCCTTTGACCCCGCTTGGGTGTGGGTGGCGCACGGCGCCAAGCCGCAGCTGGCCGGTACCAACCTGAAAACCATCAAGGATCCGACCGGCGTCAACCTTGGCGAGCTGTTCGAGACAGCGGTGCGCGACGGCAACGGCCGCAATTTCGTGTCCTACGTGTGGGACAAGCCGGGTTTCGACCAGCCGCAGCCTAAGCTGTCCTACCTCGCTACCAGCGGCAAGTGGGGCTGGGTGGTGGGCACCGGCATCTATCTTGACGACGTGGCGCTGGCGCTGCGCAATACCGCGCTGCTGCTGTTTGCCGAGATATTTGTCGCGCTGCTGCTGGTGGTGCTGATCGGCTACCTGACCCGCCGCAGCGTGATGCAGCAGCTGGGCGGCGAGCCGGCGCTGACGCGCGACGTGGTGCGCCAGATCGCCCAGGGCCAGCTCAATGTCGCGGTGCCGGTGGCGGCCAGCGACAAGGACAGCCTGCTGGCGGCGGTGGCCGACATGCAGCAGCACCTGCGCGAACTGGTCGGCGGTATCGCCGACAGCAGCCAAAGCCTGACCGGCATGGCCGGCAATATTTCCGGCAGTGCCACCGCGGTGGCCACCGGCTCTGAGCAGCAAAGCCGCGCCGCCAGCGACATGGCTGCCTCGATCGAGGAGCTGACTGCAAGCATCAAGCAGATTTCCGAACTGGCCAGCCACGCGCACGCGGTATCGGCCAGCTCCGGCCAGCTGTCGCACAGCGGCGGCGAGGTGATCTCGCGCGCGGTGGACGAGATGCACCGCATCAACGAATCGGTGGATCAGGCGGCGCTGACCATCGGCGACCTGGTCAGCAAGACGCAGACCATCTCCACCATCATGCAGGTGATCAAGGACATCGCCGACCAGACCAACCTGCTGGCACTAAACGCGGCGATTGAGGCGGCGCGGGCCGGCGAGCTGGGCCGTGGCTTTGCCGTGGTTGCCGACGAGGTGCGCAAGCTGTCGGAGCGCACCGGCCAGGCGACGCAGGAGATCGCGGTGATGATCCGCGAGATCCAGAACGGCTCCGAGGCATCGCGCAGCAATATGGAAGAGGCGGTGGAGCGGGTGAAATCCGGGCTGGCTCTGGCGGAGAAGGGCGGCGAGTCGATCCGCCAGATCCGTGACAGCGCCGGCGGCGTGGTGGCGGTGGTGAACGACATTTCGCAGGCACTGTCGGAGCAGGGCCACGCCAGCGAGGAGATCACCCGCCACGTCGAGCAGATCGCGCAGGCGGCGGCACAGAACGCCGAGGCCGCTGGTCACACCTCCGGTGCCATCGGCGAGTTGCACGGCCTGACCGGCAATCTGCGGCAGATGGTGTCGCGCTTCCACGTGTGACGAGACGACAAGGTTGGCCGCAGGCTTGCGGCCAACCTTGTGTGCAATAAAAAAGCCCGACGCAGCGCGTCGGGCTTTGTTCATGCCGCGGTCGGTAACTGGCGGCGGTAACGTTGCCAGCCGTGCAGTGCGATGCCGGCCAGCAGTAGCGCCACGCAGCCCCATAACACCGGCGCATTGCCGTAGCGCATGTATGGCGTCAGCCCGCTGCGGCCCTGTACCCGTGCCGTCAGCGTCTGCCGCGTGTCCGGCGCCGCCACGGTCTGCACCTCACCGCTGGCATCGATCACCGCGGTCATGCCGGTATTGGTGGCGCGCAGCATCGGGCGCCCGGTTTCCAGTACCCGTGCCTGCGACAGCTGCAACTGCTGGCTCATCGCGTTGCTGCTGCCGAACCAGGCCAGGTTGCTGACGTTGGCGAGCATGGTGGCACCGGCGGCGGGGCCGATCAGTTCCTCGCCGAAACCGTCCTCGTAGCAGATGTTGAAGGCGATGCGCTGGTCGGCCACCGCCAGCGGGGCCTGGCTGTCGCCGCCGCGGCTGAAGCCGGACAGCGGCATGTCCATGAAACGGTAGATCCAGCCGGTCACCGCCGGCAGCGGGATGAACTCGCCGAACGGCACCAGATGGTTCTTGGCGTAGTACGGCTGCGCCGGATCGTTCAGCGCCACCACGGCATTGAGATAGCCACTGCCGTCGTCTGTGCGGCGCGGAATGCCGGTGATCAGCGTCGCCTGGCGGCGGCTGGCGTCGCCGTTGATCATGGTCAGGTAGCCGGAGGGGAGGTCGTCGAGGAACACCGGCAGCGCGGTTTCCGGTAGCAGCAGCAGGTCGGACGGTGGCGCGCTGGCCACCATGCGGTAGTAGGTGCTCAGCGTCAGCTCGAAGGTGGCCGGATCCCATTTCAGCGATTGCGGGATATTGCCCTGCAGCAGCGACACCGCCAGCGGCTTGCCGCTGGCTTGGGTCCACTGCTGCTGTTGCAGCCAGGCGCCGCCGCCCCACAGCGCGGTGGCCAGCCCCAGCAGCGCCAGCTGCGGCAGGGGGCGCCAGCGCGGCAGCAGCACGAGGATGGCGGCAGACAGCGCCACGGCATAGGTGACGCCGTGGATGCCGGTGACGGCGGCCAGGCCGGCGAGCGGGCTCTCGGTGATCTGGCTGTAACCGATGGCGCCCCACGGGAAGCCGGTCAGCATCCAGCTGCGCAGCCACTCGCCCAGCGTCCACAGTGCCGGGAACAGCAGCAGCCAGCGGCTGGCGCTGTTGGTGCCGATGCGGCAGGCCAGCCACACTGCCAGCGCCGGGAACAGCGCGAGCCAGGCCGGTAGCAGCAAGGTCATGACGCCGGCCATCGGCGCCGGCATGCCGCCGATGTCGTGCAGGCTGATGTAGATCCAGTAGAAGTTGCTGGTATAGGCGGCCAGCGCCCAGCCGTAGCCGAGCAGGAAGGCGCGTTGCGGCCAACGTTGCACCAGTTCCAGCAGCAGCGCCAGCAGCAGCGGCATCAGCAGGAACAGACGATAGGGGGCAAAGGCGAACACGGTGGCGGCGCCGGCCAGCAGCACCAGCAGCAAATAGCCGAGGGTACGCCGCATCTAGCGTGCTGCCTGCGGACGGCGCTCGACCAGCAGCGCCTGCAGCCGGCGGCTGTCGGCGCGGATCACGGTGAAGTGCCAGTCCTGCAACTGCAGGCCCTCGCCGCGTACCGGCACGTAGCCGAGATTGGCGGTGACCAGGCCGCCGATGGTGTCGACCTCGTCGTCCGGCAGCGCGCACTCGAAGAAGTCGTTGAAGTCGTCGATGCTGGTGGTGGCCAGCACGCGGTAGCGCTCGCCACGCACCGGCACGATGTCGTCTTCCGATTCGATCAGGTCGTGTTCGTCGTCGATGTCACCGACGATCACTTCCAGCACGTCCTCGATGGTGATCAGCCCGGACACGCCGCCGTATTCGTCGACCACGATCGCCATGTGCGTCTTGGTGGCGCGGAACTCGCGCAGCAGGCCGTCGAGGCGCTTGCTCTCCGGCACGAACACCACCGGGCGCAGCGTCTTCTGCAGGTCGAAATCGTTGGGCGTCAGGAAGTAGCGCAGCAGGTCCTTGCTCAGCAGGATGCCCTGTACGTCGTCCTTGTCCTCGCCGATCACCGGGAAGCGCGAATGGCCGGCCTCGATCACGTGCGTCAGCAGCTTTTCCATCGGCTCGGACAGGCGGATCACGTCCATCTGGCTGCGCTGCACCATCACCTCGCGCACGGTGCGCTCGGAGAAGGACAGCACGCCTTCGATCATCGACAGCGCTTCGGCATCCAGCACATTGCGTTCGAAGGCGGCATGCAGCTGGGAAACCAGCTCTTCGCGGTCTTCCGGTTCGTGGGTAAAGCGGTTGAGCAGGCGCTCGAACCAGTTGGGCGCGGGTTTACTGGAATAATCGTCCATGGTGTCGGGTCAGGGTTTCTCTGCGGCGTAAGGATCGGCATAGCCTAACTTGCCGAGGATGACGGTTTCAAGCGCTTCCATCGCCTCGGCCTCGTCGTCGGCTTCGTGATCGAAGCCCTGCAGGTGCAGCATGCCGTGCACGGTGAGGTGGGCGTAGTGCGCGTCCAGGCTCTTGCCCTGCTCGGCGGCCTCGCGTGCCACCACCGGGGCGCAGAACACCAGATCGCCGAACAGCGGCATGCCGGCGACGGTGTCGCCCTCGTTCAGCGCGAAGCTCAGCACGTTGGTGGCGTAGTCCTTGCCGCGGTAGTCGCGGTTCAGCGCCTGGCCTTCGGCCTCGTCCACCACGACCAGCGAAATCTGGGCCTTGTGCACGTCGCGTTGCAGAGCGGCCTGGCACCAGCGGCGCCACTGTTTGCCTTCCGGCAACGCCTGTTCGGCTTCCAGCCGGTCTTCGAGGGTCAGGTCCAGCCGTGCGGCCAACCTTTGCAGCACTTGATTGCGTTTAGCGGTTTTCATCTTCTTGGATCTGGTAACGGTCGTAGGCGTCGACGATCTTCTGCACCAGCGGGTGGCGCACCACGTCGTCGCTCTGGAAATGGTGGAAATGGATGCCGCGCACCTGGCTCAGGATGCGCTCGACCTCGACCAGGCCGCTCTTCTGGTGGCGGGCGAGGTCGATCTGGGTCACGTCGCCGGTGATCACCGCGCGCGAGCCGAAGCCGATGCGGGTGAGGAACATCTTCATCTGTTCCGGCGTGGTGTTCTGCGCCTCGTCGAGGATGATGAAGGCGTTGTTCAGCGTGCGGCCGCGCATATAGGCCAGCGGCGCGATCTCGATCAGGTTCTTCTCGAACAGCTTGGCGACCTTGTCGAAGCCCATCAGGTCGTACAGCGCGTCGTACAGCGGGCGCAGGTAGGGGTCGACCTTCTGCGCCAGATCGCCGGGCAAAAAGCCCAGCTTCTCGCCGGCTTCCACCGCCGGGCGCACCAGCACGATGCGTTTCACCGCGTCGCGCTCCATCGCGTCCACCGCGCAGGCGACGGCGAGATAGGTCTTGCCGGTGCCGGCCGGGCCGATACCGAAGGTGATGTCGTGGCTGAAGATGGCCTGGATGTAGCGGCTCTGGCGCGGGGTGCGGCCTTTCAGATCGCGGCGGCGGGTGTGCAGGGTCGGGGTGTCGTCCAGCCCGTCCTGCGGGTTATCCTGCCGTGCCTCGACCAGTCCCAGCTGGATGTCCTGCACCGACAGCTCGCGTTTTTCCGCCAGCGCATAGAAACGCTGCAGCAGGCCCAGCGCGCGGCCGGCCTGCTCGCCGCGCAGGCTGAACTGCTCGCCGCGGCGCTGGATGCTGACATCCAGCCCGGTTTCAATCTGTTTCAGGTTCTCGTCCAGTGCGCCGCACAGGCGGGACAGGCGTTCGTTGTCGACAGGGGTAAAGCTGTGGCTGCTGTGGGCTTCGGTCATGGACTGGTGGTCGTCAGGGGCGGACATTGCCGTTGCTGGTATCGCTGCTGCAATTGCAGCAGCCTGTGTTCAAGCCCGGCGATGCGCTGCGGATCCGGTTGCGCGGTGCCCAGCGGCACGCCGAAACCGATACCGGCGCTGCCGTGGCTGCCGATGGCGCCGCCCAGCCCGATATTGAGCTGCACCGGGCTGCGTGGCGCCTGTCGCTCATCCTGCAGCTGCTGCCGCGTTTGCGCAAGCGCCTGCGTCAGCGCCGCGCAGTCCATGGTCGCCGGATCGGCCGGTGGCAGGCTGGCACAGGCGGCCAGCAGGGGCAAGATTACAAGCAGCAGGCGCATGGTTCAGTCACTTTCACGCAGCAGCAGTTCGCCGCCCAGCGAGTGCGGGTTGGCTTCGGTAATCACCACGTCGACCAGCTGGTTGATCAGCCGTGGCTGGCCGACAAAATTGACCACGCGGTTGTTGGCGGTACGTCCGGCCAGCATCGACGGGTCCTTCTTCGAGATGTTCTGCACCAGCACGCGCTGCACGCTGCCGAGCATGCCCTGGTTGATGCGGAAGCCTTCAGCCTCGATCACCTCGTTGAGCGCTTCCAGGCGGCGCACCTTCTCGCTGTGCGGGGTGTCGTCGGCAAGGTTGGCCGCCGGCGTGCCGGGGCGCGGGCTGTAGATGAACACATAGCTGAAATCGAAGGCCATGTCTTTCACCAGTTTCAGCGTCGCCTCGAAATCGGCCTCGGTCTCGCCGGGGAAGCCGACGATGAAGTCCGACGACAGGCACAGCTCGGGGCGGATGGCGCGCAGCTTGCGGATGATGGACTTGTATTCCAGCGCGGTGTAGCCGCGTTTCATTGCCATCAGCGTGCGGTCGGAGCCGCTCTGTACCGGCAGGTGGATGTGCGAGACCAGCTTGGGCAGGCGTGCGTAGCAGTCGATGATGCGCTGGCTGAATTCGCGTGGGTGGCTGGTGGTGAAGCGCATGCGCTCGATGCCGGGAATCTCGTGCACGTACTCCAGCAGCAGCGCGAAATCGGCGATCTCGCCGTCGGCCATCAGGCCGCGGTAGGCGTTGACGTTCTGGCCCAGCAGGGTGATTTCCTTCACCCCCTGTGCCGCCAGGCCGGCGATCTCGGTCAGCACGTCATCGAACGGGCGCGACACCTCCTCGCCGCGGGTGTAGGGCACCACGCAGAACGAGCAGTACTTGGAACAGCCTTCCATCACCGACACCATCGCCGCGGCGCCGTCGACCTTGGCTGCCGGCAGGTGGTCGAACTTCTCGATTTCGGGGAAGGAAATGTCGACCTGGGCGCTACCGCTTTGTTGCCGGCTCTTGATCAGCTCCGGCAGGCGGTGCAGCGTCTGCGGCCCGAACACCACGTCGACGTAGGGTGCGCGCTTGACGATGGTGTCGCCTTCCTGCGACGCGACACAGCCGCCGACGCCGATGATCAGGTTGGGATTGGCCTCTTTCAGCGGGCGGATGCGGCCGAGATCGGAGAACACCTTTTCCTGCGCCTTCTCGCGCACGCTGCAGGTGTTGAACAGGATCACGTCGGCGTCTTCCGGGTTTTCCGTCTTGATCATGCCTTCGCTGCTGCCGAGCACGTCGACCATCTTGTCGGAGTCGTACTCGTTCATCTGGCAACCGAACGTCTTGATGTAAACCTTTTTCATGCTGGGCACACTGTAAATGAGAAATGCCAGCAGGGGCCGCCAAAGCAAGCGGCCACGGGCTTGCGAACGGTTTTTGCTGGCAAATGAATAGCTTGCGCCGATTTTAACACGGCTGGCAGGGCTTGGGGATGTCGCGGGCCGGACGGGCGCCGGCGCGGAAACGGAAAAAGCCAGCATTTCTGCTGGCTTTTAAACTGGTGGCGAATCAGGGACTCGAACCCCGGACCTGCGGATTATGATTGCTTGGAAAAAATACAATAAATCATTGGTTTATGCTGTTTTTTCGCAAAAAGCTAAAGCAATAGATGCTTGGAACTAGTATTGGGTAGGTTCCAGAATCTTTGTGGAACAGATTCCTGCTCCCCTCCGGCAGAGCGCATGAGATGGCTGAAGGTTTGTAATTAACTCATTGCCGTCTTGGCTATTTTGCCCGCGACTCTAAGCTGACGCATCGCTAAGGCAAATCCTAGATCTCAAAGATGCTCTCGATTTCACCTGAAACCACTCGCATTCCGGTTTCTACAAGTGCAGTCGGTGAACGAGTAGGCAACCCGCCTGCGATCTTCTCGTGCAAACGTGCGCTAACCTGTGGAGATAGCCCCTCCCACCAACTTGGGGTGCAGAAGAAATTCTCCAGATGCTCCATTGACAGGATTAGCACCGCGTTGGATTTGTCGGTGTCCGGTAGCGCCTTAAACGATTGCACGAGTTGCGCAGCAGCACAGTTCGGCCCACCAAACCATCCAAAACCAACACAGGTTGCGTTGCCTAGCCGCGTGATGTTCAACGCGATCTGGTTTGCGGTCCGACCTGTACCTAGCCTTTGAAGTTGTTTTCCTGAAAAGTCGAACTCCGGCATGAAGGCACCTGCGGCGGCGAATGGCAAAGCCTGGTCAAATTTAATGCCATAGAAGCTGAAGCCGCTGAGATCTTGTTTTAGGAAGGCGCTGTCGTACATTGCCTTCAAACCCGAAACATCTTCCAGCCCTTGCTGGATTCCGAGTTGCTGGTGGTGCAGTAAGTTCTGAATTGCTGCTTGTTGGTTGAAGGGCTGTCCGTAGTCTATGAAGTCTCGCATGGCAATATAGGACCTCAATTGGGCACCTTTCGTGGCGAGCTCATAGGTTACGGCACGAAACGACAGTAGAAATCCATTCCAAGCGTCCAAGATTGAGTCTGCCTGTTCCACAGGTCGAAAAAGCTCAGTGTCATGGCGGCTGCAGAAGCCAGGGAATGTTGATGCTTTGGCTACGCCGATCTTTGCCATGTCAATTTGACCTTGCCTCTTTTCAATCTCTTGGAATGCCTTCTTGGTTGAATATACATGACCATTCTCGGCAATAGAAGCGAGTCCACCTCGACGCTGAATAGTGTGAGATTGGATAGATGAAGGTGTTGAACAGCTTTCTGCAGACGCCGACGGATGCTGACAGGGGCCGGTCTCGTAGAACTTCATGCTTTTGGCCTGTATTTGGCCGAACGACATTGAGGCCTTCTTGTCACGGTCTTTGTGGCAGAACTTCCACTTCTTGCCAGAACCGCACCAGCACGGTCCATAGGTATCGAGTGGTTTCTCAACAGCATTCAACGAGTTCATCATTCCAGCGAACTGCACTGCCTTTATAAAATCGTCATGGTTCTGAAGCAGGTCTGGCATGTCCATTACCTCTGATTTCAGTCTTTAAAAGGGCGCAGGCTGCAGTCTAATGGCATTTCTCATACGAAGAAAGGCTTCAAGGGGACGTTGCAGGCGCGTCTATCTCCGGGTCCTCAGTTGAGTTGCGGTAGTGGCTAAACGGAAATTTTGTGGAATTGTGCAAATGCTGAGAAAACGCGAAAAAGGGGTTACGTTTACACGTAACCCCTTAAAACTATTGGTGGCGAATCAGGGACTCGAACCCCGGACCTGCGGATTATGATTCCGTCGCTCTAACCGACTGAGCTAATTCGCCGTGAGACTTTGCCGTGGCACCGTCCCGGTAAACTGTGGTGGCGAATCAGGGACTCGAACCCCGGACCTGCGGATTATGATTCCGTCGCTCTAACCGACTGAGCTAATTCGCCACATCTCGATGCCTAGGCATCAAGGCCGCTGACTATACGCAGCAGATTTCCGGGTGTCAACTATTTTTCGTGGAGTGGCCTGGCGCCGCTTACAGGGTGTAGCAGCGGTCGCCGCTATTAAAGCCGACCCAGTCGATGGCCACCTGTTTGCCAAAGCCGATCACCTTGAAGGTTTCCCCCATTTCCTGCGGTGACAGCAGGCGCTGCGCCGCCTTGGCTACCGGCAGGTAGTCCTTGACGTTGGCCGCATCCAGGAACGACAGCCGCTCGGTGATGCCGGCGTTGATCAGGAACTGCGCCTGGCTGAGGTAGCCGATCAGGTCGAGGCCGGCATCGAGGCCGCTTTGCGCCACGGCGCTGAAATCCACGTGCGTGGTCAGGTCCATCAGCCCGGGCAGGTAGAACGGATCCTGGATGGTGTGGTGGCGGTAGTGGCCGAGCAGGGTGCCCATGCTGCGTTCCGGGTGGTAGTACTCGCCGGCGTTGTGGCCGTAGTCGATCATCAGGATGGCGCCGCGTTGCAGCACGCCGGCCAGGGTGTGGATGAAGGCGCGGTTGGCGAGGCTGATTTCGGTGACGTAGCCGGGGATGTCCGGCACCAGCTCGGTGGCCAGCGCGGCCAGCGTGGCGTCGCCGAAGTCGCGGTCGTCGAAGCAGAAGGCGCCGTCGCGGATGGTGACGCCGCGCTGCTGCAGGCGGCCGTCCTGCTGGCGGACGACCAGCTCGCACGGCATCGCGTCCAGCACCTCGTTGCCGAGCATGATGCCGTCGAAGGTTTCCGGCAGCGCCGCCAGCCACTGCACCCGCGGCAGCAGCGCCGGGGCGAGGCGGGCGATGGTGTCGCGCTGGCGTTCGATCAGGTCGGGCGACAGGTCGACGATGAAGTACTGCGCCGGCGCGCAGCCGAGCGCGTCCAGCGCCAGCAGCAGGTCGGCGGCGAGGCGGCCGGTGCCGGCGCCGAACTCCATGATGTTGCCGGCAGTCTGCGGCAGCAGCTCGGCCAGCTGGCGCGCCAGCGTCTGCGCGAACAGCGGCGTCAGTTCCGGCGCGGTGACGAAGTCGCCGTCGGCGCCGAACTTGCGGCTGCCGGCGGCGTAGTAGCCGAGGCCGGGCGCGTACAGCGCCTGCTGCATGAAGTGGGCGAAGGAAATCCAGCCGTCGGCCGCGGCGATGTCGGCGGCGATGCGGTGGCTGAGCGCGTGGCTGGTGGCGAGGGCGTCGGCAGAGGGTTCTGGCAGGCTCATGGCGGCTAAGATTTGTCAGTGAAATTGCCGGCGAGTATATATCATGCAGCTTTTGCGCCGTGCCGCGCGTGTGTTGCCGGCAGGGGCGCGAACGGCGGGAAACGGATGGCGGGAGGACAGATGAAAGTCGTGTTGATTACCGGTGGCGCCAAGCGGCTGGGGCAGGCGATGGCGGAGCGGTTTGCCGCAGAGGGCTGGCAGGTGTGCGTGCACTATCACCACTCGGCCAGCGATGCGGCCAACCTTGTCGCCCGCCTGCCGCAGGCACGCAGCTACGGGCTGGACCTGCTGGTGGCGGACGCCGACTTCGCCGGCCTTATCGCGCAGGTGGTGGCCGATTGCGGCCGGCTGGACTGCGTGGTCAACAGCGCCGCGCTGTTCGAGGAGGACGGTTTCTTCGAGCTGTCGCCGGCGGCGTTCGACCGCCAGCTGGCGGTGAACTTCCGCGCGCCGCTGATGCTGGCGGCGGCGTTCGGGCAGTGGCTGCGACAGCAGGACGCGCGCGGTAGCGTGGTCAACATCCTCGACCAGAAGCTGTTCAATCTCAATCCCGATTATTTTTCCTACACCCTGTCCAAGCTGGCGTTGAAGGAAAGCATCCGCCTGCAGGCGATGGCGGCGGCGCCCTACCTGCGCGTCAACGGCGTGGCGCCGGGGCTGACCTTGCTCAGCGGCGAGCAGACGGCGGACAACTTCGCCCGCGCGCACCGCATGACGGCGCTGGGCGAGGGCACCCGCCCGCAATCGGTGGCGGAGGCGGTGCACTTTCTGGCCGAGGCGGTGCAGATCACCGGCCAGGTGCTGACCGTGGACGACGGCCAGCACCTGCTGCCGCTGGCGCGCGACGTGATGTTTGCGGTGGAGGCGTGATGCTGGCCGAAATCTTTCTGCGCGACTTCGTGTTCGACTGCTTCATCGGCATCCATGACTTCGAGCGCGGCGTGCGCCAGCGCATGCAGCTCAACATCGTGCTGCAGGTGACGCGCATGGTGCCGCCGCGCGACGACATCGCGCTGGTGCTGGACTACGACTACCTGCGGCTGCAGACGCTGGCGCTGGTGAAAGACCGCGTGTTCGAGACCCAGGAATACCTGCTCGGCAAGGTGGTCGACATCGCCTTCGGCCATCCTGAGGTGATCGGTGTGCTGGTGGAAACCTGCAAGCCGGACGTGTACCCGGACAGCGCCGGTGTCGGCTGCCGCCTGCGCCTCAGTCGCGACGAGTATCAGGCGCTGCGGCAACAGGGGGCATGGCTGGCCGACTGAGCGGGTGAACAAGGGCGGATTGTGTGGCAACGGACAGGCGTTTGACGTTAAAATCGCCTGTTTTTCAATTTCTTAGCCGTCCTCCATGTCCGACACGCTGCAACTTGCCGACGACAAGGCCAAAAAGGCCCAGTTCGAAGGCAACAAACTCACCAAACGCCTGCGCCACCACGTTGGCGACGCCATCAACGACTTCAACATGATCGAAGAGGGCGACCGCGTGATGGTCTGCCTGTCTGGCGGCAAGGACAGCTACGCGCTGCTGGACATCCTGCTGGGCTTGCAGAAGTCGGCGCCGATCAGCTTCAGCATCGTGGCGGTCAACCTCGACCAGAAACAGCCGGGCTTCCCGGAGCACGTGCTGCCGCAGTATCTGGAATCCATCGGTGTCGAGTACCGCATCATCGAGGAAGACACCTACAGCATCGTCAAGCGCCTGATCCCGGAAGGCAAGACCACCTGCAGCCTGTGCTCGCGCCTGCGCCGCGGCATCCTGTACCGCGTCGCCGACGAGCTGGGGGCCACCAAGATCGCGCTGGGTCACCACCGCGACGACATGCTGCACACGCTGTTCCTGAACATGTTCTACGGCGGCAAGCTGAAGGCGATGCCGCCGAAGCTGGTGTCCGACGACGGCCGCCACATGGTGATCCGCCCGCTGGCCTACTGCCGCGAGAAGGATCTGGAACGCTACGCGCAGCTGCGCGAATTCCCGATCATCCCGTGCAATCTGTGCGGCTCGCAGCCCAACCTGCAGCGCCAGGTGGTGAAGGAGATGGTCAACGACTGGGACAAGCGTTTCCCCGGCCGCGTCGAGAGCATGTTCCGCGCGCTGCAGAATGTGGTGCCGTCGCACCTGGCCGACAGCAAGCTGTTCGACTTTGCCGGCCTCAAGACCGGCGACAGCCCGTTCGAGGGCGGCGATACCGCCTTCGACAAGGAAGAGTTCCGCGATCCGGTCGCGCTGGCGAGCGCGGACGACGACGACACCGCCACGTTGGCCGCAACGCCCGCCGCCCCCGCCCGTCGCACCATCAGCATTCTCGATTCGCGCCCCAAGGCCGACAGCCAGACGGGAGACAGCCGTGGCGGGTAAAGCACAACACCCGTTCCGCCGCCGCGTGCGCAACAGCCAGGACGCGTTGCCGGACGTGGACATCTCCGAGAGCGACAACATCCGCTCGCTGCACCTCGGCTCGGCCACCATCCAGAGCTCGATGGATCTCGACGATCCGGCGGACCTGGTGCTGACCTACACCCGCGCGATGATGGCCTTCCTGCTGTGGAACGACGACCCGCGCCACATCGTGCAGATCGGCCTCGGTGGCGGTTCGCTGGCGCGCTTCATCGACGAGTACCTGCCGGACGCGATCAGCGTGGCGGTGGAGATCAATCCGCAAGTGGTCGCCGTGGCGCGGGTGTTCTTCCAGCTGCCGCCGGAGGGCGACTTCTTCGAGATCGTCGAGGCCGACGGCGCCGATTACATCAAGATGTTCCGCGAATCCACCGACGTGATCATGGTCGACGGTTTCGACGGCCAGCAGATCGTCGCCGACCTGACCACCGAAGAATTCTTCGAGGACTGCAAGCGCGCGCTGACTGCCAACGGCATCTTCGTCACCAACTGGTGGAGCGGCGACAAGCGTTATCAAAGCTTCCTCGAACGCCTGCTGGCCGCCTTCGGTGGCTGCGTGATCGAGCTGCCGGCCGCCACCCACGGCAATATGGCGGTGATGGCGTTCAAACAGCCACCAAGCCTGACCGGCTGGGACGCGCTGGCGAAAAAGGCCGACGAACTGGAAGGCCGTTTCGGCCTGGAATTCGGCGAATTCGTGAAGCGGCTGAAAGAGGCCAACCTGCACAGCAACAACCGTCTGCTGATCTGAGCGCCTGCGCGCCACGGATCCGGCCGCCACGTGCGGCCCTTGTCTATTTTGGGCCCGCCGCCTGCGCGACGGGCAAAGCCTGCGGCAGCACGCCGCAGCGGGAAAGGACTGAAATGATTGCTTACGACAGCATTACCGACCGCAAGATCCGCTTCGCCCTGATCGGCTGCGGCCGCATCGCCAACAACCACTTCGGCGCGCTGGAACAGCACGCCGACCGCGCCGAGCTGACCGATGTCTGCGACACCGACCCGGCGGCACTGGCCGCCGCGGTGGCGCGCACCGGCGCCCGCGGCCACGCAACGTTGGCCGCACTGCTCAAGGCCAGCGACGCCGACGTGATCATCCTGACCACCCCGTCCGGCCTGCACCCGCAGCAGGCGATGGACTGTTTCGCCGCCGGCTTCCATGTGATGACCGAGAAGCCGATGGCGACGCGCTGGCAGGACGGCGTGGCGATGGTGAAGGCCGCCGACCAGGCCGGCCGCCGCCTGTTCGTGGTCAAGCAGAACCGCCGCAACGCCACCTTGCAGCTGCTCAAGCGTGCGGTGCAGGAAAAGCGTTTCGGCCGCATCTACATGGTCAACGTCAACGTGTTCTGGACCCGGCCGCAGGAATACTACGACCAGGCCGACTGGCGCGGCACCTGGGAATACGACGGCGGCGCGTTCATGAACCAGGCCAGCCACTACGTCGACCTGCTGGACTGGATCATCGGCCCGGTGGAGAGCATGCAGGCCTACACCGCCACCATGGAGCGCGACATCGAAGTGGAAGACAGCGGCGTGGTCAGCCTGAAGTGGCGCTCCGGCGCGCTGGGCAGCATGAACGTGACCATGCTGACCTACCCGAAAAACCTGGAAGGCTCGATCACCATCCTCGGCGAGAAGGGCACCGTGCGCATCGGCGGCATGGCCGTCAACGAGATCCAGCACTGGGAATTCGCCGCGCCGCACGCGATGGACGACGACATCAAGGCCGCCAGCTATGCCACCACCAGCGTCTACGGCTTCGGCCACCCGCTGTACTACGACAACGTGATCCAGGTGATGCGCGGCGAGGCGGAGCCGGAAACCGACGGTCGCGAAGGGCTGAAGTCGCTGGAACTGCTGGTCGGCATCTACCTGTCGGCGCGCGACGGCCGTCGCGTCAGCCTGCCGCTGGAGTACTGACATGGCCGCCCATACCGTTCATCCCACCGCCATCGTCGACGACGGTGCGGTGATCGGCGACGACACCCGCGTCTGGCACTGGGTGCACATCTGCAGCCAGGCGCGCATCGGCGCGCGATGCTCCTTCGGTCAGAACGTGTTCGTCGGCAACGACGTGATCATCGGCGACAACGTCAAGGTGCAAAACAACGTGTCGATCTACGACGCGGTAACGCTGGAGGACGACGTGTTCTGCGGCCCGTCGATGGTGTTCACCAACGTCAACAACCCGCGCAGCCACGTCAGCCGCAAGAACGAATACCGCCGCACGGTGGTGAAACGCGGCGCCACCATCGGCGCCAACGCCACCGTGGTCTGCGGCCACACCGTCGGCGAGTACGCCTTCATCGGCGCCGGCGCGGTGGTGACCCGCGACGTGCTGCCGTACGCGCTGATGGTCGGCACCCCGGCCAAGCGCATCGGCTGGATGTGCCAGTGCGGCGAGCGGCTGGCGGACAGCATCGGCGAGCACGACTGCGACGCCTGCGGCCAACGTTACGATATCGGCGGCAACCACTGCACGCCGCTTTGACCCTGTTGAGAGTGACACCATGTCCATCCAGTTCATCGATCTGAAAGCACAGTACCAGCACCTGAAAAGCGACATCGACGCCCGCATCCACGCGGTGCTCGACCACGGCCAGTACATCATGGGGCCGGAGGTGAAACAGCTGGAAGACCAGCTCGCCGCCTACACCGGCGCCAGGCACGCCATCGGCGTCTGCGACGGCACCAAGGCGCTGCTGATCGCGCTGATGGCGCTGGGCGTGAAGGCCGGCGACGAGGTGATCACCACCCCGTTCACCTTCATCGCCACCGGCGAGATGATCGCGCTGCTCGGCGCCAAGCCGGTGTTCGTCGACATCGACCCGCTGACCTACAACCTCGATCCGGCGCTGCTGGAAGCGGCGATCACGCCGCGCACCCGCGCCATCATGCCGGTCAGCCTGTACGGCCAGTGCGCCGATTTCGACGCCATCAACGCCATTGCTGCCAAGCACGGCATCGCGGTGATCGAGGACGGCGCGCAGAGCTTCGGCGCCAGCCAGCACGGCAAGCGCTCCGGCAACCTGTGCACCATCGGCACCACCAGCTTCTTCCCGTCCAAGCCGCTGGGTTGCTACGGCGACGGTGGCGCGGTGTTCACCAACGACGACGAGCTGGCGAAGAAAATGCGCGAGATCCGCATACACGGCCAGGACCGCCGCTACCACCACCCGGTGATCGGCCTCAACGGCCGGCTGGATACGATTCAAGCGGCCGTGCTGCTGGCCAAGCTGCCGAGCTTCCAGGACGAAGTGGTGGCACGCGAGCGCATCGGCGCGCGTTACAGCGAATTGCTGAAGGATGTCGCGCGCGTGCCGGTGATCGCCGCCGGCAACAGCCACGTCTACGCGCAGTACACCATCGAGGTGGACCACCGCGACGCGGTGCAGAAGGCGCTGCAGGAACTGGGCGTGCCGACCGCGGTGCACTACCCGATCCCGCTGCACCTGCAGCCGGCGTTCGCCGATCTGGGGCAGGGCGAGGGCAGCTTCCCGCTGGCCGAAGCCGCCGGCCGTCGCGTGATGAGCCTGCCGATGCACCCGTTCCTCGACGAGGCGACGCAGGATGCCATCGTCGCCGCGGTGAAAAAGGCGCTGGGCTAAGTGGCGTATCTGGCGTTCAAGTACCTGGTTTCCGCCGCCATGGTGGTGCTGGTGTCGGAGCTGGCCAAGCGCAGCGACAAGCTGGGCGCGCTGCTGGCGTCGCTACCGCTGGTGACGGTGCTGACGCTGATCTGGCTGCATCTGGAGCGGCAGCCGGAAGCCAAGGTGGCTAACCACGCCTGGTATACCTTCTGGTACGTGCTGCCGACGCTGCCGATGTTCCTGGTCTTTCCCTGGCTGCAGGCGCGGCTGGGCTTCTGGCTGGCGCTGGGTGCCAGCGTGCTGCTGACCATGCTGCTGTTTGCCGCCTTCGCCTGGCTGCTGCGGCTGGCCGGTATCCAGCTGTTATGAGCTTGAGCGTGCTGCGTCAAAGGTTGGCCGCAGGCGGCTTCATGCGCCATGTGGCGACGCTGGCCAGCGGCGCGGCGCTGGCGCAGGCCTTGCCGCTGCTGTTTGCGCCGCTGTTGACGCGACTGTACACGCCGGCCGATTTCGGCGTGCTGGCGGTGTTCGTCGCCTGGCTGTCCAATCTGGCGGTGATCGCCACCGCGCGTTACGACATGGCGGTGGTGCTGCCCAAGTCCGAGCCGGAAGCGGCGCGGCTGATGCTGCTGGCGCTGGCGATCAATACCGGCCTGCTGTTGCTGACCCTGCCGCTGTTCTGGCCGTGGCACGCCGCCATCGCCGGCCTGCTCGGCGCGCCGCAGCTGGCGCCGTGGCTGCCGTTGCTGCCGCTGGGGGTGTGGTTGGCCGGCGCGGTGGCGGCGTGGACGGCGTGGAACAACCGCCAGCGCCGCTACGCAGCCAATGCGCAGGGGCGGGTGGTGCAGTCGCTGGGCGTGTCGCTGCTGCAGGTGGCGGCCGGCTGGTCCGGCCTTGCCGCTGGCGGGCTGATCCTGTCGCAGCTGGCCGGGCAGGCCATCGCCCTGCTGACGCTGGCGCGTGCCGATGTCGCGGCGCGCCTGCCGTGGCTGCGCGGCCACGATCGTGCCGCGCTGCTGAGCGAGGCGCGGCGTTACCGCGAATTCCCGCTGGTGAACACGCCGCACGCCTTCGTGGTGGCGTTCCAGGATTCGCTGATGCTGGCGCTGCTGTCGGCGCTGTCCGGCGCCGCCATCGTCGGCCAGTACGCGCTGGTGTTGCGGGTACTGAAACTGCCGGCGGCGCTGGTGGGGCAGGCGGTGGCGCAGGTGGTGTTCCGCGATCTGGCTGAGGCGGCGGCATCCGGCCGCGCGCTGTCCGGCCTGCTCAAGCGTGCGGTGCTGGTGCTGGCGGCGCTGTCGGTGGTGCCGTTCGGCGTGCTGGGGCTGTGGGGCGGGCCGCTGTTCGCGCTGGTGTTCGGCGCGCCGTGGTTGGGCGCCGGCGAGATTGCGGCCAACCTGGCGCCGTACTTCGCCGCCGCCTTCATCGTCGGCCCGGCCTTCATGGTGCCGATGGTGATCGGCCGCCAGCGCGCGTCCTTCCTGTTTGTGCTGTGCGGCGTCATCGTCAATCTGGCGGTGTTTGCCGCGGTGTATGTCGCCGGGCGCGACGCCATGCTGGCGTTTAGCGTGATGGCGGTGGTGATGACGCTCTATTTTGCGGCGTATCTGGCGTGGGTATTCCGCCTGCTGCGGCTGCGGGAAAGGTCCGATGTTTAAGCGCGTGCTGTTGTTGCTGTGGCGCCAGTGGCTGGTGTGGCGCGGTGCCCGCCTCGCCGCTTCGGCGCGGGTCAACCCTTCGGTCAGTGTGGTGCCGGCGGCCTTGCAGCTGGGCGAGCACGCCCGGCTGTACTGGGGCGGCGAGGTGCTGACGCACGGCGCCGGCCGCCTGGCGCTTGGTGCGCACAGCCATATCGCTCCGCATTTCTACTGCCTGATCGGCGACAACCGGCTGCAGATCGGCGCGCGCGTCGCCATCGGCCCGCGCTGCATGCTGTTCTGTCACAGCAACGCGATCCCCGCCGACGTGACGGCGACGGCGTTCGTCGATTGCCACAGCGATGCCGACATCAGCGTCGGCAACAACGTGTTCATCGGCGCCGGCGTCATCGTGTTGCCCGGCACCGTGATCGGCGACAACGTGGTGGTCGCCGCCGGCAGCGTGGTCAAGGGCGAGCTGGCACCGGGCGGGCTGTACGCCGGCCAGCCAGCGAGAAAGGTGAGGGCGCTATGCTGACCGCCAATTCGCTGAGTATCTGGCAATACCTGTCCGCCTTCCCGGCCATGCTCGCTGGCCGCCGCCATCACCGCGCCGCGCTGCGCATCGAGCTGGCGCAGCTGTTCGAGGTCGAGGTTGGCCGCATCGTGCTGCTCGACAGCGGCCGTGCCGCCTTTGCCGCGCTTTTGCAGTTGCATGGCGTAGAACCGGGCGACGAGGTCATCGTGCCGGCGTTCACCTGCGTGGTGGTGCCCAACCAGGTGCCGCCGACCGGCGCCACGCTGCGCTTTGTCGATGTCGGTCGCGACAGCCTCAATTTCGACTGGCTGGCGCTGGAAGCCGCCATCACGCCGCGTACCCGCGTGGTGGTGGTGCCGCACAACTTCGGCATCGCCTGCGAGGTGCCGACTTGGCTGCGCGAGAAACAGCGCCACGTGCGCTTTGTCGACGACGCCGCGCATGGTTTTGCTTCCAAGTGCGACGGGCAGTGGCTGGGCACCTACCACGACGGCGCCTTTTTCAGCTTCGAATACTCGAAAAACCTCACCGGCGGCATCGGCGGCATGGCGCTGTTGCCGGCCGGTAGCGAGCTGCCGCCCGCGGCGCTGCCGGAGCTGCCCTGCGGCGACGAGTGGCGGCTGGCAGCGACGCTGAAGGCGCACCTGCTGAGCGCACGCTGGCCGCTGCTGGGGCGCTGCACCATGGCCGCGGTACGACGGCTGGGCATGGTCTACCGCTCCGGCGACGGCGAAGTGGCGCGCGGCGAGCCGCATCCGGCCCGCGCGATGCCGCTGTTGTCTGCGGTGCTGCTGCGCCGCCAGCTGCCGACGCTGACGGCTGCCATCGCGCACAAGCAGCAACTGGCCGTCCGCTACCAGCGCGCGCTGGCCGCCTTGCCGCAGCTGCAGCAGTGGCCGGCGCCACAGGGCACGCACTGGGTGCGCTACCCGTTCGCGCTGCCGTTCGCGGTGGCCGACAAGGCGGCACTGGCGCGCCGGCTGTCCGCCGCCAGCGGCCTGAATATCGGGGTGTGGTTCGACGACGTGATCCACCCCGCCGGCGCCTTCCGCCACGGCTATGTCGCCGGCAGCGCGCCGCACGGCGAGCGGCTGGCTGCCAGCGTGCTCAACCTGCCGATGAACATCGCCGTCGCCGCCGACGCGCAGCTGGAACGCAAGCTGGCGCGGCTGAGCCGGGCGCTGGCCGAGCTGCTGCGCCAGCACAAGGACCCCGCATGAAACTGCTGCTGATCGGCTCCGCCTCGGTGCACACCTTCCGCTACCTCGCCGGCATCGCGCCGCACGTGGACGAAATCCACCTCGTCACCAGTGGCGAGCTGCCGGCGCGCTACCATGCGGCCAACCTTGGCCGCGTGCTGACCGTCGATTTCAGCCTCAAGGCGCTGGCCACCGCCGGCAAGATCGCGGGCCTGATCGATGCGATACAGCCCGACATCGTGCACGTGCACCAGGCCAACAGCGTGGCGTGGCACGCGCGCCGCGCGCTGGCCGGGCGCAAGCTGCCGTGGCTGCTGACCTGCTGGGGCTCGGACGTGCTGCTGCTGCCGCAGCAGAACCGTTTCATGAAGCACCTGGTTGCGGCCAACCTTGCCGCCGCCAGCGCGGTGACCAGCGACTCGCTCAACATGGCGGCGGTGTGCCGCGAGCTGGCGCCGATCCGCCGCATGGACGTGCTCAATTTCGGCATGGATGCGCTGCCGCCGGCGCCGGACATCGCCGCCAAGCCGCTGCAGGTATTGTCCTGCCGCCTGCACAAACCGCTATACCGTATCGACAGCATCGTGCGCGCCTGGGCGGAGGTGGAAGCCGACGCCCGCTTTGCCGGCTGGTCGCTGACCGTGGCCGCCAGCGGCGAGGAGACGGAAAACCTCAAGACCCTGGCCGCCAGGCTCGGTCTTGGCCGCGTGAACTTCACCGGCTTTGTCGCGCCGGAGGTGCTGGCCGGGCTGTACCGCGACGCGCGCGTGTTCGTCAGCGTGCCGAAGAGCGACGCCACCAGCATCAGCCTGCTGGAAGCGATGGGCCACGGCTGCCTGCCGCTGCTGTCCAACCTGCCGGCCAACCTGGAGTGGGTGCTGGACGGCATCAACGGTGCCATCGTCGAGGACGTGGCGCGCCTCGGCAGCGCGCTGAAAACGCAGCTGTTGCGTGCCGCCGACGATGCACAGCTGGCGGAAGCGGTGACGCTGAGCCGCCGGCTGGTGGCGGAAAAAGGCCTGCACCAAGCCAATATGCAGCGTTTTGCCGACATCTACCGTGATTTGCTGGCGTTGCCAGAAGGAAACCGCCAATGAAAATTGCCCATCTCAGCAGCGCCCACCCGCGCCACGACATCCGTATCTTCGTGAAGGAGTGCGCCACGCTGGCCGCTGCCGGGCACGAGGTGCACCTGATCGTCGCCGACGGGCTGGGCGACGAGATCAACCGCGACGTGCGCCTGCACGACGTCGGCGCCAAATCCGGCGGCCGCCTGTCGCGCATGACCGGCACGGTGAAGCGGGTGTACGACAAGGCGCTGGCGCTGATGCCGGACGTCGCGCACTTCCACGACCCGGAGCTGATCCCTGCCGCGCTGCGCCTGCAGCAGGCCGGTATCCGCATCGTCTACGACGTGCACGAGGACGTGCCGCGCCAGGTGCTGGCCAAGCACTGGATACCGGGCATGGCGCGGCCGTGGGTGTCGCGCGGGGTGGAGACGCTGGAGGACTACGCCGCGCGCCGTTTCGACGCCATCGTCGCCGCCACGCCGGTGATCCGCGAGCGCTTTGCGCGTGCCGGCGCGCGCCGCAGCATCGACGTCTGCAACTATCCGATCCTGGCCGAGCTGGTGCGCGACACGCCGTGGAGCAGTCGCCGCAACGAGGCCTGCTACCTGGGCGGCATCAGCCGTACCCGCGGCATCGAGCCGATCATCGCCGCGCTGCCGGATTCCGATACCCGGCTGAACCTGGCCGGTATCTGGAGCGAGCCGGACCTGAAAGCCCGGCTGGTGCGTGAGGCTGGCTGGAGCCGCGTCAACGATCTGGGCGTGCTGGATCGTGCCGGCGTGGCCGAGGTGCTGGCCGCCAGCAAGATCGGGCTGGTGACGCTGCTGCCGACGCCGAGCTACGTCGAGTCGCTGCCGATCAAGCTGTTTGAATACATGGCCGCCGGCATGCCGGTGATCGCCAGCGATTTCCCGCTGTGGCGCGGCATCGTCGAGGACGCCGGCTGCGGCCTGCTGGTCGATCCGCAGGACCCGCGCGCCATCGCCGACGCCATCGCCACGCTGCTGGCCGACGACGCGCGCGCGCAGGCGATGGGCGAGGCCGGCAAGCGCGCGGTGCTGGCCAAATACAGCTGGGCCGCCGAGGGCGACAAACTGCTGGCGCTGTACCGCCAGCTGGAGGAGACAACATGAACTGGCAAACCGCCCCGCAAACCCTGCTGCTGGTGTCGCTGCCGCTGGGCCTGCTGTTTACCCTGCTGCACTGGGGGCTGTACGACATGCCGCTGACGCTGGGCAATGTCGCCACCCACCTGGTGGTGGCGATGGTGTACGCGATCTGGCAGCTGCGCAGCAACGCCTGGTTCGCGAAGCTGCGCGACAACGACTACGCGCGCTGGCGCCGCGTCGCCGCCGGCGGCCAGCTGCGCTTCTTGTTCGCCTATGGCCTCGCCAGCAAGGGCATGGCGCTGGCCTGCCTGATGGTGGGCATGAACTGGGCCTACAGCGGCGCGATCCCGACCTCGGAACGGCTGATGAGCGACGGCATGATCTGGTCGATACTGGGGGTGTGGTTTGCCCGCAACGACTGGAAGCGCATGCAGCGCGGCGCCGGGCTGGAACCGTGAACCGTCGTGCCTGAGCGGGAGCCTGCGATGAACCGACCCCATACCAGCCTGCCGCTGCGCCTGCTGCGTGCCCATCCGCGCCTGCTGGTTGCCATCCTGTTTGGCGTGCTGCTGGCGCGGCTGGCGCCGTGGTTCAGCCCGATGCCGCCGCTGACCGCCTTTCTGGTCGGCTGGAACGGCGGCGCCTGCCTGTACCTGTTGCTGGCCGCGCACATGATGCGGCAGAGCGACGACGACAAGATCCACCGCCACGCGCAGGTGCAGGACGAGGGCCGCCACGTGCTGCTGCTGCTGGTGGTGCTGTCGGCGCTGGTGTGCCTGCTGGCGATCGTGGTCGAGCTGTCGCTGGCGCGGCCGCTGGGCGGCGTGCAGCGCCTCGGCCATATCGCGCTGAGCGGGCTGACCATCGTCACCTCGTGGCTGTTCACACAGACCATGTTCGCGCTGCACTACGCGCACAGCTATTTTCTGGCGCGACACCGTCGCCAGCCGCCGGGGCTGGATTTTCCCGGCCAGGAAACCCCGAATTACAGCGATTTTTTCTACTTTTCCGTGGTGATCGGCACCTCGGCGCAGACCGCGGATGTCGCGCTCAGCTCGCGCGCGATGCGCCGCATCGGCACCCTGCACTGCATGCTGTCGTTTGCCTTCAACACCACGGTGCTGGCGCTGATGATCAACATCGCCGCCGGGCTGATGTCGCTGACCCCTTAACCGAACAGACCCGATAACGTGCGCATTCTCTACATCAATCACTACGCCGGCAGCCCGCGGCACGGCATGGAATTCCGCCCCTACTACCTGGCCCGTGAATGGGTGAAGGCCGGCCACGAAGTCCACATCGTGGCGGCGGACTACTCGCACCTGCGCCAGCACAACCCGACGCTTGCGGCCAACTACGCCGACGAGGACATCGACGGCATCCGCTACACCTGGTGCAAGACGCCCAGCTACGAAGGCAACGGCCTGAAGCGGGTGATCAACATCTTCCGCTTCCTCGGCCGGGTGATGGGTCTGTCCGGGCGCTACCTCAAAGCGTGGCGACCGGACGTGGTGATCGCGTCGTCCACCTACCCGCTGGATACCGTGCCGGCGGCGTTCATCGCCGGCAAGACCGGCGCCAGGCTGGTCTACGAGGTGCACGACCTGTGGCCGCTGACGCCGGTGGAGGTGGGCGGCATGAGCCCGAAGCATCCGTTCATCCGCCTGCTGCAGTGGGCGGAGGACTTCGGCTACCGCAAGGCCGACACCGTGGTGTCGATGCTTCCGTGCGCCCGTGACTACATGCTTGAGCACGGCATGGCGCCGGAAAAATACGTGGTGATTCCCAACGGCGTCGACGTCGCCGAGTGGCAGGGCGCCAGTGAGCCGCTGCCGGCCGAACACCGCCAGCAGCTGGCGCAGCTGAAGGCCGACAAGCGCTTCATCGTCGGCTATGCCGGCGGCCACGGCCTGGCCAACGCGCTGGACTTCCTGCTGCAGGCGGCCAGCCAGCTGCCGCAGGATAGCGGCGTGCACATCGTGCTGGTCGGCGACGGTCCGGACAAGGCGGCGCTGCAGGCGCAGGCGCAGCAGCTGGGGCTGAATAACGTTAGCTTCCTGCCGTCCATCCCCAAGCGCGCGGTGCCGGCGTTTCTGGCCGAGTGCGACGCGCTGTACATCGGCTGGCGCAAGCTGCCGATCTACCGCTTCGGCATCAACCCCAACAAGCTGTTCGACTACCTGATGGCCGCCAAGCCGGTGCTGCATTCGGTGGAGGCCGGCAACGACATGGTGATGGATGCCGGCGCCGGCATCAGCGTGGCGGCGGAAGACGCGGCGGCAATCGCCGACGGCCTGCAGCGCATGGCGGCGCTGACGCCGAACCAGCGCGGCCGCATGGGCGCCGCCGGCAAGGCTTACGTGCTGGCAAAACACGACTACGCGGTGCTGGCCAGACGCTTTTTGCAGGGCCTCCGCTGAAAACCGCCTGTAGCCCGGAAAAGCGCAGCGCATCCGGGGAACCGGTATCCGGGGATTTGAAACCGGCAAGGCTTGCGGCCAACCTTTTGTTAACGAGCACAGCATGAGTCAACAACACATCCGCTTCGATTTTGCCGACGGCCTGCGCGGGCTGGCCATGCTGGCCGTGGTGCTGTTCCACTACACGCAGATCTTCTGGCAGCGCCGCGACCGCATCGGCGAGGTGATGCACCTGCCGCCGCTGGACGGCTACCACGGCGCTTCCTTCGTGCTGCCGTTCAACCTTGGCGCGGTGGGGGTGGGGCTGTTCCTGCTGATCTCCGGGCTGCTGATCCCGCTGTCGCTGACCCGCATGGGGGCGGCGCGCTTCGCGGTGTCGCGCGTGTTCCGCATCTACCCCACCTACTGGGCCGGGCTGCTGCTGACCGTGCTGGCGCTGTGGCTGGCGTCCTGGCTGCCGGGCGGCGACTTCGACGTGACCCGCGCCGACGTGCTGGGCCACGCCAGCATCGCATTCCAGGACTGGCTGGGCGGGCGCAACATCGATCCGGTGATGTGGACGCTGAAGGTGGAGCTGTGGTTCTACGCCATGCTGGGCACGGCGTTCGCGCTGACCGGGCGGCGCATCAAGTGGGCGATCTGGCTGCTGCTGCCGCTGATCGGCTGGCTGTGCCGCTTCGCCGCACCCAACAACTTCCAGACCATCGTCTGCTACTTCCCGCTGATGTTTGCCGGCTGCTGGCTGTACTTCTACCAGACCGGGCAGGCCGGCAAATGGGAAACCGTGCTGCACTTCCTCGCCATGCTGGGCCTGTTCGTGTGGGTGACCAACTGGCACAGCGCCGAGTTGTACGCCAGCTACGGCATCGGCGTGGCGCTGTTCGTCGCCGGCGCGCTGTGGCCGCGGCTGGTGGCCGCGCCGTTGCTGGTGCGGGTGGCCGGCGTCAGCTACGCCTGGTACGTGTGCCACTCGGTGGCCGGTTACGCCATCCTGTTCGCGCTGGCACAATACGGCACCCCGTGGTGGCTGATGGTGGCCATCGCGCTGCTGGCGACCTGGTTCATGGCGGTGGCGATCAACCGCCTGGTGGAGCTGCCGACGCAAAAGATCGGCAAGCGGCTGGCGGACAAATTGAAGTGACGCGGCCAACGTTGGGCGGATTTCGAGGTAGGTCGGCTTAGCGCAGCGTAACCCGGCAAGGTTGGCCGCAGTGGGGCCGATCGCGTAGTCCGGATAAGCCGCAGGTGCATCCGGGGTAGTTTTGTTTGATGTGCCGCTGCGCGGTGTTGTTTGGACTGCCGCTTTCCGCGCGGCGGCGGCTCACTTTCTTTTGCTTCGCCAAAAGAAAGTAAGCAAAGAAAAGGCGACCCGACGCCGCGCGAAACCCCGACCAAGCCCGCCCGCGCCAAGGCGCCGCCGAACTCGCTGCGCTCGGACATGCGGCGGCGTTTACCCTTGGCGCGCATGGTTTGTCCGGCGCGCGGCTGACGGGATGGGCGCGTCGCAGACGTTGCGGCCAAGGTTTCAGGTTTTAAGGTAGGTCGGGTTAGCGTAGCGTAACCCGACAAGGTTGGCCGCATCGGGGATGGTTTTATTTGATGTGCCGCTGCGCGGCGCTGTTTGAGTGCCGCTTTCCGCGCGGCGGCGGCTCACTTTCTTTTGCTTCGCCAAAAGAAAGTAAGCAAAGAAAAGGCGACCCGACGCCGCGCGAAACCCCGGCCAAGCCCGCCCGCGCCAAGGCGCCGCCGAACTCGCTGCGCTCGGACATGCGGCGGCGTTTATCCTTGGCGCGAACGGTTTGTCCGGCGCGCGGCTGACGGGACGGGTGCATCGCAGACGTTGCGGCCAAGGTTGGCCGGCTTTTGTCGGGCGGTGCACCCCGGCCTTATCGGGGCGCGCCGCCGAGGTGATGACAGAGGCAAGGTTGGCCGCAAGCAGGGTAGGTTGGGCTGAATGGAATGAAGCCCAACGTTTACCGCGTGATGGTGACAAGGTTGGGGTGGTAAACGTTGAGCTGAGGAATGGGGCAGGGGGTAATGTGTGAATAGAAAAATCCTGTGTGGAATGTTTCTAATGGCAGGCGTCTCAATTGGTGTCGCGTTGCAAGTATTTAGGGATTTTATTTTTCCGATATCAATTGGACGAATTGGTGATGCGGCTGGTGTTGTTTCTGCTTTAGTGGCATTCCTCACTTTTGTTTTGGGCTGTTTTCTTACATATCAGTAGAAAATCCAGTTTTTATTTTCGGAGCGGTATAAATCACTGAGTGAGTTAGAAAGTCAGCTCAGAATTCTCACTGATGTTTTGCTTAGGTATAACTGCGAAAAATTCACGGATGAACGAGTCTTTTCTGGTAGTGATTTGGTGAGTGATGATGTGAAGTCAGCATGGGATGCTTCCTTTAAGCTATATGCTTACTTGTGGAGAAAGTCATATAGACTTGGTTGTGTTCGCAAGGATGGGCATCTTGATCCTAATGTAATTCTGCGAAAGATGATTGATATAGAGCTTTCCCTTTGCAGTATTGCTGTGAATTTGGGAGTTAGTGCTTATGAAGAAATGCTGAAGAAGCTATCGATTTTTAACGATACTACAGTAAATGAATTAGAAAAATCATTTGAAAGATTAACGAAGTGAGCCAACAAAAATTCCTCCCCTTCGCCCTGCCGGACATCGGCGAAGACGAAATCAACGAAGTGGTCGATGCGCTGCGTTCCGGCTGGGTGACTACCGGGCCGAAAACCAAGCAGTTCGAGGCCGATTTTGCGGCGTTTATCGGTGACGGCGTGGAAGCGATCGCGGTGAACTCCGCCACCGCCGGCCTGCATCTGGCGCTGGAGGCGGTCGGTATCGGCCCGGGCGACGAGGTTATCGTGCCCAGCTACACCTTTACCGCCACCGCCGAGGTGGTTCGCTATCTCGGCGCCCACCCGGTGATCGTGGACGTCGATCCGGTGACCTTCAACATCCGCCCAGAGGCGATTCGCGCCGCGATCACGGAGAAAACCAGGGCGATCATGCCGGTGCACTTTGCCGGTCTGGCCTGCGACATGGACGCGATCATCGCCATCGCCCGCGAGCATAAGCTGAAGATCGTCGAGGACGCCGCCCACGCGATGCCGACGTACTACAAGGGCAAGCTGATCGGCACGCTGGATTCCGATGTCACCGTGTTCAGCTTCTACGCCAACAAGACCATGACCACCGGCGAAGGCGGCATGGTGGTGTCCAAGAACAAGGACATCCTCGCAAGATGTAAAGTCATGCGCCTGCACGGCATCAGTCGCGACGCCTTCGACCGCTACACCTCCAAGACGCCGGCCTGGTATTACGAGGTGGTCGCGCCCGGCTACAAGTACAACATGCCGGACACCGCCGCGGCGATGGGCATTCACCAGCTGAAGAAGATCAACGCCTTCCTGCAGAAGCGCGAAACGTTGGCCGCACGCTACGATGAGGCGCTGGCCGACCTGCCGCTGATCCTGCCGGCGCGGCCGGTGGATGCCGGCAGCAACCACGCCTGGCACCTGTACCCGGTACGGCTGAAGCCGGAAGCCGGCATCAGCCGTGACGATTTCATCGTGCGCATGGCGGAGCTGGGTATCGGCTGCTCGGTACACTTCATCCCGCTGCATCGCCAGCCGGTGTGGCGCGATGGTTACGGCCTGAAGCGCGAGGATTTCCCGGTGGCCGACGCGGCGTTCGAGGCCGAGGTGACGCTGCCGCTGTACACGCGCATGACGGACGACGACCAGCGCCGCGTGATCGCCGCGGTGCGCGAAGTGCTGGGCAAGTGATGAGCGACAAGCCAGAAAACAAGCAAGGCGTCGCGAGCGGCGCGGATGCAGGGCGGACGGCGCACAGCGACCGAGAGAGTACGGACGGTACCGCGCGAGCATCGGCCAACGCCGCAGACGAGTCGTGCAGCAGCTTTGGGCTACCGGATAATCTGCGGCCAACCTTGGCCGCTACCCACGGCTCGCCGATCGTCAAGCGCCTGTTCGACCTGACGGCGGTGCTGGCCGGGCTGTGGCTGATCTGGCCGCTGCTGCTGGCCATCGCGTTGTGGGTGAAGCTGGATTCGCCGGGCCCGGTGTTCTTCCGCCAGGTGCGGGTAGGGCGCGGCGGCCAGCTGTTCCGCATCCACAAGTTCCGCACCATGCAGATCAATGCCGAAGCCGCCGGCCAGCTGACGGTGGGCGCCGACGCCCGCGTCACCCGCGCCGGTCGCCTGCTGCGCAAGACCAAGCTGGACGAGTTGCCGCAGCTGCTGGACGTGCTGTTCGGCGACATGAGCCTGGTCGGGCCGCGCCCGGAGGTGCCGAAATACGTGGCGCTTTATCCGGCGCGGGTGAAGGAGGTCGTGCTGTCGGTGCGCCCCGGCATTACCGACTGGGCGTCGATCCGCATGATCGACGAGAACGAGCTGCTCGGCAAAGCGGCGGATGCGGAAAAGATGTACATCGAATCGATCCTGCCGCAGAAGCTGGATTACTACCTGCAATACGCGCGCAGCTACACGCTGTGGGGCGATGTGCAGATCATCCTGGCCACCTTGCTGAAGATCGTGTCGCGCTAGGCTTTCGGCCCTGTCTGCGGCCAACCTTGGGAACAACATGCTGGAAAAACTGCTGTCCTTCTCGCGCCACCACAAGATGGCGCTGTTGATGCTGCTGGATGCGCTGCTGCTGCCGCTGGCGCTGTGGAGCGCGGTGCTGCTGCGGCTGGGTGGCAACTGGGACCCGAAGCTGGACCCGTACCTGTGGATTTTCGCGGTGCCGCCGCTGTGGGTGCTGCCGATCTTCATCAAGCTCGGCCTGTACCGCGCGGTGCTGAAATTCCTCGACGACCGCATCGTGTACACCGTGTTCGTCGGCGTGTCGCTGTCGGTGCTGCTGCTGATGGCGGTGATCCTGATGGCCGGCATTGCGCCGTTCCCGCGCACCGCCATCGTGATCTTCTGGGTGTTCGCGATGGCCTATATCGGCGGCAGCCGCTTTTTCCTGCGCGGCATCGTGCGCCGCATCGACGCGCTGGACGCGCCGCGGCGGCCGGTGATCATCTACGGCGCCGGCCGTGCCGGCCTGCAGCTGATGGCGGCGCTACAGGAGGGCCGCGAATACCGGCCGCTGGCCTTTGTCGACGACAACCCGCAGCTGTGGCGCCGCACCTTCCGCGGCCTGACGGTGCACGATCCGCTGACCCTGCCGCAGCTGCTGCAGGACAGCGGCGCGGAGGCGATCCTGCTGGCGATGCCGTCGGCCAGCCGTGGCCGCCACCGCCAGATCCTGGAGCAGCTGGAAACCCTGCACGTGCCGATCAAGCGCCTGCCGGGGATGGCCGATCTGGTGTCCGGCGAAGTGCGGGTGGAAGAGCTGCGCGAGGTGGAGATCGACGACGTGCTCGGCCGCGACCAGGTGCCGCCGCAGCCGGAACTGCTGGCCGCCAACATCCGCGGCAAGGTGGTGATGGTCACCGGCGCCGGCGGTTCCATCGGCGCCGAGCTGTGCCGCCAGATCGTGAAAAACCGTCCGGCGCGCATCGTGCTGTTCGAACTGAGTGAATACGCGCTGTACGCGATCGACCAGGAGCTGGCGCGGCTGGCGCCGGCGGTGGCGCGCACGCCGGTGCTGGGCAGCGTCACCGATACGGCGCGGCTGAGTTCGGTGCTGCAGGCGTTCGCGGTGGAGACGGTGTACCACGCGGCGGCCTACAAGCACGTGCCGATGGTGGAGCACAATCCGGTGGCCGGTATCGTCAACAACGCCTTCGGCACCGACAGCTGCGCGCAGGCGGCGCAGGACGCCGGCGTCGCCACCTTCGTGCTGATTTCCACCGATAAAGCCGTGCGGCCAACCAACGTGATGGGCGCCAGCAAGCGCCTGGCCGAGCTGACCTTGCAGGCGCGCCACGCCGCCGGCAGCCGCACCCGTTTCGTGATGGTGCGCTTCGGCAACGTGCTGGGCAGCTCCGGCTCGGTGGTGCCGCTGTTCAAGCAGCAGATCGCGGCAGGCGGGCCGGTGACGCTGACCCATCCCGACATCACCCGCTACTTCATGACCATCCCCGAGGCGGCGCAGCTGGTGATCCAGGCCGGCGCGATGGGCGAGGGCGGCGACGTGTTCGTGCTGGATATGGGTGAGCCGGTGAAGATCATTGATCTGGCGCGGCGCATGATCCACCTGTCCGGGCTGGAGGTGCGCGACGACTACCATCCGCACGGCGACATCGAGATCCGCTGCACCGGCCTGCGCCCGGGTGAGAAGCTGTACGAGGAGCTGCTGATCGGCGACGGCGTGCTGGCCACCGACCATCCGCGCATCATGCGCGCGCAGGAGTACCACCTGCCGCCGGCGCAGCTGGCCGGCCATCTGGCGGCCTTGCGCAGTGCCTGCGCCGCGCTGGACGCGCCGCGCGCCTTTAGCGAGCTGCAACAGGTGGTGCACGAATTCAAGGCGGCGGCGCACACCGCCGACTGGGTGGCACAGGCCGCCGCCGGCGACAACTGAAACGGCGCCGCCCGCACACCGCCCGTCATGCCAGCCATGACGGGCGGTTTTTTTATGGGCGCGTCACGGCGGCAGGGCGTTCGGAAATCCGGATGCCGATCGGGTGGGTATTCGGTCTGCCGTTCTGATGGCCGCTCATGACGAGAGTATTCCTTGTAAATCAACGCTTTGGCTGTAGTAAAAGCTGGCACGGTCTGTGCTGTAGGGGCTGCCAATAGAAAACGGCACGCCAGATGCCGTACGCCGGCCTGGCCGGAGCCACGAAAGTGTTATTGACCCTCATATGCATGGAGTCCCCGTGAAACTGAATCGACTGACAACGATGATCCTGGCCGCAATGGTTCTGGGCATCATCACCGGTTATGCCTGGCGCGAGATGGCCGGCAGCCCGGAAGCCATCAAATCCTTTGCCGACAATCTGTCCATCCTGACCGACGTCTTCCTGCGTCTGATCAAGATGATCATCGCGCCGCTGGTGTTCTCCACCCTGGTGGTCGGCATTGCACGCATGGGTGACTCCGCTACCGTTGGCCGCATCGGTGCCAAGGCGATGGGCTGGTTCGTGACCGCCTCGCTGGTGTCCCTGATGCTGGGCCTGGTGATGGTCAACCTGCTGAAGCCGGGTGTCGGCCTCAGCCTGCCGCTGCCGGACATTACCGCCAGCTCCGGCATCGAGAAGGGCGCGCTGACACTGAAGGACTTCATCAGCCACCTGATTCCGAAGAGCGTGTTCGACGCGCTGGCCAAGAACGAGATCCTCGCCATCGTGGTGTTCTCGCTGTTCTTCGGTACTGGTGCCGCCGCCATCGGCGACAAGGCCAAGGGCCTGATCGACGCCATCGACGCCGTCGCCCACATCATGCTGAAGGTCACCGGCTACGTGATGAACTTCGCGCCGTTCGCGGTGTTTGCCGCGATCGCCGGCATGGTGGCGAAAGAGGGCCTGGGCATCCTGTCCACCTACGGCAGCTTCATGGCGCAGTTCTACATGTCGCTGAGCCTGCTGTGGCTGGCGCTGCTGGCCATGGGTGCGATCTTCCTGAAGGGCCGCGTCATCGAGCTGCTGCGCGCGGTGCGCGAGCCGGCACTGCTGGCCTTCTCCACCGCCAGCTCCGAGGCCGCCTATCCGAAGACCCTGGATCGCCTGAAGCGCTTCGGCTGCTCCGACCGCATCGCCAGCTTCGTGCTGCCGATGGGTTACTCGTTCAACCTCGACGGCTCGATGATGTACTGCACCTTTGCGACCATCTTCATCGCCCAGGCCTACGGTATCGACCTGACGCTGTCGCAGGAAATCACCATGCTGCTGATCCTGATGGTGACGTCCAAGGGCATGGCCGGCGTGCCGCGCGCGTCGCTGGTGGTGATCGCCGCCACCCTGGCACAGTTCAACATTCCGGAAGCCGGCCTGCTGCTGCTGCTGGGCGTCGACCACTTCCTGGACATGGGCCGTTCCGCCACCAACGTGCTGGGTAACGCCATCGCCGCCAGCGTGGTCGCCAAGACCGAGAAGGAACTGACTGCCGCGCTGCCGCAACTGGATGACGATGATGACATCGAGCCGCAGGGCCGTGACGTCGAGCTGCAACCGGCACTGGCCAAGCAGGGCTGATAGACTGCGCGTTTTGCGCTGCCGCCGCCCGGCGGCAGCCTGTCATTCCGGAGTCTTGCCATGAGTCGCGACGAACGTTTTCTCAGCCCCGCCCAGCTTGCCGAGCTGGCCCCCGCACTGCAGCGCCAGCTGGATAGCGAGTTCGGGGTGGAACTGGGCACGTTCGACGCGCAGTCGCTGCTGCTGTTTGTTGCCGGGCGCATCGGCCCGGCGATCTACAACCGCGCGCTGGCCGACGCCCGAAGCGCGCTGGATGCGCGCATGGAGTCGCTGCAGTCGGCACTGTGGGAGCTGGAGCGCGACTGAAGGCGCCCGTTGATGTCATGAAAAAGGTTGGCCGCATGATCACTCATGCGGCCAACCTTTTTTGCGTGTGGCCGGCAGAGCGATTACGCTGCAGGCCATTGCAGGAGGTGTGCTATGGAAACCCGCTGGCTGGAAGACTTTCTGGTATTGGCCGAGACCGGCAGCTTTACCCGCTCCGCCGAATTGCGCCACCTGACGCAACCGGCGTTCTCGCGCCGCATCAAGGCGCTGGAGCAGTGGTTGGGCGCCGACCTGATCGACCGCACCACCTGGCCGACGCGGCTGACGCCGGCCGGCGAGCTGCTGCTGGACAAGGCGCGGCAACTGGTCGGCGAGCTATCCAGCACCCGCACCCTGCTGCGCGGGCTGCATGCGGCGGACGGCACCACGCTGACGCTGGCGGTGCCGCACACGCTGTCGTTCGGCTTCGTACCGCGCTGGCTGGCGGACGAGCGCACGGCGCTGGGCGAGGTGTCGTGGCGCCTGCTGGCGCACAACGTGCACGACGCGGTGGTGGCGCTGGTCGAAGGCAATGCCGACCTGCTGCTGTGTTACCACCATCCGCGCCATCCGGTGGAGCTGAGCGCCGGCCGCTATCCAGGCCTGCGCCTGGGCAGCGAGACGCTGGGGCCGTTCGCGCGCGCGCTGGCGGACGGCCAGCCGCAGTGGCAGCTGCCCGGCAGCAGCGCCGCGCCGTTGCCCTTCCTCGGCTACGGCCAGAACGCCTACTTCCGGCGCATGACCGACCTGATCCTGGAGCGGGCACCGGCCGTGTGCGCGCTGCGGCAGTGCTTCGAGACCGACATGGCCGAGGGACTGAAGGCGATGGTGCTGGAAGGGCACGGCGTCGCCTTCCTGCCGCACAGCGCGGTGCAGCGCGAGCTGGGGGCCGGCCAGTTGTGTGCCGCCGGCGGCGAGCAGTGGACGCTGCCGATGGAGATCCGCGTCTACCGCGATGCGCGACGCGAACTGCCGGCGCTGGATGCGCTGTGGCAGCAGCTGGCGGCGCGCTATCCGGCGGTGTAGCGCGGCGCAACCCCGTATTGCGGCCAACCTTACAGCGACGTTGGCCGCATGTTGTTGGGTTTTGATCGTGCGTTGGCGACATGATCGGCGATCATGCAAATCCTGCATCATCCCATCGCCATTCGGAATTGGTCGTGGTGGCGACGGCGGCGCTACAGTGGCGGCCATCCTTCCCCACACAAGAACACCACCATGTCGACCCGTCTTGAACACGATCTGCTCGGCGACCGCGAGGTCCCTGCCCACGTTTACTGGGGTGTGCATACCCTGCGCGCCATCGAGAACTTCCCGATTACCGGCCAGACCATTGCCGGCTACGGCGACCTGATCCGCGCGCTGGCGGTGATCAAGCAGGCGGCGGCGCAGGCCAACCACCAGCTCGGCCTGCTCGGCACCGTGCACAAGGACGCCATCGTGCTGGCGTGCGAGGAAATCCGCGGCGGCAAGCTGCACGAGCAGTTCGTGGTCGACGTGATCCAGGGCGGTGCCGGCACCTCCACCAACATGAACGCCAACGAGGTGATCGCCAACCGTGCGCTGGAGATCCTCGGCCATGGCAAGGGCGAGTACCAGTACCTGCACCCCAACGAGCACGTCAACATGGGGCAGAGCACCAACGACGTGTACCCGACCGCGCTGCGACTGGCGACGTTCTGGGGTGTGCAGCGCCTGCTGGCGGCGATGGCCCGCCTGCGTGACGCCTTCGACGACAAGGCCGACGAATTCGGCGGCGTGCTGAAGATGGGCCGCACCCAGTTGCAGGACGCGGTACCGATGACGCTGGGGCAGGAATTCCGCACCTACGCGGTGATGCTGGGCGAGGACGAGCAGCGGCTGTACGAAGCCAGCGCGCTGATGCTGGAGATCAACCTCGGCGCCACCGCCATCGGCACCGGCATCACCGCCCACCCGGACTACACGCCGCTGGTGTGCGAGAAGCTGTCGGCGCTGACCGGCATCGCGCTGCAGACCGCGCCGAACCTGATCGAGGCGACCCAGGACTGCGGCGCCTTCGTGCAGCTGTCCGGGGTACTGAAGCGGGTGGCGGTAAAGCTGTCCAAGAGCTGCAACGATCTGCGCCTGCTGTCGTCCGGCCCGCGTGCCGGCCTCGGCGAGATCAACCTGCCAGCCCGTCAGGCCGGCTCGTCCATCATGCCGGGCAAGGTCAATCCGGTGATCCCGGAAGTGGTGACCCAGGTCGCCTATGAAGTGATCGGCAACGACATGACCGTCACCATGGCGGCGGAAGCCGGCCAGCTGCAGCTGAACGCCTTCGAGCCGGTGATCGCCTACAGCCTGTTCCGCAGCGTCAGCCACCTGACCGCGGCCTGCGACACGCTGCGCGAAAACTGCGTGGTCGGCATCACCGCCAACCGCGACTACCTGCTGGACACCGTGCACCGTTCCGTCGGTCTGGTGACGGCGCTGAACCCCTACATCGGCTACGCCGCCGCCACCGAAGTGGCCACCGAGGCGCACGCCAACGGCGGCAGCGTCTACGACATCGTGCTGCGTCGCGGCCTGCTGACGCGCGAACAGCTGGACAAGCTGCTACAGCCGGAGGCGCTGACCAGCCCGCGCTGGGTGACGCTGTAAGTTTGTAGGTCCCTTTATAGGGCGTCCCCGTGCGGTTCTCCGCATGGTGACGCCTTTTTTTGTGGCGGTTCGAGTGGCAGCGGGGAGAAGCCGCAGGGCGAAGTGTCTTGGCAAGGCGGCAGAATCGGTTTATACCGCTTTTGTGCGTTGCACAAAAAGGAGGTCCCATGACCCAGCCCTTGTTGCCCTTGCTGCTGGCAGTCAACGCCGTATTGCCGGCCTTGTGCCGCCGCCAGTGTCGCAGCAGCTTTGCCCTGTGGCATTCGTTGCTGTTTTTCGGTTGGCGCACCGTGCAGTCCGGTGCGCCGTGGCCGCAGCAGTACCAGCGCCTGCAACGCCGCGGCGAGGCCGACTGGCTGGCGTGGCAGCACGAACAGCTGTCGCTGTGCCAGACGCTGGCGGCGGCCGGCGATCCGTCGCCGCTGTGCGGCCAACCTTGCCCGCCGTCGCGCGCGCCGCGGCTGTACCGGCACCTGGCCGACGGCCTGCTGCTGTACGCGCGGCGCAGGCTGACCGTGCCCTGAGAAGCGGTTCACGATCTGCTGCACCCTGATATCCAAGTGGCTGATCCTTCGTTGGCATTGGCCAAAAAATGCGTATTGATATCAACATCAACGGCGCTTTTTTGGTCCATTCCGCCTTGTCTGGTTTTGGCTCACGAGATCGTGAACAGGTTTTGACGCGCATAGAAAAAAGCCTCCGCATGCGGAGGCTTTTTTCATGGTGCCAGGGTTGGCCGCAGCCTTACCAGGCGCTGTGCCACACGTCCAGCAGCTCGCTGCATTCCACGTCGCTGACTTCGGCGCGCGCCTGCAGCCAGCTGTTCAGCGCGTTGCGCATCTCGGCGGTCACCGCCACGCCGTTGATCGGGAATACGATGCCGTCCAGCTGGCCGTCGCTGAAGTGGCCGCCAAAGCTGACACCGTGCTGCTCGACCGCGTCCAGCCAGGCATCCAGTAGGCCGTCGTGGGCGCCGGCAGCGGCGTCTTCTTTCAGATTGGCAATCACGGTAAAGCCCAGTTCCTGGAACTCACCAACGCGCAGCTTCTTGCGCTGGCGGGGTTTCAGGCGTTTCAGGCGCTGGCGGGAATTGGCATTAATCATGGTGAGATCTCCGGGGTAAGTACAGACAGGGCGCGATGATAACGCGCCCTGCCCGGGGTAACACAATTATTTGCGGCGGCGGCGCGTTACAGCCCCAGTTGCTGCCACAGGCTGTCCACGCGCTGGCGGGTGGCGGCGTCCATCACGATCGGGGTGCCCCATTCGCGGCTGGTTTCGCCGGGCAGCTTGTTGGTGGCGTCCAGCCCCATCTTGCCGCCGAGGCCGGACACCGGGCTGGCGAAGTCCAGATAGTCGATCGGGGTGTGCTCGATCAGCGTGGTGTCGCGCACCGGGTCCATGCGCGTGGTGATCGCCCAGATCACTTCCTTCCAGTCGCGGGTGTTGACGTCGTCGTCGACCACCACGATGAACTTGGTGTACATGAACTGGCGCAGGAAGCTCCAGCAGCCCATCATCACCCGCTTGGCGTGGCCGGGGTACTGCTTCTTGATCGACACCACCGCCATGCGGTAGCTGCAGCCTTCCGGCGGCAGGTAGAAGTCGACGATCTCTGGGAACTGCTTCTGCAGTATGGGCACGAACACCTCGTTCAGCGCCACGCCGAGGATGGCCGGCTCGTCCGGTGGCTTGCCGGTGTAGGTGCTGTGGTAGATCGGGTTCTCGCGCATGGTGATGCGGTCGATGGTGAACACCGGGAAGCTGTCCTGCTCGTTGTAGTAGCCGGTGTGGTCGCCGTAGGGGCCTTCCATTGCCATGTCGTTGGGGTGGATGTGGCCTTCCAGCACGATTTCGGCACTGGCCGGCACCTGCAGGTCGGAGCCGAGGCACTGCACCAGCTCGGTACGGCTGCCGCGCAGCAGGCCGGCAAACTGGTATTCCGACAGCGTATCCGGCACTGGCGTCACCGCGCCCAGGATGGTGGCCGGGTCGCAGCCCAGTACCACCGCCACCGGGTAGGGCTTGTCAGGGTTGGCCGCACGGAACTCTCGGTAGTCCAGCGCGCCGCCACGGTGTGCCAGCCAGCGCATGATCACGCGGTTGCGGCCGATCACCTGCTGGCGATAGATGCCGAGGTTTTGGCGCTTCTTGTTGGGGCCGCGCGTCACGGTCAGGCCCCAGGTAATCAGCGGCGCCACGTCGCCGGGCCAGCAGTGCTGGATCGGCAGCCGGGCCAGGTCCACGTCGTCGCCTTCCCACACGATGTCCTGGCACGGCGCCTTCTTCACTTCCTTCGGCGCCATCGACAGCACCTGCTTCAGTAGCGGCAGCTTGTCCCACGCGTCGCGCAAGCCCTTCGGCGGTTCCGGCTCCTTCAGATAAGCCAGTGTCTTGCCGATTTCGCGTAACTGCATCACATCGCTGGCGCCCATGCCCATCGCCACCCGCTTGGGGGTGCCGAACAGATTGGCCAGCACCGGGATATCGTAGCGCTTGTCGCCCTGTTGCGGCGTTTCGAACAGCAGTGCCGGGCCCCCGGCCTTCAGCACGCGGTCGCCGATCTCGGTCATCTCCAGGTGCGGCGACACCGGCACGCTGATGCGCTTCAGCTCGTGCTGTCGTTCCAGTTGGCTAATGAAGTCTCGCAGGTCGTGGTATTTCATGATCGTTTCATGATCTAACGCAAAAACCCTGTTTCAGAGCAAGGTTATTCTTGCCGCACGTCTTCGCCGTGCTCGACAAGTTGCTGGTCAATTAAGAGTGCTTTGGCGAACAAGAAGAATTTTCGCAGAACTTGCTTGGAGATAACCATGAAAAAATTCGCTATCGCCGCCATTCTGGCTTCCTTGTCCGCTGGTGCCTTCGCGGCACAGGGCGACATCATCGCACGTTTGCGTATTACCGATGTAAATCCGCAAACTTCGGTAAACGACACCCTGCAAGCGCTGAATGTTGATGTCAAGAATGACACCATTCCCGAGCTGGACTTCACCTACATGCTCACCAACAACATTGGTGCCGAGCTGATCCTGGGTACGTCCAAGCACGACATCACTGCTGGCGGTGCCAAGATCGGCTCCGTGAAAGTGCTGCCACCGACACTGACGCTGCAGTACCACTTCAATCCGGAAGGCCAGTTCCGTCCGTACGCCGGTGCCGGTATCAACTACACCCGCTTCTACGGCTTCAAGGATGACTCCGGTCTCGGCCTGTCCATCAAGAAAAACAGCTTTGGCCCGGCACTGCAGGTTGGTATCGACATGCCGCTGACCAAGGACGTGTTCCTGAACCTGGACATGAAAAAAATCTGGATCAAGACCAAGGTTGACTCTTCCGTTGCTGGTGGCAATGTCGGTACCCTCGACATCAACCCGCTGGTGACCAGCGTCGGTATCGGCATGAAGTTCTGATCGACCGGCTGCGGCTGGCATGAAAAAGGGCGCTGCGGCGCCCTTTTTGCATGACTCGGGTACAATGCGTCTATTCCAAGGAGATTGTGATGAGCAGCTGGGTAGCGCAGGCGGTACAAAAGATCGAGGCAGACTTCAATCGCTCCAGCGATACGCACCTGATTCCCTTGCCGCTGCCGGGGCTGCCCGACATCCAGCTCTATTTCAAGGACGAGTCCACCCATCCCACCGGCAGCCTCAAGCACCGCCTGGCGCGCTCCCTGTTCCTCTACGGCTTGTGCAACGGCTGGATCAAAGCCGGTACCAGCATCATCGAGGCGTCCAGCGGCAGTACCGCAGTGTCGGAGGCCTACTTCGCCCGTCTGCTGGGGCTGCCGTTCATCGCGGTGATGCCGCGCAGTACCTCGGCCGAGAAAATCCGCGCCATCGAGTTTTACGGCGGGCGCTGTCACCTGGTAGATGATCCGGCCACCATCTATGACGTGTCGCGGCAACTGGCGCAGCAGCTGGATGGTCACTATATGGACCAGTTCACCTACGCCGAGCGTGCCACCGACTGGCGCGGCAACAACAATATCGCCGATACCATTTTCCGGCAGATGGCGCTGGAGCCGCATCCGGTGCCGGAGTGGATCGTGTGTGGCGCCGGCACCGGCGGCACCAGCGCCACCTTTGGTCGTTACGTGCGCTATCAGCGTTTGGCGACGCGGGTGTGCGTGGTGGATCCGGAAAACTCGGTGTTCTACGACAGCTACTATAGTGGCCAGCGCGACCAGCAGTGCCGTGGCGGCTCCGGGGTGGAAGGTATCGGCCGCCCGCGTGTCGAGCCGTCCTTCATCCCCGGTGTGGTCGATCACATGATTCGCGTGCCGAACGTCGCCAGCTACGCCGCGGTGCATTTTCTGGAGGAGGTGCTCGGGCGCAAGTGCGGCGGCTCCACCGGCACCAATTTCTACGGCGTCTGCCAGCTGGCGGCGGAAATGCAGCGTAACGGCCAGAGCGGTAGCATCGTCACGCTGCTGTGTGACGACGGCAACCGCTATCTCAACAGTTACTTCGATCCCGCCTGGCTGGCGGGCAATGGCTACGACATCGCGCCATGGCTGACCCGTTATCGCCGCTTCTTCCACGATGGCGTGTGGTCGGAGGCGCAGGCCTGAACCGCTTGCCTGGCCATACGATACCGATGAGTTCCGCTCCCGTTCCCCACGTTTCCGATCGCAGTCATGTTGCACTGCACGCGGCATTGATCAATGCCGCGCTGATCGTGTTCCTCAGCGCCTATCCGTTCAGCGGCTGGCAGGACACCGGTTTGCCGCTGTTCGACTTCCTGTTCTATCCACTGCCGTACTACACCCGTTTTTTCGACAATGCCGTCAACCTGCTGATCTATATTCCCTACGGCTTCAGCCTGGCGCTGGTGCCGCATCGCAAGTGGCAGGGCTGGGGACTGGCGATGGTGGTGGCCAGTCTCAGTAGTGTGCTGGTGGAGACGCTGCAGCAGTTCCTGCCATTGCGCGTCGCCTCCAATCTTGACGTGCTGTACAACGTCGGCGGCGCCGCCTGCGGCGCGACGCTGGCGACCTTTCCGCTGTTTTCCCGCTTCTGGGCGCAAGGCAAGGCCTTGCGCCGGCGCTGGTTCGTCGGCGACAGCAGTGCCGACTACGCGTTGCTGCTGATCGGATTGTGGTTCCTGACACAGCTGAATCCGGCGATTCCGCTGTTCGGCATGGTGGTGTTGCCGGAGGGTCTGCCGCAGCCGTATGTCTCGCCGCTGCAGGATCCGCAATTGTTCCTGATGCTGATCGAAGGCGGCAGCGCGATGCTCAATCTCGCCGGCAGCCTGCTGTTCCTGACCTGCTTCCTGAGCCGGCGCCAGTACCAGTTGCGCGCCATCGTCTACTTCCTGCTGACGGTGATCGTGCTGAAGCTGGTCACCGCCGGTGCGCTGCTGAAGCCGGCATTGTTCTTCCAGTGGGTCAACCTCAATGTTGCGCTGGGTCTGCTTGGCGGCCTGTTGCTGGTGTGGGCGGTGACGCGCGGTCAACGTTGGCCGCAAACCCTGGCCGCCATGCTGTGCCTGCTGCTGTCACAGCTGGTGGTATCGTTCTGGCCGCTGTCCGGTCTGCAGTCCGACGTGTTGTCGCTGTTCCGCTGGAGCTACGGCCATCTGTTGAACATGAGTGCACTGGTCGACCTGGTGGCCGACTTGTGGCCGCTGGCAGCATTTGCCTGCCTGCTGCTGTCGCTCAGGCAGCAGGGGCGGCACTAATTGCCAGTCGCGGCAACTGGCTCAGGTTGCCGATGCGGTAGTCGACCCAGCACGGCTTGCGCTTCTGCTGGCTGATCCACACCGTCCGCATGCCCAGCTGTCGTGCCGTGCGCAGGTTGGCCGCAGAATCTTCCACCATGATGCAGTACTCGGCGGCAATGCCGCTTTGGCGCAGCACCTGCCGAAACGCGGCCGCCCGCGGCTTGGGCTGGCCGAAACGTTCGATGCCGAAAATCTCCTCAAACAGATGGCCGATGCGCAGGTGTTCGATCAGCGCCTCTACATAGTGTTGCGGGCCATTGGAAAATACCCACTTGCGTCCCGGCAGGCGGCTCAGCAATTGCGGTAGCTGGTTGCTGCTGTCGATCAAGGGCAGCAGTTCGTCCATGTCGTGGGTGTGGCGCAGGAAATGGTCGGCGTCGATGCGGTGATGTCTGACCAGGCCACCAAGGGTTGCGCCATAGCGATGCCAGTACAGCTTGCGCAGGCGGTGGGCCTCGTCTTCGTCAACCTGCAGGTGTTGCATGATGTAACTGGTCATCCGCAGCGTAATCAGCGGAAACACCTGCGCGCCGGCGTGGTGCAGCGTGTCATCAAGATCGAAAAGCCAGTGTCGTTGCATGAATTAATGGGGGTTTGGTAGTTGGAAGGAGTCGGGCGTCCAGCGTAGCAGAGCCAATCCGGCTTGGGTTTTCAATTTTGTTCAGGCTGCTTGCTTATTGAAATCAATGGCTTGTGGTTTTTGTGTCAAAAAGTCCGTTTGCGGGTGTTGACGCAGGTGGCGGGC
>NZ_LFDT01000021.1:0-57016 GCF_001037925.1 Vogesella sp. EB | reverse complement strand
CCCGCGGCAGGCTGCCGCGGGGCAGCGCCGCCGGCCAGCGCGCGGCGAGCAGGAACACGTTGTCGCGTTGCGCCGGGCACTGGCTGGCCGGCAGCAGCTGGATGGCGGGACTCATCTCTGAACTCATCTCGGGCGCCCTCATAGCAGCGGTACCGCGATCAGCGCCACCAGCACCGCCCACAACAGGGCGCCGACGGTAAACACGGTGTAGGCCAGCGACTCGGTGCGGACCGAGTCCTCATGCTCGAACAGCGCGTCCAGCCCGTGATAGATCAGCAGTCCGGAAGCCAGCAGCCCGAGCAGGCCGATCGCCATATTGAAGAACGGCAGCGGCACCAGCAGCGACAGCGCCGACAGCCAGATCGGCAGCGGTGCCAGCGCCGCCAGCCGGTAGCAGTCGGCATACGGCGGCCGCGCCTCGGCGTGCACCGCCAGCCGGATGAAGCTGGCCATCAGGTGCACGCTGAACCAGTTCAGCAGCAGGAACAGCACGATCACCGCCTGCCACTGCGCCAGCGGCACCTGCGGCGCGTACACCTCGCCGTTGAAATAGGCGGCATACAGCAGCATGGCGGCGGCGAACAGCGAGGCCGGCAGCACGATGCGGAAAAATGAGCGGGCGGTCGAAGCATGGTGGTTGGCGATTTCGTCCCAGCCGTGGTGCGAGGACAGCAACATGCGAAGCGGGGTAAGCGGGGTCATGGTGACACTCCTTGCTGACGTGGCGGACGGGCACGACAGGGCGCGTCCTCTCCTGAAATATATCGCATTACGATATAAATACAAGGCGCCAGAAGACGTAGTCGTGGCTTATCCCGGTGCAGGGTGTCGCCTGCTGCACCGCAGCATCGCATGCCGGCCAGCGGCGGCAAGGCCAGTGCCGGCCTGATCCTGGCACGGCTTTTGCATTGCAACAGCATTGTCTTGATGGAGTCTTGCCATGCGATCCCTGTTTGCCAGCAGCAGCAAACCCCCGGTTACCAGCGACGCGGTGGTGTTCAATTACCAGCGCCCGACCCGCGCGCGGCTGATCGCACTGGGCACCGGCGGCCGGCTGTGGCTGGTGGAAGCGTTCGACCCGCTGCACAAGGTGTGGGTGTGGCAGGACGAGAGCAACAATATGGAGCAGGCGGTGGAAGGCGCGCGCCGGCTGAGCCTGTTTCCGTCCTGAGCCGGTGCCATAAATTACTGCCCCTCGCAACGGGACAACGCCTTGCGGGCGCTCGGGATCTCCTTGTACTTATTGGGGTTGCCGAGGCAGCGATCATCCTGAGTCAAGCTCAGTTTGCCATCAACCTCGGCAAATCGGATCAGAACGGTCATGTAACGCCAGCCCTGACCAATCTCTTCGGGGCGTTTTGCCGGGGTGTTGTCGGTGAGGTAATAGCTGATCGGGATCAACACGCCGTCACGGCCTTTACCGGCGCTGCCTATACCGTCCACGCCGTTGCACCAAGTGCCGTAGTTGTTTTCGGGGAGGGAGATTTTGAGCGCGGCAACCTTGTTTAAGTCTTTATCATTCACATAGAGTACGCAGGCGCCTCCGCCGGGTAATGTGCGATGTTTTCGCTTTTCAACTGTAGATTTTTCATACTCTAGTCTCTGCGCAGCAACTGTATAGTTAAAAGCTCTTAGATAATAATCCTTGCCATTAAAAATGGCATGCGCATGACCACAGCATCCCCATGAAATTAAGGGTATGGATGCTGGTGCAATTTCGCCTCTGGCAAGCAAATCGGCTTCGATCTTTTCTTCGTGACCCTCGAAAAAATTACTCACCTGCAATGTACTACTTAACTCCTTAAGTTCTTTATCAGAACCAAGATATTTTGTATCCAGCACCAACTCTGCATGAGAAGCGTGCATCCAGGTTAGCAATGCAACACTAAACAGCGTTTTTACAATAGTATTCATAAGCCTCTTTCATTTTGACATCGTAATCGGTATCGCTCTTGTAATTTGGACCGTTGTAATTGTAGGCAATAAGGTGCCAGTTCTTTTCCTTGACGGCTTTCCAGAGCTCGGGATTCTTCTTGATAAATCCGGCCAGAAGCCCTGTTTGGCCAAGTTCGTTACGACACATCTTTTTGACGAAGGTAAAAACAGTACCCTCCCCACACGCACTATAGTTCGCACCCATCACTTGGAATTTCCCCCACGATGCGGATTTCAATGCCGCCTCACTGTTCAGGCGGTAAGCATTGATCAGGCGCAGGTAGTCTTGCCGGTTGTCGCGGATGTCGGCGCGGTCGACATGGCCGTCGTGCATGGCAGCATCGCTGCTGTTCAGCTGCTTCGCCTTGCGATAGCCGGTCCGCCAGCAGATATCGGGATGGTCATCATGCGGACTTTTGCAACCCGCGACCCCTTTGCCGTGGCGTCGCTTCTTCTTGGTATTGGGCAGGGGGCCATTAGCGCAGGTCAGATTGTGAAAATAATGCCGCTCGAACATGATCTTGGGGGCATGCACCTTATGCTCTGCAGTGTCATTGATCACCCAAAAAGCCGAACGGCCACCGGATTCCACCTTGGCAATCGCTTTCAACACGTTAATTTCGCATTCAAGTTTCTCTGCTAGTTCTTTCCAATCATCCGCAGTAATCGGCTTGTCCTCGTACGCTTGCATGTACTTGAGCAATTCCGCCGGGAGGTCGATGCCGATCTCGATTACCGACTCCCCGCCTTTGCCTTTCTTGCTTTTCTTTTTTACAACCGGGTTGTTGGGTACGGGGCTGCCCTGCGGCTTGGACGGCAGGGCTGGCTTGGTGGAGGGGCGCGCAGGTGGCTTGGATTGTGATGTGGGGGTCGTAGGTGCACTGGGTGGGTGAGACTCCAGCCTGTCCTTGAACGACACATAGGGGCTTACCAGCGTGATCAGTTTTTCACCATACCCAGATACAGTCGCACCGACTTTTTGCCAGTTACCGACAACGTCCTTGATCAAAACCTCAACGGTGGACTTTGCACTGGCACTGACTTTTTCGTCAGACAGACCATTCTTGCCGGTTTTGCCATGATGTGCCTTGCCGTCAATCACAAGTTGATAGGCCAGATTTTCAATCGGATAGCGCAGGGCATCCAGAAATAATGCCTTGACCGAAAATGCCACACGCTCGCTCAGATAGATGGGCTGGCCGACCCGCAACAGGCTTGGGTTCTTCAGGTTGTTAAGCTTGATTAAACGGTGTAGTGGCACCCCGCTTGTCTTGGCAATCTGGCTGAGCGTATCGCCTTTTTCAACAATGTAGATTTCAGATGCTGTCTGGGTCATCGGTTTCGTCCTTGGTATGTTCTTCCCAGTCGGCAACGCCTTCTTCCATTTGCCAATTAGCGTTCAGCATCAGCATGTGGGTGAGTTTTTCTTCTGTTCTGCTTGTGGCGCTTGCCGTTTCGGCTTGCGAAGGGCTTGCACGAAGAGGGGCTAATTGCTGGCTTTCAAGCAAGCTGCTGGACTTGAATGCATTGGAAAAAGGCAACCATGCCAGCGGGAAGTCAGGCCAATCCAGCTTTTGGCTGTAACGCACCATGTCTTGGGGTAAGGGCATGGATATTGGTGCAGTTTTCAAGCTCGCCGGCCCGCTCAAATTATGCTCCGCCCCCTTCACGCTCACCGTGCCGGGGCAGTGCACTTCGATATTGCCGCCTGCCATGCGGATGTAGGCGCCGCCGCCGACGTTAAGCAGGATTTCCTCTTTCGCGGCGATGGTGATGCTGTCCTTGCACGAGGTCACCGTCACGTCCTTGTCTGCCGTCAGCTCCATCGCATCGCTCTGCGCCTGCAGCTGCACCTTGCCGCGGGCGGCAATCAGTTTCAGGCTGACCTTGTCCTTCACCCCGGCCACGAACAGGCTGATGTGCTGGCCGACGTTGTGCAGCCAGCGCCGGCCGCTGGTCTGGTTGAGGTCGCGCTGGGCCACCTGGTCGATGTTCGTGCCGGCGGCCAGGGTCAGGGAGTGGTCGGTCGTCGCGGCGAGGCCGGCCGGGGCGCTGAGGATCATGATGGGCTGCTGGCCGGCCTGGGTGGCGCCCTTGCCGGGAGCGGCTGTTTTGCCGTCCTTGTCGGTGTTGCTGCCGGCCTCCCATGCGCGCAGGGCGGCGGCGTGATGCTGCAGGTGGCCGTCGGCTTTGTTCGCGCCCTTGCCGTTGTCGGGTTTGATCTCGGCGGGGCCGGTTTCCTGCGTATCCGCCAGTTGCGCCGTAGCGGTGTCAGCCAGGCTCTGGGCGAGGGCCAGCGCGGCGTCGAGCTGGCTTTGCGCACTGTCGCGCGCCAGTTGTTTGCCGCCGGCAGTGAGCTGCGCTTCGGTGCTCAGCAGCAGGCCGTGGCCGGCACGGAGGACGCCGTGGCGGTCGGTGCGCAGCTCGAAACCTTCGCCGCGGGGTTCGGCTTTGCCGTCCGCGCGCGGGTGGGTGAGGTAGCCCTGGTTGAGCTGGGTCTTGCCGTGTTCGCTGCTGAGTTTTGCTCTGACTTCGTTTGGCGTGTCGTCGAACAGCAGTTCGTTGTACTGGCAGCCGTGGTGTTCCTTGCTCTTGATGCCGGACAGGGTGTGGTTGCCCGGCAGGCTGCCGGTGCCGCTGAAGGTTGGCGGCGGGTGGCTGCCGTTGTACAGCACGCCGGTAATCACCGGGCGGTCGATGTCGCCTTCGATGAAGTCGACCAGCACTTCCTGGCCGAGGCGCGGGATGAACTGGTGGCCCCAGCCGGCACCGGCGCTGGGCATCGCGACGCGCAGCCAGCAGCTGGAGCGCTCGTCGAGGTTGGCGCCGCTGTCCGGGTGTTCGTCCGGCCGCTGCCAGTGGAACTGCACCTTGATGCGGCCGTACTGGTCGGTGTGCACTTCCTCGTTGGCCGGGCCGACCACGGTGGCGGTCTGCGCACCGCGCGCGGTAGGCTTGGCGTGGCTGCTGGCGGCGTAGGCCGGGGTGAGCGGCAGGCCGCGACGCTGGGCGTCGAACTCGCTGCGGAACGGCGCGTCGTTGCCAGTTTCGTCGCCTGCGGCCAACGTTGGCCGCAGGGCCGCAGGCAGGCTGCGGGCCAGCTCGGCCGGCAGGTTGTTGCGCACGGCAAGCCGCTGGCGGGTAACCACGAATTCGCGCTGCTCGGGCGCGTCCCACTGATGCGCCGGATGCGCGTCGAGGCGGAACCACTGCCCGGCGGTGAGGCCGCGCACCACGCCGCCGCCGCTGAAGGTCTTGGCCTGCGCGTCCAGCGCCTGCTGCCGCAGCCGCGCGTAGTGGCTGAGCTGCTCGGCGTCGCTGGCGTAGTAGGCGCCGGGCGCATCGTAGTGTTGCAGGCTGCTCTGCAAGCGGCTGCCGTCCAGGCCCTGCTCGATCGCGGTCTCGTCGCCGCTGTGGCCGGTGGCCACCGGCTGGTAGTCGTAAGTGGCCAGCGCCACGCTGCCGGGCACGATCTGCCGTGCGCCGTCCCAGCGGGTGAGGCCGTCCTCTTCTTCGGTGGCATCGCTGCGGTGGAAACGCACGCGGCCAAGGTTGGCCGCCGGCAGGCTGTACGGATCGTCGAAGGCCAGCAGCTTGACCTGCGGGATATTCCCTCGCGACGCTGTACTACCTCGCTCGGTCACACTATCCAGGTGCTCGTAACGCCAGCTTAGCCCTTCCTCGCGCAGCAGACGGCAGATGAAGTCGTGGTCGGATTCGCGGTACTGCAGGCAGTAGCTGCAACTGGGCAGCGGGCCGGCAAGCATGAAGTCCAGCCCCTGCACTGCGGCGAACGGCGGGTTGGCCGCGGCGTGCTCGGCGAAAATCTGCCGCACGATGGCGTCCACCGACAAATCCTGGAACACGCGCGAGGTCTGGCGCAGGCGCAGCAGCGCAAACGGCGGTTCGATGGTGAGTGCGTAGCGGGCAAAGCCACCATCGCTGCCCAGTGTCTCGGCCGCGCTGACCACGCCGCAGCGCAGGCTCTCGTCACCATCGGCGCCGGCGATGCCGAGCCGCACCGGCAGCCCCAGCAGTGACTTCAATTCGATGCCGTCATCCGCCGACAGACACTCGACGCGGAAGCGGTAGTCGTCGGCCAGCGCCTCGTCACCGGACAGGCTCAGCGGCAACAGCGTCTCGCCCCAGCGGCTGCCGTCGCCCAGTTGCAGGCTGAGCAGGCGCTGGTCCTGGTTGAAGGCGGAGGCGAAGCTGGCGAGCAGGTCGGGGAGGGTCATGGCAGCGGCTCCGGAGCGGGACAAATCCACGAATTATGCCAAAGAGTTACGCATTTGTCGTTAATGCCGGCGAGTAAGCCGCCAGACCATGGCAGTCTGGCCTCGGTCCGTGTTCGTCCATGCCGCTTGCTGTCGGCAAAAAGCAGCCGGTTTGTGTCAAGGCAGCGGGGCGGGAGGGAGAGGGGGGGGGAGAGTCGCTCCACGTCCATAAAAAAAGCGGGCCAGCGGCCCGCTCAAACACCCTCAAACATTGCCCGTTACGCCACCGCACCCTTGCCGGTGTGCGGTAACGCCTCGAACGCCTGCCGCAGTTCCGCCAGCTTGCCGCGGGTGCTGGCGAGGCCGGCGTCCTTGACATGGCCGAAGCCGCGAATGCCTTCGTACTGCTTGACCATCTCAGTGGCGGTGACCAGGTTGGTCGCGGTCAGCTTGCCGCACAGCTCGTCCACCAGCGTCTCAAACTCGACTATCAGTTGCCGCTCCAGCTTGCGGTCGGCCTGGTAGCCGAACGGATCCAGCGCGGTGCCGCGCAGGCGCTTGCCGTGGGCGATGATGGCCATCGCCTTCAGTGCCCACTGGCCGAGGTTGATCTTGCGCGGCTGGTGGCCGGTCATCCAGCTGGCGCCGAAGTGGAAGGTCAGCTTGAGCGTACCGTCGAACTGCGCCGCCAGCTCGCGCTGGAACACGCCGTCGCTGTACAGCCGCGCCACTTCGTACTCGTCCTTGTAGGCCAGCAGGTGGTAGTAGTTCTTCGCCACCGCCAGTGCCAGCGCGCTGCTGCCGGGACGGGCCTGCTCTTCGGCGGCCTGTACTCTGGCCACCAGCGCCTTGTAGCGCTCGGCCAGTTTTTCGTCCTGGTAGGCGACCAGTTCCTTGCTGCGATGGTGCAGCACGCCGTCCACCGTTTCACGTGGAACGAATTGCACCACCGCCGACGGCGACACCAGCGTTTCCACGCGCTGCAGGTCGTGCGCGGCGTGGCGGCCCCAGGTAAAGGCATCCTGGTTGAACTTCACCGCGGCGCCGTTCAGCTCGACGGCGGCCATGATCGCTTCCAGCGACACCGGCACCAGCCCCTGCTGCCAGGCGTAGCCGAGCATGAACATGTTGGCCGCAATGCCGTCGCCCATCAGCGCGGTGGCGATGCGGGTGGCGTTGACCTCGGCAAAGTGGCTGCCACCGACCGATTCGATGATCGCGTCCTTCATCGCCCGCGCCGGGAAGCGCACGTCCGGGTTCTTCAGGAAGGCGCTGGTCGGCGATTCGTAGCTGTTGACCACCACGTGGCTGAAGCCTTCGCGCATCTTGGCCAGCGCTTCCTCGGCGGCGGTGACCACCAGGTCGCAGCCCAGCACCAGGTTGGCGTCGCCGGCGGCGATACGCACCGCGTGCAGCTTGTCCTGGCTGTCGGCGATGCGCACGTGCGACCACACCGAGCCACCTTTCTGCGCGAGGCCGGCCATGTCCAGCACGGTGATGCCCTTGTTGTCGAGGTGGGCGGCCATCGCCAGCACCTGGCCGATGGTGACCACGCCGGTACCGCCGACGCCGGTAATCATGATGCCGTACGGCTCGTGCAGTGCCGGCAGCTTCGGATCCGGCAGCGTGCTCATGCTGTCAAGGCCGGCCTTGTTGCCGCCGGAGGATTTTTTCAGCTTGGCGCCGGAGACGCTGACAAAGCTGGGGCAGAAGCCCTCGACGCAGCTGTAGTCCTTGTTGCAGCTGCTCTGGTCGATCTTGCGCTTGCGGCCGAGTGCGGTTTCCACCGGCAGCACCGACAGGCAGCCGGATTTCTTGCCGCAGTCGCCGCAGCCCTCGCACACACGCTCGTTGATGAAGATGCGGCGGTCCGGGTCGGGGAATTCGCCACGCTTGCGGCGGCGGCGCTTCTCGGCGGCACAGGTCTGGTCGTGGATCAGGATAGTGACGCCTTCCAGCTCGCGCAGCTCTTTCTGGATGCGGTCCAGCTCGCGGCGGTGGAACACTTCCACCCCCGGCGCCAGGCCTTCCTTCAGTCCGTGCGCGGTGCGGTACTTGTCCGGATCGTCGCTGGTGATCACGATGCGGCCAACCCCTTCGGCATGTACCTGGCGGGTGATCATCGGCACGTCGAGGTAGCCGTCGACGTGCTGGCCGCCGGTCATCGCCACCGCGTCGTTGTACAGGATCTTGTAAGTAATGTTGACCTTGCCGGCCACCGCGGCGCGGATCGCCAGCAGGCCGGAGTGGAAGTAGGTGCCGTCACCGAGGTTGGTGAAGATGTGCTTGGTGGTGGTGAACGGCGCCTGGCCCAGCCAGGTGATGCCTTCGCCGCCCATCTGGGTAAAGGTCTTGGTGCTGTCGCCCTCGATCCAGTGCGCCATGTAGTGGCAGCCGATGCCGGCCACCGCGCGGCTGCCTTCCGGCACCTTGGTCGACGTATTGTGCGGACAGCCGGAGCAGTAGTGCGGGATGCGGTTGATCGCCTCGCGCGGCTGCACCAGCTGCGCTTCCTTGTCGTCGTAGAACTTCAGGCGGTCGTGGATCACCGGGCTGTCGAAGATGTTGGCCAGCCGGCTGGCGATGGCGCGTGCGATCATCGCCGGGGTCAGCTCGCCGGCGGCCGGCAGCAGCCAGTCGCCGTGCGGCAGCGCCCATTCGCCTTTTTCGGCGAACTTGCCCACCACGCGCGGGCGCACGTCGTCGCGCCAGTTGTACAGCTGTTCCTTCAGCTGGTATTCGATGATCTGGCGTTTTTCCTCGATCACCAGGATCTCGTCCAGCCCCTGCGCGAATTCGCGCACGCCTTCCGGCTCCAGCGGCCACACCATGCCCACTTTGAAGATGCGCAGGCCGATGTCGGCGGCCAGCGCCTCGTCGATGCCGAGGTCGTCCAGCGCCTGCATCACGTCGAGGTAGCTCTTGCCACAGGTGATGATGCCCAGCCGCGCCTTCGGCGAATCCAGCGTCACGTGGTTGAGCTTGTTGACACGGGCGTAGGCCAGCGCCGCGTACAGCCGGTGGTGCAGCACGCGCTTTTCCTGCGCCAGCGGGGTGTCCGGCCAGCGGATGGACAGGCCGTCGGCCGGCAGCGGGAAGTCGTCGGGGATCACGCAGTTGACACGATCCGGGCTGATGTCGACCACCGCCGAGCTTTCGATGGTGTCGGTGATCGCCTTGATCGACACCCAGCAGCCGGAGTAGCGGCTCATCGCCCAGCCGTGCAGGCCGTAGTCGATCACCTCCTGCACGCCGGACGGCGACAGCACCGGAATCATGCTGGCGGCCAGGATGTGGTCGGACTGGTGCGGAAAGGTGGAGGATTTGGCGGCGTGGTCGTCACCGCAGATCAGCAGTACGCCGCCGTGCTTGCTGGTGCCGGCCACGTTGCCGTGCTTGATCACGTCGCCGGAGCGGTCCACGCCGGGGCCCTTGCCGTACCACATGGCGTACACGCCTTCGTACTTGGCACCGTCGAACATGTTGACCTGCTGCGTGCCCCACACCGCGGTGGCGGCCAGGTCTTCGTTGAGGCCGGGGTGAAACACCACATTGTGTGCCTTGAGGTATTTCTCCGCCTTCTGCATGTTCTGGTCGACGTTGCCCAGCGGCGAGCCGCGGTAGCCGGTGACGTAGCCGGCGGTATTGAGGCCGGCGGCGCGGTCGCGCTCCTGCTGCATCATCGGCAGGCGCACCAGCGCCTGGATGCCGTTCAGCAATACCTGTCCGGTAGCTGCCGTGTATTTGTCTTCCAGTGCGACATGGCGAATCGACATGGTTTCTCCTCCATCATTCTCTGTGCTTGTGGCAACGGGGCGAGGCCGGCCTTGTGAGCGGCGCTTGCTGGCAATCTCTATCTCTAGTTGTAGCGCCTGTGGCGTCTTTTTGTGGCCGTGCCCGGCGCGCGCAGGTGGCGGCCGGACTACTGGGCGCAGACTAGGTGACGTAAACGTAAACGTCAACATAATTGTCGTTTCACCGCGACAGCTGCGGCTTATGTGCCAGTGCAGCATGCGCGGCGGCCAGCGGCGGCAGAACACAGCGTTCCGCCCCCGCCATTGAGTAGACAGTCGGCGGGCGGTAGAGTGCACCCTTGACCCTGCCGCTACCGGCCACAAGCCGGCCTGCGGCCAACCTTTGCGGTGCCTCCCATGTCTACCTCCCGTCAGGAAACCTCGCGCGGCGTGCTGTATGCCGTCGGTGCCTTTTTCATCTGGGGCCTGTTCCCGCTGTACTGGAAGCCGCTGCACGATGTGCCGGCCTTGCAGATCCTGTGCCACCGCATCGTGTGGTCGGCCGTGTTCGTGGCGCTGATCCTGCTGCTGCAGCGCAACTGGGGCTGGCTGCTCGCCGCACTGCGCGATCCGCGGCGGGTGGCGATCTTTGCGGTATCGTCGCTGATGCTGTCGCTGAACTGGCTGATCTATATCTGGGCGGTCAACGAAGGCCGCGTGGTGGAGGCCAGCCTCGGCTACTTCATCAATCCGCTGGTCAACGTGCTGCTGGGACGGCTGTTTCTCGGCGAGCGGCTGACGCGGCCGCAGGCTGCCGCCGTTGCCTTCGCGACACTGGGGGTGGGCTGGCTGACGCTGACCGCCGGCAGCCCGCCATGGATTTCACTGAGTCTGGCCGGCAGCTTCGGCATTTACGGCCTGCTGCGCAAAAAGGCGACGCTGCCCTCGCTGGAAGGCCTGGCGCTGGAGACCTTCCTGATGACGCCGCTGGCCGCCATCGCGTTGCTATGGTTCAACTGGCAGGGGCAGGGTGCCTTTGGCCAGCAAGGCACCGCCACCGACCTGCTGCTGCTCGGCGCCGGGGTGGTAACGGCCATTCCGCTGCTGCTGTTCGCCAGCGGTGCGCGACGGCTGAAACTGGCCACCGTCGGCCTGATCCAGTACCTCGGCCCCACCATCCAGCTGTTGCTGGGGGTATGGCTGTATAACGAGCCGTTCGGCAACGACCGCGCCATCGGCTTCGCGCTGATCTGGAGCGCTCTGGCGCTGTACTCCGGCGCCGGGCTGCTCAGCTACTGGAAGCAACGCCGCCTGCAGCAGGCGTAAACCGGCGCACGGCAACCACATGCGGCCAACCCTGGTTCAGGGTTGGCCGCATTGCTTTTGGCAGCGCGCTTCACACAGTGTTCTGCCCACCGCGCTTGCCGCCACGGCCAGCCGGCAGTAGCGTGACAGGCTGCTACCGGAGACAGACATGGCCATCACATTCGATACCGACAAGCAGCGGCTGGACCGCGACATGGTGTACCGCTACCTGAGCGGCGAATCCTACTGGGCGCGCGGCCTGCCGCGTGACATCTTCGAGCGCTCGCTGGATGGCGCGCTGTGCATCGGCGGTTATGACGAGCATGGCCGGCAGGTGGCGTTTGCGCGCGTGATCAGCGATTTCGCCACCTTCGCCTACCTTGGCGACGTGTTCGTACTCGACAGCGTGCGCGGCCAGGGCGTGGGCAAGGCGCTGATGAGCTACATCCAGGCCCATCCGCAGCTGCAGAACCTGCGCCGCTTCATGCTGGCCACCGCCGACGCCCACGGCCTGTACGCGCAGTACGGCTTTGCCGCGCTGGGCGCGCCGCAGCGCATCATGGAAAAGGTGGAGCCGGACATCTACCAGCGGCTGGCCGGCGGGCACGCCCAGCCATGACGCACAAGACCTTCTGGGACGACCCCTACCGGTGCGAGCTGGCCACGCAGGTCGCCACGGTGGACGGCGAGCGCGTCACGCTGCAGGCCACCATCTTCTACGCCGAGAGCGGCGGCCAGGAGAGCGACAGCGGCAGCATCGCCGGCCTGCCGGTGCTGCAGGCGGAAAAACTCGGCCGCGACATCGTCTACACCCTGGCCGCCGGCCACGGCCTGCAAGCCGGCGATGCGGTGACGGTGCGCATCGACTGGCCACGGCGCTATCGTCTGATGCGGCTGCACTTCGCCGCCGAACTGGTACTGGAAACCATCTGCCAGACGCTGGCCGGCGTGGAGAAAATCGGCGCCCACATCGGCGAACACAAGGCACGCATCGATTTTGCGCTGCCGCAGCCGATCAGCGCGCAGCTGCCGGCACTGCAGGCCCGCATCGATGCGCTGATTGCGGCCAACCTGCCCATCACCAGCGCCTTTGCCGATGCGGCGAGCGAGCGTCGCTACTGGGAAATCGCCGGCTACGGCCGCGTGCCGTGCGGCGGCACCCACCTCCAGCGCACCGCAGAGGTTGGCCGCATCGCACTGAAACGCAAGAACGTGGGCAAGGGCAAGGAGCGGGTGGAGATCACGCTACGGGACGATGGGCCGTCGCCCGGGTAGCGGCAGGAGGCGTGTGCTATCCCGTTGCCCGGACGGCCACCGGCGCCGCGCCGGCCAGCCACCGGCGACGCAAAAAAGCCGCCCGTGGCGGGCGGCTTGCCTGACTGACGGGGCCACTCACCCCGCCCGCGCCGGGCGGCGGCTGCTGGCCAGCTGCACGCACAGCACGCTGGCCAGCACCGTCACCATGCCGATCAGCGTCCAGCCGTGCAGGCGCTGCCCCAACGCCACCCAGCCCAGGATCACCGCCGCCACCGGGCTGAGCAGGCCCAGCGCCGACACCGCCACCGGCGGCAGCAGGCGCAGGCCGCGGAACCACAGGCCGTAGGCCAACAGCGCGCCCACCAGCGACAGGTAGGCGTAGCCCGCCACGTTGGCCGCGGACAGCGCCGGCAGCGGCGGGTCCAGCCACAGCGCCGCCGGCAGCAGCATCAGCCCGCCCAGCGCCAGCTGCCAGCCGGTCAGCGCCAGCAAGGGCAGGCTACTGCCCCAGCGCCGCGCGAGGTACATGCCCAGCGCCATCACCACCGCGCCGCCGGCGGCGGCCAGCACGCCCAGGCCGTCCCACTGCGCGTTACCCGCATTCAGCAGCACCGCCATGCCGGCAAGGCCGGCGCAGGCGGCCAGCAACACCAGCGGCCGCGGCGTCTGCCGCTCCAGCCCCCACAGCAGTGCCATCATCAGCAGCGGCTGGATCGCACCCAGCACCGCGGCGATGCCGCCGGGCAGGCGGTAGGCGGCGACAAACAGCAAGGCCTGGAAGGCGCCGATATTCAGCAGCGACAGCAGCAGCAGCCGTGGCCATTCCTGGCGCTGCGGCAGGTGACGCGTCCACAGCAACAGCAACAGGCCGGCCGGCAGCACGCGCAGCACGCCGGCAGTAAACGGCAGGCCGGGCGGCAGCCATTGCGTGGTGACCAGATAGGTGGAACCCCAGATCAGCGGCACCACGGCGGTCAGCAGGGTATCGCGCCACAGGCGGGAAGCAGGCATCACGGATTTATCTCCCATTCAAGATATAATCAGCGTATCGCCAATTTATCTTCAACTCAAGATATTTATCTTGAACACGAGCTATCCGGAGCCGGCATGGACACACTGAACACCCCCGACGCCGTGGACGCCATCCGCGCGCAGTGGCAGCGCGAGCGTCCCGACCTCGACACCCGCGACATGGCGCTGATCGGCCGCCTGGCCCGCTGCGCCGGCCAGCTGCAAAAGCGGCTCAACGACACCTTCGGCCAGTACGGCATCTGCAACTGGGAATTCGACGTGCTGGCCACGCTGCGCCGCAGCGGCGCACCGTACTGCCTGGCACCCACCACGCTGTTTTCCAGCCTGATGCTGTCCTCCGGCACCATGACGCGCCAGCTGCAGCTGCTGACCGAGCGCGGGCTGGTGGAACGGCTGCCCAACCCGGCCGACGCGCGCAGCCTGCTGGTGCGGCTGACCCCGGACGGGCTGGCGCTGGTCGAGGCAGCGCTGGACGCCCACGTCGCCAATATGGCGGCCATCCTCGCCCCGCTGCCCGCCGAACCCCATGCCGCGCTCGACGCCGGCCTGCGCCAGTTGCTGGCGGTACTGGAAGCTCCCGCGCCGTGAGCCGGCACGCTGCGCTGCGGATCATCGGCCGGCCCGGAGCGTCCGCGCCGGCAGCGCCGGCCAGACCATCCCATGCGCCAAAAACAATGCGGCCAACCTTGCCCAAGGTTGGCCGCATCGTTTCCGGGTATCCGCCGGTTTACTGGTTGGCGCGCACCCAGCGGTGCCAGTGGCCGAACAGCTCCGGGTCCAGCGCCGCGATCACCGAGCGCTTCCACAGCGTGTCCGTCCAGTAGTCATCGGTATTGAGGCTGGCGATGCGGCCGCCGGCTTCTTCCAGGATCACCGCGCCGGCGGCGTAGTCCCACAGCCGCTGGCCGCCGTGCAGGTACAGGTCGTAACGGCCGGCGGCGAGGAAGCACCAATCCAGCGTGCTGGAGCCCATGCTGCGCTGGCTGCCGAACGGCGCCACGCTGTTCATGCGCGCCGCCAGCTTGCCGGAGCGCAGGTACTTGATCTCCACCGCGGCGATGGCGTCGCCCATGCTGTTGCGCGTGGTCTTCAGCGGCAGGCGGTTGCCGTTGAGGTAGGCGCCCTTGCCGCGCCGCGCGTAGAACATCTCGTCGGCCACCGGGTTGTAGATCACCCCCAGCTCGCTGATGCCGTTCACCATCAGCGCCACCGAGATGGCGAAGTAGGGCAGGCCGTTGACGAAATTGGTGGTGCCGTCGATGGGATCGACCACCCACAGCCCGTCCGGATTGGCCGCCCACAGCGCGTCCTGCTCCTCGCGCGTCATTTCCTCGCCCAGCACCGGGTGCGGCAGAATCAGCGGCAGGTCGCGCTGCAGCGCCTGCTGGCAGCCAAGATCGGCCTCGGTAAACAGCGAACCGTCGTCCTTGCGCGTCTTGCCGACGCGCAAAAAGCGCGGCATGACCTCGGTCTGGGCCACGTTACGAACGGTACGGATGACCTCGTCGACCACCTGCATGCGCTTCTCCTGGCGCGTCCGCCGGTCAGCGGACGGGTTAACACGGTTGGCAGGCCGGTGGGCCCGCCCCTCAAGCCGTCCCCGCGGGGGCGAATTGAAAACAGTGGTTGTTGCAATTGCAGCAAAACAAGCAAAATACCGCCATCACCACAGACTTTCAACACACCATGCCCAGGTTTTTTGTTGCCACACCCCTCGCCGGCCTGCGTTCGCTGTCCCTTCCCGACCATGTCGTGCGCCATGTACAGGTATTGCGGCTGAAAGAAGGCGACGCCATCACCCTGTTCGACGGCCGTGGCGGCGAGTACCAGGCCACGCTCACCGCCATCGCCAAGCGCGATGCCGACTGCGACATCAGCCGCTTCGACGACAGCAGCCGCGAGTCGCCGCTGTGGCTGGGACTGGCGCAGGCGATCTCCAGCGGCGACCGCATGGAGTTCACCCTGCAGAAGGGGGTGGAGATGGGCGTCAGCGTGTTCCAGCCGCTGATGACCGAGCGCAGCATCGTCAAGCTGGCCGGCGACCGCGCCGACAAGCGCCTCGCGCGCTGGCAGGAGATCATCGTCTCCGCCTGCGAACAGTGCGGGCGCAATACCATCCCCGAGGTGCTGCCTATCCTGACGCTGAAGCAGTGGCTGGCGGCGAAGCCGGACGGCGACGCGCACCTGGTGCTGTCGCCACTGGGCACGCAGCGGCTGGCCGACATCGCCAAAGCGCCGGCGCGCGCGTGGCTGATGGCGGGGCCGGAAGGCGGGCTGTCGGCGGCGGAAGAGGCGGCGGCGATCGACGGCGGCTGGACGCCGCTCAAGCTCGGCCCGCGCATCCTGCGCACCGAAACCGCGGCGCTGGCGGCGGCGGCGGCGATGCAGACGGTGTGGGGCGACTACGGCGCCTGAGACCGCGCCCGGCCGCGTACTGTCTGGCCGCACCTCCGGTTTCGCTGCGGCCAACCCTGGGCCTGACTCAAGCCGGCGGCAAGGTTGGCCGCAACGGATCCCGCAATGAAAAACGGTGGCTGTATGCCACCGTTTTTTATGATCGCCCGGAAGCGGCTCAGTGCCCGCTGCGGCGGTAGATCAGGCGCCGGTCAAACAGCGCCTCGTACTGGCTGAGGCGGAACTGGCCCTCTTCCGGCACCGCGCGGTCGTAGTTGTAGCGCTGGCCCTGGTATTCGATCCACGCCACGATCGGCAGGCCAAGATAGCTGCCGACCGTTTCCGGCGACTTGGTCACCTCGCTGTCGGCCAGCAGCAGGCCGACGCGTTCCTGCGTCACCACCGCGTCCACCTCGTCATCCACCACGGTCGCCAGCGGTTTCAGCGGGATGCCGCGCCGGCGCAGCTGCCGCGCGTGCCACAGCATCAGCCAGCGCACCATCAGCGTCGGCAGCAGCACCGGGTGCACCTGCTTGCTGTCGTCGAACATGCACTTCACTTCAAAACGGTTGCCGCATTGCGGGCATTCGGCGCGCGCCAGGATGAACACGCGGTCGACCACCAGCAGCGCCACGCCGTGCATGGCCGGCGATTTGACCAGTTTCTTGCAGTGCGGGCAGTGCTTGGCAAAGCTGCTGACCTTGACGCCGCTGGGGAACACCTGCGGCAGGAATCGATCAAGTCGATCGGGCTTGAGCATACTCGTCACGCTCCGGTGTATCAGGTAAAGCGCGATTATAACGCCGCGACGCGCAGCTGCTGCGTCAGACTGTGCGCCTCGCCGGCGGCCAGCACCCGCGCGTCGGCGCCGGCATTGGCCGCCTCCAGGCACAGGAAGTTCTGCCAGCCGTCGGCGGGCAGGTCGCCAAGCTTGGCCGCGCCCTGCTGCCACGGCGTCCACACCACGGTGCTGGCGCTGCCGCTGCTGGACAGCTGCAGCCGGCGCTGCCAGCCGGCATCGTCCAGTTGCAGCGGCGCGGCGCTGGCCACGACCGCATCGGTGGCCGCCGGCGGCGTCCAGTCGCCGTCCGGCCAGCTCTTGAACCGGCCGTCGAGCTTGTCGTGGTACGGCGCCTGCGCCAGGCCCTGCAGGCGCAGCTGGCGAATGTCGCTGACCGCGACATAGCTGTGCAGCGCCTGGCTCAGCGGCTGCGGCGTCTTGCCGAGGTTGCGCGTGGTCAGCGTCAGCGACAGCTGCTGCGGGGCCAGCAGCAGCGTCAGCGACGCCTGCAGCTCGCCCTCACGCGGGCCGTTGAGGCTGAGGTGGAAGCCGTCGTCGCTGCGCACCACCGCGTTCACCGTCCACAGCGCGGTGCGCGCCACGCCGTGCTGCGGGCGGCTGCTGTCGCCGGGGTGGGGGCCGAACCACGGCCAGCACAGCGGGATGCCGCCGCGGATGGCCTTGCCCGGCTGCAGCTGCGCTTGCGGCGACAGGTACAGCAGCGGCTGGCCGCCGGCGGGGATGAAATCGAGCAGCTGGCCGCCATACAGGCTGAACACGGCGCTGAAATCCGGGTGGCTGAAGGCGAGGCCGGGCATGCCGGGGGCCAGTTCGATGGCACGCACGCCGGCGGGCAGCAGGTCGGGATGGACAGGGTGGGTCATGATGACATCCTTGCAGGCGTAGTAGCGGTGTGACGGCTACAATGCAACAGTTTCTGCCGGCTTGCCAAGCGCGTTATGCCGCCGGCGTTCCGCGTTCCAACCCCATAAGGAGTGATGCCGTGAATTCACGCTGGATCGACATTCAAACCGCACAAGGCGAAACCTTCTCCGGCTACCTGACGCTGCCGCCAACCGGTAGCGGCCCCGGCATCGTGCTGGTGCAGGAGATCTGGGGCGTCAACGAACACATCCGCGCCGTGGCCGAGCAGTACGCACTGGACGGCTACGTGGTGCTGGCGCCGGACGTGTTCTGGCGGCTGAGCCCGCGCGTGGACCTCGCCTACGACGACGCCGGCAGCCAGCAGGCCTTCGGCTACTACCAGCGGGTGGATGCCGCGCTGGCGGCCAGCGACGTGGCGGCGGCGGTGACCACGCTGCGCGCCCTGCCGCAGGTCACGGGCAAGGTGGCGACGCTGGGCTTTTGTCTGGGCGGCCAGCTGGCCTATCGCGCCGCGGCGCTGAGCCAGGCCGATGCCGCGGTGTGCTACTACGGCGGCGGCATCCAGCAGCACCTGGACGTGGCCGCCGACATCACCATGCCTATCCTGTTCCACTACGCGGGGCAGGACGGCCACATCAGCCAGGACATGGTGGCGGCGGTGAAGGCGGCGTTTGCCGGCAAGCCGAACGCGGTGTTCCACGACTACGCCGGCGTCGATCACGGCTTCAACTGCTGGGGCCGGCCGATGTACGACCAGCGCGCCGCGGCGCTGGCGCACGGCCGCAGCCTGCAATTTCTCGCCGCCCACCTCGACTGAGGCACCACGCGCGGTCGCCCGCCGGCGGCCGCGCCTTTTTCCGTCCGTTTCAGCTTACAATCGCCGCATGAGCACGCCCAAACCCGCCTCCAAGCCGCACTACCTGCGCATCCGCGATTTCATTCTAGACGGTATCAAGAGCCGCAGCTTCGCCCCCGGTGCCAAGATTCCGCCCGAGGTCGAGCTGGCGAAGCAGTTCGGCGTGTCGCGCATGACCGTCAACAAGGCGATCCGCGATCTGGCCGAGGCCGGCGTGCTGCTGCGCTACGCCGGCGACGGCACCTACGTCGCCGAGCGCAAGGCGGAATCGCCGCTGCTCGACGTCAACAACATCGCCGAGGAGATCGCCAGCCGCGGCCACGCCTACCGCGCCGAGGTGCACTTCGTGCGCGAGGAAGCCGCCAGCGAGGAAGTGGCGCTGCGACTGGCGCTGGGCGTCGGCATGCCGGTGTTCCACTCGCTGATCGTGCACTTCGAGGACGACACCCCGATCCAGCTCGAAGACCGCTACATCAATCCGCAATGGGCGCCGGACTACCTGGCGCAGCAGTTCCAGCGCGAGACGCCGAACGCCTACCTGATGCGTGCCTGCCCGCTGACCGATGTCGAGCACACCGTCGAGGCGGTGCTGCCGGATGCGCAGGCGCAGAGCCTGCTCGGGCTGCAGGCCAGCGAACCCTGCCTGCGCGTGCTGCGCCGCACCTGGTCCGGCAAGCACCTGGTCAGCTTCGCGCGGCTGCTGCACCCCGGCGCCGGCTACAAGCTGCGCTCGCAGACGCGGGTACGCAAATAGTAAATGTATATACATTTACGCAACAGCCGGAAACAGGCCACGCCAGCGCGTGGCCTTTTGTTTTTATTGGATTTTTTGCCAGCCTGACGACCCCGCGCGCCGCGCGCCGCCAACAATCCCGCCGCAGAAAAATCTTGACGCCCGCCTTGCGATCAACTAAATGTATATACAATTCATCGCAAAGCAGCGGACACCACCATGAGCAGCAGCCCCGACACCCTGTGGATCAACCCCCGTCTCGCCACCTTCGACGCGGCCAACCTTGCGCCGTACGGCGCGCTGGACGGTCACGCGCTGTGGCTGCGTGACGGCCGCATCCACGCCGTGCTGCCGCAAGAGCAGGCGCTGGCCGCCTTCGCCGGCGGCGGCGAGGTGCGCGACGCCAAGGGTGCGTGGATCACCCCCGGCTTCATCGACTGCCACACCCACCTGGTGTACGGCGGCAACCGCGCCGCGGAATGGGAAAAGCGCCTCACCGGCGTGCCCTACCAGCAGATCGCGGCCGAAGGCGGCGGCATCATCTCCACCGTGCGCGCCACCCGTGGCCTGGACGAGGACGAGCTGGCGCTGGTCAGCCTGCCGCGGCTGAAGGCGCTGATGAAGGAAGGCGTCACCACCATCGAGATGAAGTCCGGCTACGGCCTGACGCTGGCGGACGAGCTGAAACAGCTGCGCGCCGCGCGCCGGCTGGAAGCGGCGCTGCCGGTGGAAGTGGCCACCACGCTGCTGTCGGCGCACGCGCTGCCGCCGGAATTCGCCGGCGATGCCGACGGCTACATCCGCCACGTGTGCGAGGTGATCATCCCCGCCGCGGCGCAGGAAGGGCTGGCCGAAGCGGTGGACGTGTTCTGCGAAGGCGTCGGCTTTTCGCCGGCGCAGACCCGCCAGGTGTTCGAAGCCGCCCGCGCCCATGGCCTGAAAGTGAAAGGTCACGTCGAGCAGCTGTCCAACCTGCATGGTGCCGCGCTGGTGGCCGAGTTCGGCGGCCTGTCCGCCGACCATATCGAATACCTGGACGACGCCGGCGTGGCCGCGCTGGCCGCATCCGGCACCGTGGCGGTGCTGCTGCCCGGCGCCTACTACTTCCTGCGTGAAACGCAGAAACCGCCGGTGGAGAAACTGCGTGCGGCCAAGGTGGCGATGGCGGTGTCCACCGACCTGAACCCGGGCACCAGCCCCTTCGCCTCCATTCGCCTCGCGATGAACCAGGCCTGCGTGCTGTTCGGCCTGACGCCGGAAGAGGCGCTGCGCGGCACCACCCGCCACGCGGCGCAGGCGCTGGGTCGCGGCGCCACGCACGGCCAGCTGGCCGCCGGCTTTGTCGCCGACCTGCTGCTGTGGGACATCGACCATCCGGCCGAGATCGTGTACGGCCTCGGCACCAACCCGCTGACCCGCCGCGTGTTCCGTGGCGTGGTGCAGCACGAGGGATAAACCATGACTATCGACATGAGCATGTGGACCGGCCGCATTGACGCCGCCGAGGGCGATGCCGCCCGCCGCTGGCACCAGGTGGTGCAGCCGCTGGCCGCCGGCGCCGCACCGGGCATCGCCATCCTCGGCTTCGCCTGCGACGAAGGCGTGCGCCGCAACCAGGGCCGCACCGGCGCCGGCGCCGGCCCGCAGGCGTTGCGCAAGGCCTTGGCCAATCTGGCCTATCACCCGACGCTGCCACTGTACGACGCCGGCACCATCAGCTGCGACGACGGCGATCTGGACGCCGCGCACCAGCGGCTGGCCGCCCGCGTCAGCGCCATCGTCTACGCCGGCCACCTGCCGCTGGTGCTCGGCGGCGGCCACGAGACCGCCTTCGGTCACTGGCTGGGCCTCGCCGACGCGCATCAGGACAAGCGTATCGGCATCGTCAACTTCGACGCCCACTTCGACCTGCGCACCGCCGACGAAGCCACCAGCGGCACCCCGTTCGCGCAGATCGCCGCCGAGTGCGCGAAACGCGGCCAGCACTTCCGCTACCTGTGCCTGGGCGTCGCCGAAACCGCCAACACCCGCGCGCTGTTCGACGCTGCGGCCAACCTTGGCGCCGAGTGGCGGCTGGACAGCGACATGACCGCCTGGCAGCTGGCCGATGCCCGCCACCAGCTGGCCGAGTTCATCGACAGCGTCGACGCGGTGTATCTGACCATCGACCTCGACGTGTTGCCGGCGGCACAGATGCCGGCGGTATCGGCCCCGGCCGGCTACGGCGTCGACATCAGCGTGGTGGAAGCGCTGGTCGGCAAGATCGCCAAGAGCGGCAAGCTGGTGGGCGCCGATCTGGTGGAATTCAACCCCAATTTTGACCAGGACAGCCACGGCGCCAAGGCCGCCGCGCGACTGGCATGGTCGATCACGCGCCAACTGCGGCGCTGACAGCATTCCGCTGTGCGGCGCAAACCGGCGGCGGCTTACGTAGTGAACAACACCTGACAGAGCAAGACCCGATAGGAGCAACTCCCATGACTGACCCGCGTTTTGACGCTAGCCGCGTAATCCGTGCCCCGCACGGCACCGAACTGCACTGCAAGAACTGGATCGCCGAAGCGGCCTACCGCATGATCCAGAACAACCTGGACCCGGACGTCGCCGAGAACCCGCAGGCGCTGGTGGTGTACGGTGGCATCGGCCGTGCCGCGCGCAACTGGGAGTGCTACGACCAGATCCTGGCGTCGCTGAAAGAGCTGAACGAAGACGAAACCCTGCTGGTGCAGTCCGGCAAGCCGGTCGGCGTGTTCAAGACCCACGCCAACGCCCCGCGCGTGCTGCTGGCCAACTCCAACCTGGTGCCGAAGTGGGCCAACTGGGAACACTTCAACGAGCTGGACCGCAAGGGCCTGTTCATGTACGGCCAGATGACCGCCGGCAGCTGGATCTACATCGGCTCGCAGGGCATCGTGCAAGGCACCTTCGAGACCTTCGTCGAAGCCGGCCGCCAGCACTACAACAACGATCTGAGCGGTAAATGGATCCTCACCGCCGGCCTCGGCGGCATGGGTGGCGCACAGCCGCTGGCCGCCACCCTGGCCGGTGCCTGCTCGCTGAACATCGAATGCCAGCAGAGCAGCATCGACTTCCGCCTGCGCACCCGCTACGTCGACAAGCAGGCGCGCGATATCGACCACGCGCTGGAACTGATCAAGGAACATACTTCCCGCAAGGAAGCCGTGTCCATCGCGCTGCTGGGCAACGCCGCCGAGGTGCTGCCGGAGCTGGTGAAACGCGCCCAGGCCGGCAGTATCAAGCCGGACCTGGTCACCGACCAGACCTCCGCCCACGACCTGATCAACGGCTACCTGCCGATCGGCTGGACGGTGGAACAGTGGAAAGACGCGCAGCGCCAGCCGGAACTGCACGCCCGCCTCACCGACGAAGCCGCGCAGAGCTGCGCGGTACACGTACAGGCGATGCTGGACTTCCAGGCCATGGGCATCCCGACCGTGGACTACGGCAACAACATCCGTCAGGTCGCGTTCGACAAGGGCGTGAAGAACGCGTTTGATTTCCCGGGCTTCGTGCCGGCCTACATCCGTCCGCTGTTCTGCGAAGGCAAGGGCCCGTTCCGCTGGGTGGCGCTGTCCGGCGATCCGGAAGACATCTACAAGACCGATGCCAAGATCAAGGAACTGTTCCCGGACAACAAGCACACCCACCGCTGGCTGGACATGGCGCGCGAGCGCATCAGCTTCCAGGGTCTGCCGGCACGGATCTGCTGGCTGGGTCTGGGCGAGCGCCACATCGCCGGTCTGGCCTTCAACGAAATGGTCAAGAACGGCGAGCTGAAGGCCCCGATCGTGATCGGCCGCGACCACCTGGACACCGGCTCGGTGGCCAGCCCGAACCGCGAAACCGAAGCGATGAAGGACGGCACCGACGCCGTGTCCGACTGGCCACTGTTGAACGCGCTGCTGAACACCGCCGGCGGCGCCAGCTGGGTGTCGCTGCACCACGGCGGCGGCGTGGGCATGGGCTACTCGCAGCACTCCGGCATGGTGATCGTGGCTGACGGCACCGACGCCGCCGCCGAGCGCCTGGCGCGCGTGCTGGTCAACGACTGCGGCTCCGGCGTAATGCGCCACGCCGACGCCGGCTACGAGCAGGCGATTGCCGCTGCCAAGCGCTTCGGCCTCAAACTGCCGATGATCAAGTAAATCCGCGTGCGGCCAGCCCACAAGGTTGGCCGCAGCACCGACACATCTGTCGCGGCCAAACTGCCGCCGCGCAAAGGAAGGACCATCATGACCACCATCACCATCACCCCGGGCAAGCTGACGCTGGCCCAACTGCGCCTGATCGCCCGTGACGCCTCCGTGCAACTGGCACTGGACCCGGCCGCCCACGCCGGCATCGACGCCTCCGCCGCCACCGTGGCGCGCGTACTGGCCGAAAACCGCACCGTGTACGGCATCAACACCGGTTTCGGCCTGCTGGCCAACACCAAGATCGCCGCCGACGAGCTGGAACTGCTGCAGCGCTCCATCGTGCTGTCGCACGCCGCCGGCATCGGCCAGCCGATGAAGGATTCCACCGTGCGCCTGATCATGGCGCTGAAGATCAACTCGCTGTCGCGCGGCTTCTCCGGCATCCGCCGTCTGGTGCTGGAAGCGATGATCACCCTGTTCAACAAGGGCATCTACCCGGTGATCCCGCAGAAGGGCTCCGTCGGCGCCTCCGGCGACCTGGCCCCGCTGTCGCACATGAGCGCGGTACTGATCGGCGAAGGCGAAGCCTTCGTGAACGGCGACCGCGTACACGGTGGTGACGCGATGCGCGCCGCCGGTCTGGAACCGATCGTGCTGGCGCCGAAAGAAGGCCTCGCGCTGCTGAACGGCACCCAGGCATCCACCGCCTTTGCGCTGGAAGGCCTGTTCGCCGCCGAAGACCTGTACGTTGCCGCCTCCGTCGCCGGCGCCATGTCGGTGGAAGCCGCGCAGGGCAGCCGCACCCCGTTCGACGACCGCATCCACCAGGTTCGCGGCCACAAGGGCCAGATCGACGCCGCCGCGCAATACCGCGCGCTGCTGGGCGCCGGCTCCGAGATCGCCGACTCGCACGCCAACTGCGGCAAGGTGCAGGACCCGTACAGCCTGCGCTGCCAGCCACAGGTGATGGGCGCCTGCCTGACCCAGATCCGCCAGTCGTCCGAAGTGCTGCTGGTGGAAGCCAACTCCGTTTCCGACAACCCGCTGGTATTCGCCGACGACAACGACATCCTGTCCGGCGGCAACTTCCACGCCGAGCCGGTCGCCTTCGCCGCCGACAACCTGGCACTGGCCATTGCCGAAATCGGCTCGCTGTCCGAACGCCGCATGGCGCTCTTGATCGACAGCAACCTGTCCAAGCTGCCCCCGTTCCTGGTCAACAACGGCGGCGTGAACTCCGGCTTCATGATCGCCCAGGTCACCGGCGCGGCACTGGCGTCCGAGAACAAGTCGCTGGCGCACCCGGCCTCCGTCGACAGCCTGCCGACCTCCGCCAACCAGGAAGACCACGTATCGATGGCCACCTTCGCCGGCCGCCGCCTGCGCGACATGGCCGACAACACCGCCGGCATCCTGGCCGTCGAGCTGCTGGCCGCCTGCCAGGGCGTGGACTTCCGCGCCCCGAACAAGGCCGCCGAGCAGCTGGAATCTGCCAAGGCCATGCTGCGCGCCGAAGTCTCGTTCTACGACAAGGACCGCTACTTCGCGCCCGACATCGAAAAGGCCTGCGCACTGATCCAGCGCGCCGAGTACAACCGCTTCGCCATCGACGGGCTGCTGCCGTCGCTGTAAGGGTGGGGTGAGCTTGCGGCCAACGTTGGCCGCAAGGGGATGTGAAAAGGGCAAGCCTGATGAGGGCTTGCCCTTTTTTCATGGCACGATGATATGATGTTTGGGTTGCTGGCATGGAGCTGAGCGCAGTGAAGCCCAACCTACAAACTGATTTGTGCAAAAAAACCTAACTGCAAGGATCTTGTATGAAAAGAACTTGGTTTTTTTCTATATTCTTTGCTTTTGCTATATATGTTTTTTATCGAGATATAATTTATTTATTCAACTCTATACCTGATGATAATCATCATCCCTCTGAAATGAAAAAAATAGTTGGGCGCTTGATTGGATTTGATGGGGATGTCCCTGAAAAATTGAGGATTAAATTCACTTACGCAACAACCAGTAAACTATGTGAAAATGTTATTAATTGGCCATTTGTCGTGACTAGTCCAAGGTTTTTTATCCAAAAAAAGCATATTGAAATAGATGTTGATAGAAGATTTTTATTTGAATTTTCCGATAGCCCTGCCAGGAGGGGACTTTGTGGTTGGAGATTGTACAGAATAGATTATGATGTCAATTTGCATCGCAATACGCTTTGTTCAGGGACGGTTGCAGGCTTGAATGGATATAACAGCCACGACATAGGCAGGGAGCAATTTAATTTTAATGGCACTACGGATGTTTGTAAGCCATTAGGAAAGCCTGGTTTATTTTCAGATAAGGTAATTATTTTTGAGCCAGGAGAAAATTTGTTGCACAAATCAGCTCGTAGGTTGGGTTGAGCGCAGCGAAGCCCAACGTTCACCGAGGATGAATAACAAAGGTTGGCCGCAAACCGTCACGGGTTTGCGGCTAATCTTGTTTTGTCTAGCGACTCCGCTGCGCGGATGTTTTTATCAGCCGCTTTCCGCGCGGCGGCGGCTCCCTTTCTTTTGCTTCGCCGAAAAGAAAGGAAGCAAAGAAAAGGCGACCCGAAGGCGCCGGAATTCCCGCAAAAACGGTCACCAGCCCGGCGCCGCCCATACGCTGCGCTCAAAAGCGGGCGGCTTTTTTCCGGGCTGGCGGCCGTTTTTACGGCCGGCACCAACGGGAGCGGGACGCGTCGGCTCGGTGTCGGCGGAGGGGACAGTCGAGGTAAATCGGGTTTTACGTAGCCCGGATAAGCCGCAGGCGCATCCGGGGAGTCAGCCCACTCGGAGGCCCAACGTTTACCGCGGATGAACACAAAGGTTGGCCGCAAGCCATCGCCGGCTTGCGGCCAACCTTTTTGGGGGCCGCTGAACCGCCGTCGTCAGACACGACAACGGCTCCCGCGGGAGCCGTTGCTTGTGGTTTGACGTGCCGGCGGGGTGTCAGTGCGCGGCGGGCTCGTCCTTGAACATCTGGCGCAATTGCTCACGCATTTCCGGTGTGTCCGGATAGCCGTGTACCGCGACCGCATGCTGTACGGCGGCGGCGAGCAGTTCGTCTTCACTGTCGGCTGCTATCGAGACGGTGCATTGTGGTGGGCTGCCGCTGTGTTCGCGGCAGTCGATGAGTTTCCTGGCCATGATGGCTCCTTCGCCCCTCGGGACGTGTCCGCCAGCCACTGGCGGCACCCCGGCTGCAGAGATGGTTTTCTTCTTGTTGGTAACTGAGTTATAGCAGTTGCCCCTGCCCGCGCAGTGTGCCCGCGGCAAGCGGCCAACCCCGGCCGTCCGGGCAAAAACAACGCCAGCGTCGGAACGCTGGCGTTGTCGTTTGCGGCGCTGGCGGCCGTCAGGCGGCCCGCGGGATCAGGCCGGCTTCAGCTCGCCCGCCTGCAGCTCGGCCAGGTCCTGCTGGAATTGCTGGTAGCTGGCCGGCGAGAAGCGTACCGCCAGCACCAGCATGCCCAGGCTGGCGATGCTCATCAGCAGCCAGATGTAGGACAGGTCGTTGAACACGTCGCGCAGGCTGCCGGCGGTCAGCGGCACCAGACTGGCGATGATGAAGCCGCCGCCCTGGACGAAGGCGGTGAAGTTGCCGGCCAGCGTCGGGTCTTTCAGGTGATCCATGGCCACGATGATGGACAGCGGGAACAGGATACCGATGCCGACGCCCAGCAGCGACACGGCAAAGTAGGGGGCCAGCAGCGGCGCCACGATCAGCAGCAGGAAGCCGGCCGCGACCAGCAGCAGCGAGGTCAGCAGCAGGCCGCGACGGTCGGGGAAACGGCCGATGGCAAACGACAGCCACAGCGCGGTCAGCGCCTCGACCACGGTCAGCACCGACAGCAGCAGGCCGGCGGTCGCCTTGCCCAGGCCCAGGCCGATGTAGAACGGCGAGATCCACGCCATCGCCAGCATGAAGGCGCCGGTACCGATGCCGAAGAACAGCAGCAGCGACCAGCAACGGCCGATGCGCCAGAACGGCACGCTGCGCGCCGCGGCCTGCACGTTGCTGCGGCCTTCGTGCTGGCTGCCAAGCGAGGCCAGCAGCCAGAACACGGTCGCCAGCGCCGCCGGCAGCGACCAGCTGGCCAGGGTGGACAGCCAGCCGAGCTGGTCTTCCAGCCACGAGGCGGTGCCGGAGCCGATGGCGGCACCGGCGACAATGCCGGTGGAGTAGAGGGCGATCACGCTGCTGGTGCGGGCGCCGAAATTGCGCTTGATGAAGCCCGGCAGCAGCGCCTGGATCACGGCGATGCCCAGCCCCACCAGCGCGGCGCTGAGGAACAGGCCATTGCGGTCGTCCGCCCACAGCCGCATCAGGCAGGCGACGGCGATGAGGGCACTGCCGGCGGTGATGCCGCCGCGCTCGCCCAGCGCCTGGCGGATGCGCGCGGCGTAGATGGCGCCCAGGCCCATCATCAGTACCGGGATGGTGGTCAGCAGGCTGATGCCGATCGATCTGACGCCGGCGTCGTGGCTGATGGACTGGATCAGCGGGCCGATGGCGGCGATGGCCGGCCGCAGGTTAAGCGACAGCAGCAGGATGGCCAGCAGCAGCAGGACGCCTGCCGGCTTGGTGTGTTGAGTCATGACAATTCCTGTTTGAACGGTGGGTGAGGCGCCCGGCGGCACGGGGCCGCCGGGCAGGGTGAATCAATAGCGGTAGTCCGGGCGGCGCAGCAGCGCGGCCATGCGCGGCACGATCAGCGGCTGGTAGACCTGCTGCGGCCACTGCGCCGGCGCGACCGGCTGCAGATCGATCGACACCGCCCCGGCGGGGCATGACAGCTCCTGTTGCAGTAGCTGCACCAGCGATTGCTGAACGCGCTCCAGCGCGGCGGCGGAGAGCTCGGCCTGGAAGTAATGGATGACGACATGCGGCATGGAAGTTCTCCCGTTCAAGCCAGCACGGCGGCTTGCATCGCGGCAATGCCTTCTGCTTTCAGCACCGCGTAGTGGCCGACATCCAGATCGTGCCAGCGGATGCGCAGACCGGTCTGCTCGCCATCGGCGATGAAGGACGGTCCGTCGCCGCGGGCCCGCCACACCGAGATCGGGCAACGCAAGGGCTTGTCAGCCAGTGCGATCTGGTAGTCCGGTGAGTAGGTCACGGCCACGACATTGGCAATGGCGTCGATCAGGGTGCGGTCGATCGCGGGGAATTTCTCCGCCGCAAAGCGGATGAAGGCCGCACGGCTGTCGACGCGCCGCAGGCAGTCCGCATTCAGGGCCGGGTCGATGTCGTGGGCGAACACCGACAGCAGAATGGTCAGGAACGCCGGGTTGGCAAACAGCTCGCGCTCGTCGCGGCTGACCGGTTCGGCATGGGACAGCCGGGGCGAGCCCGGCGCCAGCAATACCAGCTGGCTGACGGTTTCACCTTGCTGTTCCAGCTGGTAGGCCACCTCGTACGCGACCCGGGCGCCAAAGGAGTAGCCCCACAGCGCATAGGGCCCCTGCGGCTGCAGGCTGCGCAGCAGCTGCACATCCTCGCGCGCCATCGCCTCGATACTGTCGAAGGCGGTTTCGCCGGCATTGATGCCGTGAGCCTGGATGCCATAGAAACGGCGCTCACCGGCCACGGCTTCGCCCAGCAGGCGCAGGTTCATCGGGTAGCCGCCCAGTCCCGGCCAGCAGAATGTCGCGAGGGAGCCATCGTGGCCGGCCAGCGCAATGGCGCGGCTGGCGGTTTGCATGTCACCGCCACTGACCGCCTGGGCCAGTTTCTCGATGGTCGGCGCGCTGAAGAGCAGCTGGATCGGCACCTTGGCCGCAAACTGGCGGTTGATGGCACGGGCAATGGCCACCGCCTGGATGGAGTTGCCGCCCAGGGCGAAGAAGTCGTCCATCACCGAGACCTCTTCCAGCTGCAGGATGTGGCACCAGATCTGGCTGATCGCCTGCTCTGTCGCGGTACGGGCGGCGACATGCGGCTGCTCCTGATCCGCCAGCTGGAAATCGGCACACTGTTTCAGCGCCTGCACATCCACCTTGCCCGAGGTGGTATGCGGCATCTGGTTGATGATGGCAATGCGTCCGGGAACCATGTAGTCCGGCAGGCTGTTGAGCAGGTCGGCACGAATCAGCTCGGCCGGACCTTTCATGTGCACCGCGTCTTCATCCATGCCCTGATGACTGAGCTGCGCCGCACTGACCTTGCCGAACAGGCAGAAGTAGCTTGGGCCGGACTCTCGGCCGGCATCGCCGACAATGTCGTTCAGGCGCAGGGCGGTGGCGAGGTTGTTGCCGCTCTTGGAGCTGTAGCCGGACGACATGGTACCCACGCCGAGGCGGTTCATCTGTACCCGCTGCAGGCTGCGCCCCAGGTCGAGGTATTGCCGCCACGGCTCCTGGCTCTGGCTGACGAAGGAGAGGCCGCCACTGGCGCGCTGGTAGACCTGCTGGTTGATGGCGATGACGTGGCGCTGCTCGATCAGGTGGCCGGAGACCTTGTCCAGCCGACCCTGACGGTACAGGTAGTTACCCTCGGCCAGATCGTGGATCCGGCCTTGCTGGGCCTGGACGTAGATGTCGACGGCCAGGTCATCAATACGTTCGGCCAGCGCGACGATATCGTAACTGCCGAGGTAGTCGTGCTCCTCCGGGCAATCCAGCTGGGCCAGCACCTCCGGCGTATGCCGGCCCTGACCCAGGCCGTAGCCGTAGCCCGGCAGCACATGATCCAGCATGCCCAGGATGTGGCCGCTTTCCATTTCCAGCACTTCCAGGATGTTGTTCTTGTAGACCTCGCGCACGGCGGGGATCTTGCCGACAAAGTGCAGCCGCAGGCGGGGTTCGGTAGCACTGCTGGCGGCCAGCAGGTACAGGCGATGCTGCAGCGGGTGGTAGTAGTAGTACCCGGCGGGCAGGCCGGCGACCTGGTTCAGCTCGATATACACCTGGGTGGCGTACAGCGCGCCGGGGGAGGCGTAGCCGAATTTCGGCAATAGCCGCTCTTCGCTGCTGAACTGCCCCAGATAGCGCAGCATCTCACCCAGCCTGGTCGCGTCCAGATCCGCCAGCCGGGCCGATGGCGCCGCTTCCGGCTGCGCCGCCAGCAGCTGCAGGATGTCGGTTGCGGCCACCGGGCCACCGTTGAAGAAACGGTACGTCTTGCGGGCGAACACGCGTTCGCGCTGGGCGGCGGTTTCCTGCTGCCCCGGCAGCGCGATCTGCTGTCTGCCTGCCAGGCTGGCCTCGCTGCGGAAGCCGCGCCCGGACAGCTGGGCCTTGATCTGGTGGCGGCTGGCCTTGGTCTGGTGATGCGATTCGGCCGCGCCCTGATCCATCAGCTTGGCCTCGTTCGGGTTCAGCTCCACCGCACCGATCAGCTGGGCATGACCGCTACGGGCGTTTTCCTTGATGAAGACGGCGGCCGATTTCACCCAGTCATGGTTTTCGATGGCGAGGCGGATTTCGTCCAGCTCGATACGGTAGCCACGGAACTTGACCTGATTGTCGGTGCGGCCGACAAAGTGCAGCACGCCGTCCGGATCGACCCGGACCAGGTCGCCGGTGCGGTACATCCTGACCTGCGGGGACGCCGCATCCAGCGGCAGCGAAAGGAATTTCTCCGCGGTCTGCTCGGCGCGGAACAGGTAGCCATTTGCCAGCTGGGCGCCGCCGATGAACAGCTCGCCGGTCTGTCCCGCGGCCACCGGTGCCAGCTGCGGATCCAGCACCTGGTAATGCAACCCGGCCACCGGCAGGCCGATCGGCGCGATCTCCCATTCCTGGCTCAGGCTGCGCTGGTCGATGCGATAGTGCGTGGCATTGATGGTGCATTCGGTCGGCCCGTACAGGTTGACCAGCCTGCAGTCCGGCAGGATTTGCAGCAGCTTGCTGGCCAGCTTGCGCGACAGCCCTTCGCCACCGCTGAACAGGCTGTGCAGAGTGTCGCAATCGGCAAAGGCGGGCAGCTCGCTCAAGGCTTGCAGCAGGGTCGGTACGCCTTGCAGCGTGGTAATGCCGTGTTGCTGGACCTGGCGGATCAGCGCTTCCGGGTCACGGTAGACGCCCGGCAGCCCCATGACCACGCGGGCACCGCAGCACATGCCCAGCAACTCCCACTGCGCGGCGTCGAAGCTGACCGGCGTTTTCTGCAGGATGCGGTGGCCCGGCAACAGATAGCCCTCGTGCGTGAGCCAGGCCAGTTGATTGGCAATGGCCTGCTGCGAGATGGCCACGCCTTTGGGCTTGCCGGTGGTGCCGGAGGTGTAGATCACGTACGCCAGGTCTTCGCCATCCTGTTCGAGCAGCTCGGTCAGCACCTGGTCGACCTCGGTAATGCTTGCCGGGGCGACATCGTCGATATTGAGCAGGCTGACGCCCGGCAACAGCACGCCAGCCAGGCGCTCGCGGCTGCGATTGTTGGTGAGCACCAGCTTGACCCTGGCATCGCTCACCATATAGCTCAGGCGGTCTTGCGGGTAGTCGGTTGCCAGCGGCAGGTACGCCGCCCCGGCAAACAGGATGCCCCACGTTGCCAGCGCCAGGTCGGCCGAGGCATCGATAAACAGGCCAAGGCAGTCGTTATAGCTCACCCCTTTGGCGCGTAGCGCCGCCGCAATGCCGACCGCGTGCAGCAGGGTGGTCTCGTAGCTGTATTCGGTTTCCTGATCGGCAATGGCAATTTCGTTTTTCCGGCTGTGTACCTGGGCCAGCAGCATGGCGGGCAGGGTACGCAAATACGGACTGGTGTGGGTGTACGATGACTGGATATGTTGCTGCAGGAAGGCCTGCAAGGTATTCATCTGGGCTGACATATTGCTCTCTGTATGGATGTGGGTCGCTTAGTGCTGCCGACAGTTGCCGTTAGCAACAGCTGAACAAACGGCCAAAGCCATCGAACTGGTCATCAATGCCGCTCATGCGAAGCGCATGCCAGTACAGCACCGTGTTGTTGGCGATCACGGGCTTGCCGGTCCACTGCTCGGCGGTATGGGCAAAGCTGGCCATCGGCACGTTGGTGCCCACCTGCACGATCGCCTCGACACCCGGCGCATTGGCGTTGTCCACCGCATTGCGCAGATCCTGCAGGCTGACCTCGGCGATCCGGGATGGGCTTTGCCCGCCCAGATTGGCCAGCGCCACCACCTCGTAGCCCTTGTCGACAAAGAACTGCGCGACCGCCTCGTTGCCAATGGCGGTGTAGGGGGAGATCAGGCCGATACGGCGCACACCGCCCAGGCGGGCCAGGGCCTCTTCAATGGCGTCGGCGCTGCAGGTGATGCCGACCCCGCCGGCGGTGTCCTGCAACTGCGCCAGCATCTGCGCGTGTGCGTCTACGCCTCGCCAGTAGGCATCGGGAGACACCGCCACGATGATGCGATCGAGCTGGCAGTCCTGCAGGCTCTTGATCGCCGGCTCCGTGGCACGGCGCATCGCCTGGATCACGCTGTTGAAGCCGGGCTCGGCGACCAGCGACTGGTCCACTATCACCATCCGGCCCACATGGTTGGTCACGCCGTACGGCCGCATGTCGTCCATTTCCGGCTGGGCGGAAGTATTGGTCGACGGAATGACCACGCCGACGCGCAAACGGTGACCGAGAATTTTGTTGGCATTACTCATTTTTGATCTGTTTTGTCCTTGGCAAGCGATGGAAATCGCGGACCACCCAGAAAAAAATGTCATATGGGTTGACCGCAGCCGAGCGGCATCTTACATTAACTGGAACGATCATTCCAAATTTAATTACCCATTTTGAATTTCCCGGAATACCCGGTCACCAAGGACAACACAATGAACACGATAACCCCCACCATTGCCGTATTGGGCAGCGGCCTGATTGGCGCACCGGTCGCACGCAATCTGGCCAGCAAGGGCTTCAAGGTAAAGGTCTGGAACCGTACGGCAGCCAAGGCGCAGGCGCTGGTGCAGGACAATTTGCAGGCTTGCGCCAGCGTGGCCGAAGCCGTCCGTGATGCCGACTGCATCGTGACGGTGCTGAAAGACGGCGACAGCGTGGCCTCCGCCATGGCCGCCGGCAGCGGGCACTTCCGGCCCGGGGCCAAATGGCTGCAGCTCAGCACGGTGGGGATAGATGCCGCCGCCAGCCTGGCACAGCTGGCCAGCCAGCAGCAGCTGGTGTATTTCGATACGCCGGTGCAGGGCACGCGCCAGCCGGCAGAGCAGGGCCAGCTGATCATTCTGGCCTCCGGCCCCCAGGCCGGACGAGAGGAAGTACAAACCGTCTTCGACGCCATTGGCAAGCGTACCCTGTGGGTGGCAGACGAAGCCGGCCAGGCCAGCCGCCTGAAACTGGCCCTGAACAACTGGGCCTTCACCCTGACCCACGGGCTGGCAGAAAGCCTGGCGCTGGCCAAAGGACTGGGGGTCGATCCGGCTTTGGTCGTCGATGTCGTCAGCAACGGGCCGATGGACTGCGCCTATTTCCAGCTCAAGAGCGCGGCCATGCTGGCAGGCAACTACACGCCAAGTTTCAGCGTGGCCAATGCGGTAAAAGACAGCAGGCTGATCCTCGATGCGGCCAGCCAGGCCGGCCTGTACGCCGAAGTGGCCGGCGCGGGGCTGCACCGCTTCGAGCGCGCCCTTGCCGCCGGGCATGGCGACAAGGACATGGCGGCCAGCTTTCTGGCACCCGACCTGCCAGCCTGAGCGGCAGCGTGCTAGGGAATGCCGCGCAGGTCGGCCAGGGTGTAGACACTGTCGGCATCAAAGGTGAACTGCACGGCAAACGGCTGGATACGTCGGTGCCACTCGCTGCCGGGAACCGGCGCCAGCCACAGCTGGCCGGCATCCCGCGCCAACTGGCAGACTTCGAACTCGGTAAAGTCAACGATGCGGCCAAAACGATGCGACAAGGCCTTGTAACCGGCCTCTTTCGCCGAGAAGATCAGCGTCGCCATCGTGCCCGCCGCCCGGCTTGGCAGGCAGGCGCGATCCGCCGCGGTGCAACAAGCCGACACGATGTCGTCCAGCCGTTCTCCGGCCGCCAGCGGCTCGCAATCCACGCCCAGCCCGTCCGGCTGCGGACTCCATGCCGCGACCGCCGCCGCCAGGGTGGGGCTATGGGTAATGGATCCGGTAACACCAGCGGGCCACAGGGGCCGACCGCTCGCATCGCGCCCCAGCACCGCCGCCGTCAGCGGCAACGCGGCCAGCACCTGCTCGGCACACAAGCGCCCGGCCAGAAAAGACAACTGCCGGGAGCGCACGCAACGCGCGGGAATGGCCGGGTGCAGGCTGGCGGGCACGATATCGCCCAGCAGCGCATCCAGCGCCGGCAAGGACAAGGCCGCGACCGAGCCGCCCGCCACCGGCAGCGGCCACGGGCGCCAGAGCGCGGCGACACTGGCGCCAGCACCGTCCGGCGGAGACAGCACGTGCCGCAGCGCCGACAGCAAGCCTGCCGGTACAACAGCGCCTGACATGATGTGATAGCCTTTCACGCTTGCAAATGCGGCCCATAGTAACAGAGCCCCAGCCGGCCACAGCGGCTCGTCCCCGACCGGCGGGCCAGCGCCCGTACCACCCTTTCCTTCACCACCGACCATGCATACTGCCCACTTCCACCCCGATGACGCCGCCGACGCGGCGATGCACGTTTTCTGGCAAAAAGGCTATGCCGCCACCTCGATCCAGGATCTGGTGGACGGCACCGGCCTGTCGCGCAGCAGCCTGTACAACACCTTCGAAAGCAAGCACGGGCTGTTCCAGCACGCCTTGCGCCGTTATCACTGCCAGACTGCGGCCAACGTTGCGCTGCTGGCAGAAGATGGCCCCGCCGTCGCCCGCGTGCGGGCGCTGCTGCAGCAAATCGCCGACGACGAGCTGGCCGGCGCCGCCTGTTGCGGCTGTCTGGTGGCCAATACCGCGCTGGAGCTGGGCGGGCGCGACGGCACGGTGAACGGCCTGCTGCAGGAACACTTCGCCACGCTGGAGACCGCCCTCACCGCGCTGATGCAAAGAGGGCAGCAACAGGGCGAGATCGCGGCCGGCAAGTCGCCGGTCGCCCTGGCGCGTTTCATGGTCGCCACCATCCAGGGCCTGCGCGTGCTGGGCCGGGGTTACGAGGGCGAGGCGCAGGCGCAGCGGCTGCAGGACGTGATCGAGGTCGCGCTGGGCAGCCTGTGAGCCGCGCCGGCCGGCCGCCGCAGCGCAGCGGCACCCGCCATTGCTGCGCCATCACCACTCCCATACCACCCATTTCATGCGCCCGGCATTGTGATGGCGCGGCACAGCGGCTAAGCTTGCCGTTTCGATTCTGCGTCCGGAGCCGGCCATGGCCCTCACCCAACTGTTCGTCCATCCGCTGAAATCCTGCCGCGGCAATGCGCTGCAGCGCGCCGAGGTCACGCCGCAGGGGCTGCGCGACGACCGCGTGTGGCTGGCCAGCCGTGCCGACGGCCAGTTCATCAGCGCGCGCAGCCACCCGCGGCTGGTGCAGGTCGGCGTCACGCGGCAGGCCGACGGCCAGTGGTGCTTCACCGCGCCGGGGATGCCGCCGCTGCTGACCAGCCCGGCCAGCTACCGGCAGCGGGTGCCGGCCACGGTGTGGAAGTCCGCGTTCAGCGCGCTGCACGGCGACGCGGCGGCCGACGCCTGGCTCAGCCACTACCTGGGCGAGCCGCTGCAGCTGCTGTGGCTGGGCGAGTCCACCCGCGTGCAGAAAACCACCGCCGATACGCTGTCCTTTGCCGACGGCTATCCCTACCTGCTGCTGAGCGAGGCGTCGCTGCTTGACCTCAACAGCCGGCTGGACAGCCCGGTGAGCCTGCGCCACTTCCGCCCCAATCTGGTGGTGGACGACACCTTCGCGTTTGAAGAAGACGAGTGGCGGCGCTTTCGCATCGGCGCCGTCGAATTCGAAGTGGTCAGCCGCTGCACCCGCTGCGTGCTGACCACCGTCGATCCCGACAGCGCGCAGCCGGATCCGCAGCGGCAGCCGCTGGCGACGCTGCTCGGCTACCGCCGGCTGGCAGAGGGGGTGTGCTTCGGCGTCAATGTGATCGCGCGCAACAGCGGCACGCTGCAGCTGGGCGACGCGGTGGAGGTGCTGGACAGTGCGCTGGCCTTCGATTAAGGCCGGTGTGCTGTGGCTCGGCCTGCTGCTGGGCAGCGGCAGTGCCGGCGCCGTGCACACGGTACGCGTCGGCTTTCCGGAGGCCATCCCGCCGTGGGTGCAGCCCGGCGGTCGCGCCGGCATCGCCATCGAGCTGTTGCGCAGCGTGCTGCAGGCCGAGGGGCTGCACCTGCACCCCGTGCAGCAACCCTACGCGCGGCGGCTGCAGGCCTACCGCCGCGGCCAGCTGGACGCGCTGTACGACATCGGCCCGCAACAGCAGCAGCACGAGCAGCTCAACGGCAGCATCAGCCAGCCGCTGCACAGCTTCGACAACGTCGCGGTCGCGCTCGGCCGCCGCCAGCTGGAAATCGAGCAGCTGGGCGATCTGGCACGCTGGCGGGTGATGGCGTGGGATGGTGCCGGCAATTCGCTGCCGGCCGGCTACGACCGCTTGCTGGCGCTGGCCGACGGCAATTATCTGGAAGCCGGCAACCAGGGCCACCAGCTGGTCAACCTGCTGGCCGGCCGCGTCGACGTCATCCTCAGCGACCGGCTGATCTTCGAGTGGCAGCGCCGCCAGCTGTTCCCGGCGAGCCTGGAGCACACCCCGTCGCTGCGCATCTACCCGCTGCTGCCGCCGAAGGAGGCCGGGCTGCTGTTCCGCGACAGCGGCCTGCGCGCACGGGTGGACGCCCGCATCCGCGCACTGAAGGCCAGCCCGCAGTACCAGGCGATCTTCACCCGCTACGGCAGCGAAACGCAGCCATGAGCGTCGCCGCCACCCTACTGCCCGATTACCAGTTCCACGAACGTCACCAGCGGCAATGCCGCGCCACGCCGGCCGCGCTGATCGCCGCCGTGCCGCGGGTGCAGCCGCAATCGCTGCCGCTGGTACGCGTCCTGCTGCAATTGCGCGAGCTACCGGCCCGCCTGTTGCGCGATCCGGCGCGACAGGGACAGCCGCTGTTCGGCCTGCACGAATTCACCCTGCTGCACCGTGACGAGCACTCGCTGGCGCTGGGGCTGGCCGGCCGCTTCTGGCGGCGCGACTTCGGCCTGGCCAGCATTGCCGACGCCGACGGCTTTCGTAGCTTCGCCGAGCCGGGTGTGCCCCGGCTGCTGCTGACCTTCCAGGCGCAAGCCAATGACGGTGGCAGCCTGCTGTGCACCGAAACCCGCGTCCACTGCCCGGACCGCGCCAGCCGCCTGCGCTTCTGGCCGTACTGGCTGGCGATCCGCCTGGCCAGCGGCCTGATCCGGCGACAGATGCTGGCCGCCATCGAACAGGCTACCTGCAAACCGGACTGATTGGCCACGGGCGACGTCTCCCGCCGCATCACGCGGCACCATGCGCGGCGCGCCACACGGCTTGCGGCCAACGTTGGCCGCAGCCGGCATGACAAACGCCACCTTGCGGCAAGGTGGCGTTTGGTTGGCGGCGATCAATCATCACCGGCGCTCAGACCGGTGCCCAGTACTGGCGGCAGCGGCGCAGCACCTCGTCGGCGATGGACAGGCAGGCGGTGAGGCCGGGCGATTCGATGCCGAACAGGTTGATCAGGCCGCGGATGCCGTGGCCCTCCTGGCCCTGGATCAGGAAGTCGCCCTCCGGCTTGTCCTCGTTGATCACCTTGGGGCGGATGCCGCTGTAGGCCGGCGACAGCGCGCCCTGCGGCAGCTGCGGCCACCAGCGGCGGATGCTGTGGTAGAAGCCGTCGACGCGGTCGGGGTCGACGCGGTAGTCGATGTGGTTGATCCACTCCACGTCCGGGCCGAAGCGCGCCTGGCCGGCCAGATCCAGCGTCAGGTGGGTGCCGAGGCCGCCCGGCTCCGGCAGCGGATAGATCAGGTGCGAGAACGGGTGCCGCCCCGACAGCGTGAAGTACACGCCGCGCGCGTAACGCACACGCGGGATGGTTTCATGTGGAACACCGCGCATCTTCGCCGCCAGCACGTGGGCGGTGAGGCCGGCGGCATTGACCACGGTGCCGGCCAGCAGCTCGCTGCCGTCGACGAACAGCAGCATACCGTCCTTGGTCTCCTGCCCGCCGGTAACGCGCGACTGCAGCGCCAGCACCGCGCCGGCGGCCTCGGCGTCGGCCAGCAGCGACAGCATCAGCGCGTGGCTGTCGACGATGCCGGTGCTGGGCGAATACAGCGCCGCGTGCGCCTGCAGCGCCGGCTCGACCTCGGCCAGCACGCGGCGGTCCATCCAGGTCAGGTCGGTCACGCCGTTGACCAGCGCCTTTTCCTGCAGCGCCACCAGCCGCGGCATCTCGCTGTCGTCCACCGCCACGATCAGCTTGCCGGTCTGGCGATGGCCGATGTCGCGCTCGCGGCAGTACTGGTACAGCAGCCGCTTGCCGCGCAGGCAGTGCAGCGCCTTCAGGCTGCCGGCCGGGTAGTGCATGCCGGCGTGGATCACCTCGCTGTTGCGGCTGGAGGTGTGCTGGCCGAAGGCGGATTCCGCCTCCAGCACGATCACCTCGCGGCCTTCCTGCGCCAGCGCGCGGGCAATCGCCAGGCCCACCACCCCGGCACCGATCACTACGCAATCGACTTTTTCCATCGCTGTCTCCGTTGTCGTGGCGCTGTTTTACCCTGATGCCGCGCGGGGGTAAAGCCGGGCTGACGCCGGCGGCCACGCCGCTGCCGCGGGCGGGGAATTTCCGCTAGTATGCCGCCATGCTGATGCCGGCAACCCGCCGGCGGAACCTGGCGGCGGCGGCATGGTCTGCCACGCTGCCTCTCTTTCATTTCACGGATCAACCATGTTCAAGAAACTGCTAGCTTCCATCGGCGTCGGCGGCGCCAAAATCGATACCCGCCTCGACAACCCGCGGCTGCGTCCCGGCGAGGTGCTGTCCGGCCACGTGCTGGTGCAGGGCGGCAACGCCGACCAGGACATCGAGAAAATCGAACTGGTGCTGATGACCGAGGCGGAACAGGAAGCCGGCGACCACGAGGCGCGCGGCGCCATCGCGCTGGGCGTGATCCGCGTCGCCGAGCGCTTCACCATCCGTGCCGGCGAAACACGCCAGCTGCCGTTCCAGCTGCTGCTGCCGGCGGAAACGCCGGTCAACGCGCTGCCGCACTACGGCCGAGCGCTGCCGGTGTGGATCCACACCGACCTCGCCATCGCCGCCGCCGTCGACGCCAACGACCGCGACCTGCTGGAAATCCACCCCACGGCCCAGATCGGCACCCTGCTGGCCGCCTTCGAGCAGCTGGGCTGGCCGCTGTACAGCACCGACGTCGAGGTCGGCACCGCCCGCGTCGGCAACGTGATGAGCACGCTGGGCTGCTACCAGGAATTCGAGCTGAAACCGCGCGGCGGCAATTTCCGCATCCAGGAGATCGAGCTGACCTTCATCCCCTACGGCCACGACACCCACGTGCTGGTCGAGGTTGACTCGCGCTTCGGCGGCGATGGCTACCTGGTACTGGTGATGGGCGCCGATTTCGCCAGCCGCGACTGGGTCGCCGAGCTGCGCCAACGACTGGCGCTGTAAACGGCCGCCACCACAACGACAAAAAGCCGCGTCGGTCCGACGCGGCTTTTTTGCAGGTTGCGGCCAACCCTGGCCCCGCGGCTTACGGTTTCAGCGCCGAGGCCGCCTCTTTCACCGCATCGACCTGCTGCCTGGCCTCGTCCAGCTGCTGCCCCAGCTCCGGATCCAGCACTGCCGCGGCCTTGCCCACCCGCGTGGCGACGCCCAGCGCCGCGCTGGCGTCCTGCGCCAGCTGGCCGGCCTGCTGCCGCAACGCGCCCAGTGGCGCACTGCTGTCTGCCACCACCTGATGCACGCCGCCGATGGCGGCGGAGGCGTCCTGCTGCAATTTCGCGGTTTGCTGCTCGCTGCACGCTGCCAGCCCCAGGCTGGCCAGTAACACGACGATGACTGCACGCATGTTGTTGATTCTCCGGTTAAAAGATGCTCGCGATAGAGCGGGCAAAACCGGGCAAGTTCCGCAGTGCACTCAGTTTCCCAGTGCCAGCTGCCCCAGCCGCGCGATCGCCGCCGCCAGCGCCGGGGTGAAAGGTTGGCCGCAATTGATGCGCAGGCAGTGGCCGAAGCGCGGCGCCGCCGAGAACGCGACGCCGGGCGCAAAGCTGATGCCCTCCGCCAGCGCGTGCTGCAACAGGCGCGTGCTGTCCACCGTCTCCGGGCACTCCACCCACAGCACCACGCCGCCCTGCGGCCGCCGCACGCGGGTGCCGCGCGGAAAGTGCTGCAGCACCGCGTCGGCGGTAGCCGTCATCTGCGCCGCCAGCTGCAGACGCAGGCGCTGGCTGATGCGGGCGTAGTCGCCGCTGTCGAGCACGTCGGCCAGCACCACCTGCAACAGCGGCGACGACACCAGCGTGCTGCTGGCGCACAGCCTGGAGAGCGCACCGTGGTGACGGCCGGCGGCCAGCCAGCCGAGGCGGAAGGAGGGCGCGAAGCTCTTGGTGAACGACGCGCAGTAGATCACGTCGCCGTCGCGGTCCCACGCCTTCAGCGGCGTCGGCCGCTCGCTGCCGTAGTGCAGGTCGCCGAACACGTCGTCCTCGATGATGGTGACGCCGTGCTTGCGCGCCAGCGCCAGCAGCCGCTTCTTGTTGTCGTCCGGCATCAGCGCGCCGGTCGGGTTCTGGAAATTGGGCACGCAAACCAGGCATTTCACCGCCGGGCCGTGGTGCAGCGCGAACTCCAGCGCCTCCAGCGACAGGCCGGCCTCCGGCGTGCACGGGATTTCCAGCGCCTTCAGCCCCAGCCCCTCCAGCGTCTGCAACAGGCCGAAATAGACCGGTGTTTCCACCGCCACCGTGTCGCCGGGGCGGGTCAGGTGGCGCAGCGCCAGGCTGATGCCCTCGGTAATACCATGCGTGAGCAGGATGCCGCCCTCGTCCAGCACCAGGCCGCGCTCGGCGCCGAGGCGCACCAGCGCCGCCAGTAGCCGGCGCTGTTCGCCGGCCGGCAGATGGGCGCCGATCAGCTCCGGCTGCCGCGTCAGCGTCAGTTGCAGGCGCCGCGCCAGCTCGGCGGCCGGATACAGGCTGGCGGCGGCCTCGGCCATGTGCAGCTGGGAGTGGATGCGCTCGTCACCCAGCTGCAGCAGGGTGGACATTCGGCTGCTGACATCGACCAGCGCCGCCGCGCTGGGCAGCGGCGCGGCGGTTCCGGGCGACGACGGCGCCGCCGGCAGCGCGGCAAAGTAGCCGGCGCGCGGCCGCGCCAGCACCCGCTGCTGCTGTTCCAGATAGCGGTAGGCGGCCAGCGCGGTGAGGGTGTTGACGCCGAATTCGGCGGCCAGCGCGCGCACCGCCGGCAGGCGGCTGCCGGGCGGAAATTCGCCGCTGTCCAGCCTGGCGGTCAGGGCATTGGCGATGTGGCGGTAAACGGGGAGGGCGCTCGGGTTCATCCCGCTGTTATATAGAACAGCGGCGCGCTGCGCCAGCCTGTTGTAGCCGGCTGTGGCAGGTTGGCCGCAAGCACACGCCGTACAGTGGCGACACCACGGCAGTCCGGTCGCCGCGCTACCCGCGCCGGCAGCGTCCACCGACGCCGGATGCCGCCCACCGCGCAACCCGTGCGCGACCGGCGGCGGCCTCTGACCTAGGGTCTGTTGACGTTTCGTTTGCGGTCGCGCCGGAGCGGGTTTTTCGCCCTGGCAAGGCGTCGAGCGCGACGCGTAGTCGGCTACGCGAGCGCTCGGCAACGCCGCCGGGGCGGAAAAATCGCCCGGCCCTGCGGGTTTGGGCCAGAACCGTCCTGGCCCGGCGTTGCAGCCCGCTGGCGCAGAACAACTGCGCGGCGCGTGCTGCGCCTTGTTCCAGGACGGTTTTGACCCAAACGCGACCCACAAACGAAACGTCAACAGACCCTGAGGACTACCATGTTCAAACACCTACCCCCGTCGACCCTGATCACCGGTGTGCTGACCATTGCTGTCGGCTACACCGGCCCCTTTCTCATCATCGTGCACGCCGCGCAGCAGGCCGGGCTCAGTCCGGCGCAGCTGGCCTCGTGGCTGTGGGCGGTGTCGCTCGGTTCCGGTGTAGCCGGGCTGTGGTTGTCATGGCGCTGGAAGATGCCGGTGATCACCGCGTGGTCGACGCCCGGCGCCGCGGTGTTGCTGGCGTCCCTGCCCGGCGTGCCGTACCCGGAGGCAGTCGGCGGCTTCGTGCTGGCCGGCCTCGCGGTGTGGCTGGTCGGCGTCAGCGGCGCCTTCGACGCGCTGATGAAACGCTTTCCGCCGGCGCTGGCCGCCGCGCTCTTGGCCGGCATCCTGTTCCGCTTCGTGGTGGAGCTGGTGCCGGCGGCGCGCGATCACGCCGCGCTGGTGCTGCCGATGGCGCTGGCCTTCTTCGCCGGCCGCCGGCTGTGGCCGCGCTACGCGCTGATGGCGGCGCTGCTGCTCGGTTGCGTGCTGCTGGCGCTGCAGGGCGGTTTTGCCGCCACGCCAACGTTGGCCGCCACCGCCAGCGGCCCGCTGTGGACCACGCCGCAGTTCAGCGTCGCCGGCCTCAGCAATATCGCGCTGCCGCTGGCGCTGGTGGCGCTGACCGGCCAGTTCCTGCCCGGCATGGCGGTGCTGAAAAACGATGGCTACGACCTGCCGGCGCGGGTGCCGGTCAGCCTGCTGGGCGGCGTGTCGCTGCTGCTGGCGCCGTTCGGCGGCCACGGTGTGGTGCTGGCGGCGATTACCGCGGCGATGTGCACCGGCCCCGAATGCCATCCCGACCCGCAGCAACGCTGGAAGGCCGGCGTGGTGGCGGCGCTGAGCTACCTGCTGGTGGCGGCGGTGGGCGGCTCGCTGGTGGCGCTGCTGCTGGTGCTGCCCAAGGCACTGGTGATGGCGGCGGCGGCGCTGGCACTGTTCGGCACCCTGGCGTCGTCACTGACCGCGGCGCTGGGCAACGACAGCCAGCGCGAGGCGGCCTTGCTGACCTTCGTGGTGGCCGCCTCCGGCGTAAGCATCGCCGGCATCGGCGCGCCGCTGTGGGCGCTGCTGGCCGGGGTGGCCGCCAGTGCGGTGTTGCGCTGGCAGCCACGGCTGGCGCTGCGCGGCGCCTGAGCGGGCGGAGTCTCACGCGGAAAAGAAGGAGCCAGGCTTGCGGCCAACCTTGCTACCCGGCACGGGTTCCCCCACTGACGCGCCAGAATCAGGCCTGGCGAAACCGGCGGAGCAAGCGACGTTTACAAGTGGTCAGTGCGCATTCCGCAGCCGTTTGCAACGCCGTATCGCCCCCGCCGCCGATCGTGAAGCAACACTCAGCGCCGCTGCCACAGCCGGATCAGATAGGCCGGCTTGACGCCGGTGCTACCGCGACCGACCGCCTTGTTGATGCGGAATGGCAGCTGGCGGGTGTCGCGCAGCAGCGGCTCGGCGTAGGGCGGGCCGTCGCGACGGCGCAGCGCCGCCACCCGCGGCGTGTTGGCGCTGTCGCCGCGGTAGGTGACCACCGCGATCTCGCCGCTGGCCAGCTCGACAAAGCTGCCCGGCGGATACACGCCCAGTTCCTTCACCAGCGCCGCCAGCTGCGCCGGATCGTGGCCGCCGGCCGGATCGCGGAACAGCGTCGCCAGCGCCTGCGACGGCAACAGCCGCCCGCTTTCCACCTGTTCCCCCAGCTGGTCCAGGAGCGCCAGCAGGCGCGCCAGCGGCGGCACCTCGTCGCCGCGCAGCGCCTGCGGGTAGCCGCTGCCGTCCGGCTTTTCGTGGTGGCACTGCACCAGGCTGTGCCACAGCTCGTCGTCGATGCCGGCCTCGCGCAGGATGGCGGAGCCGATCACCGGATGGGCGAGCAGTGCCGCGCTCTGCGCCTCGCTCAGCGGCTCGTCCTGCTGCCGCAGCTTGCCGAGCAGGCCGACGATGGCGATGTTCATGGTCAGCGCCGCACCACAGGCGCTGTGCAGCGTCGCCGCGTCCAGCCCCAGGCGGCGGCCGAGCACCGCCAGCGTGGTCGCCACCCGCAGCCCGTGTGCGGCGGCGGGCAGGCGGCTGTCCAGCAGCAGGCTGGCCGCCAGCATGCCGTCCGGCAGGCGCTGGCTCAGTTCCAGCAGGCTGGCGAGCACCTCGCGCAGCGCGCTGCCGAGGCCACGCACCGCCAGGCCGTGACTGAGCAGACCCTCGACGCGGTGCAGCAGGAATTCGAACTCCACCAGCGGATTGCACGGCTGCGCCAGGCTGTCCTGCTGCCGCCGCGCCGCGCGTTCCTGCTGCTCGCGTTCCAGCCGCGCCGCCACCGCCTCGCTGTCGCCGTGGCCGGCGGCGAGCAGGCGCTCGCGCTGCTCCGGGGTCAGCACGTAGTGGCCCTTCTTCAGCAGCAGGATGCCGCTCTCGTGGTAGACATCGACCGGCAGGGGCTGGCCGAGGCGGACGAAGGAGGACGGCAGTCGGGTCTTGGCGGAATCGGCCATGGCAAGGGCACCGGCGACGGGATTATTCAGTAATGGCTCAAATTCCTGAAAAGAACACCACTAAATGCAGGCCGCCGCCGCCCGGCCGCGCCGGCCGCTGTGGCATAGTGGCGGCTGTCCCTTTTCACTAGCCCGCGAGCCGCCATGAGCATCTGCATCCTGTTTCCCACCGCCACCGAGGCGCGCCAGTTCCAGCACCCCGGGGTGCACACCGTGGTCAGCGGCGTCGGGCTGACCGCCACCGCCTACGCCACGCTGAAGGTGATCCACGAGCGGCGACCATCACTGCTGATCCTGGCCGGCATCGCCGGCATGTATCCGCAGGCCGGGCTGGCCATCGGCGAGGTGGTACTGGTCAGCTCGGAGGTGGAAGGCGATCTCGGCTTCTTCACGCCGCAGGGCTTTACCCATCTGGCGCAGCTGCCGCTGGAGATGGCGTTCGAGCGCCGCCATACGCTGCACTGCCCGCACCTGCCGGCGGCCAGCCCCCTGCGCCGCGCGCGCAGCCTGTCGCTGAACGCGGCGCTGGCGCCGTTCGTGGACAGCAGCGCGGTGGAGATCGAGAACATGGAGGGCGCCGCCTTCTTCCATGTCTGCCAGCAGGAAGGAGTGCCGTTTATCGAGCTGCGCGCCATCTCCAACGTGGTGCAGCCGGGGCACGACGACTGGGACATGGACGGCGCGGTAACGGCGCTGCACGCGGCGCTGACCCAGCTACTGGCGCAGTTGCCGGCGGTGGCGGGCTAGCGCCGCTCACGCCGCGTCTTGCCGCCGTCGCCGGGGGTGTCCGGCTGCCGCACACGAAACCGCACGCAACAACGGCCCGCCGCAGGGGGATCCCTGCCCGGGCCGTTTGACAAGCTGCTGCGCCGGCTAAGCCGTGATCACAGGAACTGCAGCAGCGCGCCGTCGCGGTTGAACGCGAGGTAACGCGCCACGTCGCCGCCGGTCTGGATGGTCTGCACCATGCGCTTCAGCGGGCCGTCGGCGTCGGCGCTGCTGCTGCTGTCGATAGCGGCAACGAACACCAGCTGCCAGCGCGCGTCCAGCGCGTCGGCGTCCTGCGCCAGCTGCGCGAAATCGCCCAGCTCGGCCGGCGTCTTGTCGACACACAGGATGGGCTGCAGGATGCCGCCTTCGCCGGCGGCGAAGCGTTCTGCTTCCTGCGCCGTGTGGTCGTCGTGCAGGCGGCGCTGGCAAAAGGCGAACAGCAGGCGTTGCGGGGTCGGCTGGGCGCGGGCGGCGGCCAGCAGGCTGGCGAAATCGGTAATGGCGGTCATGGCGGGCGGTCCTGATACACGGGGCGGGACTAACAGTGTACGGGCGGCGGCAACTGTTGCCGATACGCCAAAAGACGGAGCCGGCTAGCTCCTGTGGTTGACGAAAATCAGCTGCCGGCCAAGAAAAACGCGCCAGGCGCCGGCAAAGCGTGCTTAGATAAAGACACTGGGGTGCCAATGGGGAAGCATGATGGTGTTGCCCCCGGTATTGCGCACCGCCGCCGGGAGCTCGTGCCCGGCGCGCGGCAAAACCAGAAAACAGACGAGGAGCGCCCGCCATGGACACCCAGTACCAAGCCCTGACCACCCTTTCCCTGCCGCAAACCACCGACCTGATCCACGTCGACCAGCGCCCGCAGCGCACGCTGTCGCTGAAAAGCCCGGCGCTGGACGTGATGACCGACCTGAAGGTGATCGACCCGGTCAGCATCTGCGAGGACGCACTGCTGCACGACGCCCACGAACGCATGGTCAGCCACGGCATCCGCCTGCTGTTCGTCACCGACCGCGAGGGCGCGCTGACCGGCCTGCTCACCGCCTCCGACGTGCTCGGCGAACGACCGATGAAATGCATCCAGGAACGCGGCAAGCGCCACGATGAACTGCTGGTGTCCGACGTGATGACCCCGCGCCGCGAACTGGAGGCACTGGACATGGCCGAGGTGGCGAACGCCAGCATCGGCCAGCTGGTCGCCACCATGAAGCACACCGGCCGCCAGCACGCGCTGGTGGTGGAGCTGAACGGCAGCAGCAAGCACCTGGAAGTGTGCGGCCTGTTCTCCACCTCGCACATCGCGCGCCGGCTCGGTATCTCGCTGAACTTCATCCGCGTGCCGCAGGCCTTCGCCGAGATCGAACACGCGGTGCTGCACGAGGACTGAGCCACGGCACCTTAAGCTAAGCCGGACAATATTGCGGCCAACCTTGATCAAGGTTGGCCGCATTCGTTTGCAGGGTCGCGTCCAGCGCCGCGAACAACACCTCGCAGCGCAGCTGAGGCTAGGCGCGCCGACGCAGACCGTAGCAGTCGTACGGCTAGGCGGTGCAATGCAGGATCAGGGGTTTGCTTAGCGGCGCTCAGAACGTGTTCACGATCTCGCGCGCTCACGCGAGACAAGGCGAAAACGGCTGAGGAAGCGGCGTTTATCCAGAGATAAACCAGCATGCCGAAGCGGTTTTCAACGTCGTATCGCCCCGTGAGATCAGTTGCAGCAGATCGTGAACAGGTGCTCAGTCCGGATCGGCCGGCACCGCGGTACGGTACTTGCAGGTATTGATCACAACCAGCGACTCGAACTCGCGCACGTGCGGGTTGTTCATCAGGTGGGCACGGGCGAAGCGCTCGTAGTCGCCCATGTCGCGCACCAGCACCATCAGCACGAAATCCGGGCGGCCGGTCACGTTGTAGCACTCCATCACCTCCGGCGCCGCGTCCATCGCCGCCTTGAACGCATCCACCAGCGGCGCCTGCGCGCGCTGCAGCATCACGTTGACCACCAGCCGCAGCGTGCGGCCGAACAGCGCCGGATCGACCAGCGCCACCTCGCGCCGGATGATGCCCTCGCTGCGCAGCCGCTTCAGGCGGCGGGTGACCGCGGTCGGCGACAGGTTGACCGCCTCGGCCAGCGCGTCGTGGGTCTGGCGCGCGTCTTCCTGCAGCAGCGCCAGCAGTTTGCGATCGTAAGCATCCAGCATGTCAGGAATCCTGCGTCAACAGCCATTCAAAAGCAGCGTCGCTGCACTGTGGCGCATGATAACGCAGCAAGCGGCAGCGGCGGGCTTTCTACACTGTGAGCATCGCATCGGGCAAACGCCCGCCACCGGAGCCGCACATGAGCACCCTCAATCCCGCCCGCCGCCTCGCGGCCAACATTGCCGCGCTGTCCGCCAGCCGCTGGCTGCCCTACGCGCTGTTCGCCGGGCTGGTGACGATGTGGGCGTACAACTACGTGGTGATGAAGGTGACGCTGCAGGCGGCGACGCCCATCACCCACCTGATCATCCGCACCACCATCGGCAGCCTGACGCTGTTCGGCGTGCTGCTGGCGCGCGGCCACGGCCTGCGGCCGCAACGGCTGAAGCAGACACTGCAGGTCGGGCTGACCACCACCTTCGCCTACGGCCTGACGGTGACGCTGGCGCTGGTGGCCGGCGCCGCCGGGCGCACCTCGGTACTGGTGTTCACCATGCCGTTCTGGGTGGCGCTGCTGTCGCGCTGGCTGCTGGCGGAGCCGTTCACCGCCAACGCGCGCCGCGCGCTCGTCGCCGGCTTTGCCGGGCTGATGCTGATCGTGGCGCCGTGGCAGCTGCACGGCGTGCTGCCGATGCTGCTGGCGGTGCTGGCCGGTTTCCTGTGGGCGCTGGGCTCGGTGCTGACCAAGAAGACCGCGCAGCAGGGCCAGCTCGACAGCCTGAACTTCTCCGGCTGGCAGGCGCTGATCGGCCTCGCGCCGCTGCCGCTGCTGCTGCCGTTCGCCGATTTCGCCGCCATCCACTGGTCGCCGGCCTTCGTGCTGGGCATGATCTACTCCGGCGTGTTCTCCAGCGCGGTCGGCTGGCTGGCGTGGCTGTGGCTGCTGCGCCGCCTGCCGGCGTCCACGCTCAGCTTCAACGCGCTGGTGATCCCGGTGCTGGCGGTGGCGATGGCCGCCACCAGCCTGGGCGAATGGCCGGGCAGCGGTGAGCTGCTGGGCATGCTGCTGATCGGGATGGGCATCGTGCTGATCGCGCGGCGCTGAGTTTTCCCTGCCCCAAAAGACATGCGGCCAACCTTGTACAAGGTTGGCCGCATGTTTTCTATGGACTGCGCCGCGCGTCTTACGGCGCGACCACCTGCTGTTCGATCACCTTGTCCAGCACCCAGCGCACGGATGGCGCGTCGGCCGGCGGGTTGGGCACTTTCACTTCCCTGATGCGCAGGCGGTAGGCGATGCCCGGCTCGGGCTTGAAGCCCTCGATCTCGCCGTAGTGCAGCTGCCACGGCGCGTCCTTGCTATCGCGCACCTGCAGGCACTGCATCGGCGCCACACCGCTGCACGGCTTGCGTTCGGCGGCGACGTAGACCAGCCGCGTCGGCGCCGCCGACAGATCCTCCTGCTGCCGCAATTCCAGCTGCTTGCCCGGCCCGGCCAGCAACAGGTGGCCGTCCTGCTGCCGCACCGTCGGCCGGCTATTGAGCAGCTGGCTGAGGTCACGGTCGCGCGCCATCGACACCGCGTCGCAGGCCATCATGGTGCTGGCCAGCTGGTCGACGATCAGTACGCCGTTCTCGACGCGGGCGGTGCCGAACAGGCGGTTGCAGCCGCCGGACACCGACAGGCGGCCGTTTTTCAGTTCCAGTTCGATCGGCGGCTCGTTGTCGCCGGCCGACTTCCAGCGGCCGTCGGGTTGCGGCGTGGTGGCGGCGCAGGCGGCCAGCAGCGCGGCGGAGATGAGGGCGGAATAGCGGGACAGGCTCATGCGGACTCCTTGTGGCAGGGCGCCGGCAACAACGCGGCGCAGGGCGGCAGGGGAACACGCGCCCTGCCAGGATGGCCGCAAGGCTAACGGCCACCTCATGCCAGCGTCAATCAGGCGCTGGTTAAGCTTTGTGAAGCCGGTCACACACCGTCACACAAACGCCTGCGGCCAACCTGTCAGGGTTGGCCGCAAGCGCAGTACGGGCAGGCTTACTGCTGTTCCAGCTTCAGGATCGCGTCCAGCTCCTTGTCCACCGCGCGCATCTTTTCGTACAGCGCCTCGGTCTGGCCCAGCATCTCGTCCACGCGCAGCTTGCTGTGCTGCGAGGTGGCGGCCAGCTGCTGCAGGGTGCCGACCACCTTGCCCATCTCGCCGGCAAAGGCGCTGACCTGGCTGCCCATGTCGCGCACGTCGCCGCCGACATCGCGCACCCCGTTCATCACGTTGTCCACCGCACCGCCGGTGGCGTTCAGGTTCGACTGCGTGGTGTTGGCCAGCTTGCGCACCTCGTCGGCGACCACGGCAAAGCCGCGCCCGGCCTCGCCGGCACGGGCGGCCTCGATGGCGGCATTGAGTGCCAGCAGATTGGTCTGCTCGGCGATCTTCTTGATCATCTGCATCACCTCGCCGATCTGCTGCGCATCCTTTTCCAGATGGCCGATGCGTTCGGTCACCGTGCCGGCGGTCTGCGCGCCGCGATTGATCTCGCTGCCAAAGCGGTGGATGTCGTTCTCAATCACGCCCAGATGCGACACCAGCTCGGTGGTGGCATCGCGGAACAGCGGCAGGCTGGCCATCAGCTGCGCGGCAAAGCTCTTGTAGCCGTTCAGCTCGGCGATGACGCGGCTCTTCATCTGCCCGGTCATCTGTGCGCGCGCCAGCTCGCGGCGGTAGAAGTAGTTCTTGAAGTTGGCGTAGTGCACCGGGAAGCGGTCGACGAAATCGTCGCTGAACGCCGCCGTCGCCGGGTAGAAGAAGATCGCGGTCAGCGTCTGGTTGATGTTGACGCCGAGCAGCTCGCCGAAGGTGGAAAAACCAGCGGCGGGGATGTCGCCGTAGACGTTGGCACGCGCCAGCGCGCCGGCGTTGTTCAGCCGCCGCAGGATGCAGTCGTTGAGGATGGCGCCGACCGCGGCCGGCTTGCCGGCGCTGAAGGCGGCAAAGTCGCGGCGGGTGTGCTCGGCGAGATCAGTGCTGCGCAGCAGGTGCAGCCGCTCGCCGAAGGCGAGGTCGCAGGCGAACTGCAGGTAGCCGCCGGCCTCGTTCACCGCCAGCACCGAGCGCACGAACAGCTCGCCATTGATCTTGATGCCGAAGCTGTGGCTTTGCAGCTTGGCCGCCAGCTGCTGGCGCGGACAGCGGAAGTGCGCGGCCAGCGCGTCGAGCACGTTGCGGATCTCGCCGCTGTGTTCATCGATCACCGAGTGCACGCGGCGCAGCTCGGTGCTGGCCTCGGCGATGGTGAAGTGGCTGCCGCTGTCCTCGAAGTTCTGGCTCTTGAACACGCCGTAGCGGTAGGCCGGCGCCAGCTTGATGAAGGCGAACACCGCGTGGCCGTCGCGCACTTGCTGGCCGTCGTACAGTCGCGTCATCGAGAAGTCCAGCGGCCCGCCGGCGGAGCCGCCGACGAACAGGTAGGGCAGCTTGCCGGATTCGTACAGCGCCTCCAGCAGGTAGCTCTCGCTATTGGACAGGCCGTCGACCAGGGTCAGCACGAAGCCCTCGTCGTGGCGCATCGCGAACGGCAGCCGGATGCGGCCAACGTGCTCCTGCAGCCGCGCGATGCGCGCGGCGTGGCTCAGCACCGGGCTGCCGGCCTTGATGTCGTCGCAGGCCAGCGCCACCGCCTCGATGTGCACCCCGGCCAGCAGCGCCTCGTCGAACAGCTGGAACACCATGCTCTGCCACTGGCCGTCGGCCGGCAGGTACAGCGCGTCGCCAGCCTGGCGGCTACACAGCTCGCCGGCGGTGGTGGTCAGCAGCATCTTCGCCTGCGGGAAATGGCGCGCGATGCAGCGGCCGATCTGTTCCAGGTTGGCGGACGGGTTGACGTAGCCCAGCACCAGCCGCACCCGCGGACTGGCGCTGGCGGCCAGCGCCGCTTCATAGCTGTGGCTGTCGCTGCGCAAGACCTGCAGCGGCGGGATGGCGCTGGCGGCAGCGGGCGCACGGGTGGCTCGGTTACGGAAAAACGACATGCGGACTCCAGCGGTTGGGGGCGGGCAGACCACCGGAAGGTGGCGCCGGCGGCCGGCGGGCAGGGTGCCGCGCCAGCCATGACATCAAAATGATAGGCCCAAAAAAACCCGTCTGTGTTGCGACACATCAGACGGGCAAGGACAAGGCAGCAGCACTGCGGCGACAGCGGGAGGGAGCCCTGCCGCCGCAGCACCGTGCCAGGAGGACGGCTTACAGCGCCTGGCGGAAGATGGCCTCGATCTCGGCCTGGCTGGCCGGGCGCGGGTTGGTCAGGCCGCAGGCGTCCTTCAGCGCGTTGGCGGCCAGCAGCGGGATGTCGGCTTCCTGCACCCCCAGCTCGCTGAGCCGGGCCGGGATGTCGATGTCGGCGGCGAGGCGGCGGATCGCCGCCAGGCAGCACTCGGCGGCGGCGGCGGCATCCAGCGCCGCCACATCCTCGCCCATCGCGGCGGCGACATCGGCCAGCCGGCCGGCGGCGACGCTGGCGTTGAAGGCCTCGACGTGCGGCAGCAGCAGCGCGTTGCACACCCCGTGCGGCAGGTCGTAGAAGCCGCCGAGCTGGTGCGCCATCGCGTGCACGTAGCCGAGCGACGCGTTGTTGAAGGCCATGCCGGCGAGGAACTGGGCGTAGGCCATCTGTTCGCGTGCGTGCAGGTCCTGGCCGTTGCGCACCGCGGTGCGCAGGTTGGCCGCAATCAGCCGCACCGCCTGCAGCGCACAGGCGTCGGTGATCGGGGTGGCGGCGGTGGACACGTAGGCCTCGATGGCGTGGGTCAGCGCGTCCATGCCGGTGGCGGCGGTCAGCGCCGCCGGCTTGGCCAGCATCAGCGAGGCGTCGTTCACCGACAGGATGGGCGTCACGTTGCGGTCGACGATGGCCATTTTGATGTGGCGTGCCTGGTCGGTGATGATGCAGAAGCGCGTCATCTCGCTGGCGGTGCCGGCGGTGGTGTTGATGGCGATCAGCGGCAGCTGCGGCTTGGCCGACTTGTCGACGCCCTCGTAGTCGGCGATGTGGCCGCCGTTGGTGGCCACCAGCGCGATGCCCTTGGCGCAGTCGTGCGGCGAACCGCCGCCGAGCGAAATCACGCAGTCGCAGCGCTTGTCGCGCAGCAGCGCGAGGCCGGCCTCGACGTTGGCCACCGTCGGGTTCGGCTGCGCGCCGCTGAAGATGGTGGCCTCGATGTCCTGCGCCTGCAGCAGCGCGGCGACCTTGGCGGCCACGCCGGCGCGCGCCAGCCCGGCGTCGGTGACGATCAGCGCGTGGCGGAAGCCGTAGCCGCGGATCGCCTGCAGCGCGTCATTGAGGCAGCCGTCGCCGATCAGGTTGACCGGCGGAATGAAGAAAGTGGTCGTTGTCATGGTTGGAAATCCCTATGTCTGGCTTTGCCCGCCGCCATGCTGCGGCCCGGCGATGGTTCATCTGCGACTGCTGGCAGGGGGTGCGTGCTGCGCCAGCGTTCGGGTACTGCGCTTGGAACAGCGCGGCGGCAGGCAGCCCGCCGCGCCCGAGATACAAACCGGCCTGCGCCGGCCGCGCTCAGCCTCAGAAGAAGCCGAGCTTGTCCTCGCTGTAGCTGACCAGCAGGTTCTTGGTCTGCTGGTAGTGGTCGAGCATCATCTTGTGCGTCTCGCGACCGATGCCGGACTGCTTGTAGCCGCCGAACGCCGCGTGCGCCGGGTAGGCGTGATAGCAGTTGGTCCACACCCGGCCGGCCTCGATGCCGCGGCCCATGTGGAAGGCGGTGTTCATGTCGCGGGTCCACACCCCGGCGCCCAGGCCGAACAGGGTGTCGTTGGCGATGTGCAGCGCCTCCTCGACGTCCTTGAACTTGGTCACCGACAGCACCGGCCCGAAGATTTCCTCCTGGAAGATGCGCATCTTGTTGTGGCCCTGGAACACGGTCGGCTGGATGTAGTAGCCATCCTCCAGATCGCCGCCGAGGTGGGCGCGCTGGCCGCCGGCCAGGACCGCGGCGCCTTCTTCCTTGCCGATGGCGAGGTAGCTCTGGATCTTGTCCATCTGCTCCTGCGACGACTGCGCGCCGATCATGGTGGACGGATCCAGCGGGTTGCCCTGCTTGATCTCGGCCACGCGCTTCAGTGCGCGCTCCATGAAGCGGTCGTAGATCGACTCGTGCACCAGCGAGCGGCTCGGGCAGGTACACACCTCGCCCTGGTTGAGCGCGAACATCACGAAGCCCTCGATCGCCTTGTCGAAGAAGGCGTCATCCTTGGCGGCGACGTCGGCAAAGAAGATGTTCGGCGACTTGCCGCCCAGCTCCAGCGTCACCGGAATCAGGTTCTGGCTGGCGTAGTTCATGATCAGGCGGCCGACCGGGGTGGAGCCGGTGAAGGCGATCTTGGCGATGCGCTTGCTGGTGGCCAGCGCCTTGCCGGCCTCGGTGCCGAAGCCGTTGACGATGTTGAGCACGCCCGGTGGCAGCAAATCACCCACCAGCTCGGCAAAAATCAGGATCGACAGCGGCGTCTGCTCGGCCGGTTTCAGCACCACGCAGTTGCCGGCGGCCAGTGCCGGCGCCAGCTTCCACGCCGCCATCAGGATCGGGAAGTTCCACGGGATGATCTGGCCGACCACGCCCAGCGGCTCGTGGAAGTGGTAGGCGACGGTGGTGGCGTCGATCTCGCCGAGGCTGCCTTCCTGCGCGCGGATGCAGCCGGCAAAGTAGCGGAAGTGGTCGATCGCCAGCGGGATGTCGGCGGCCAGCGTCTCGCGGATCGGCTTGCCGTTGTCGAAGGTTTCGACGGTGGCCAGGGTGTGCAGGTGCTGCTCCATGCGGTCGGCGATGCGCAGCAGGATCAGCGAGCGCTGGGCGACGCTGGTCTTGCCCCAGGCGGCCTTGGCGGCGTGGGCGGCGTCCAGCGCCAGCTCGATGTCGGCCTCGTCGGAGCGGGCGATCTCGCACAGCGCCTTGCCGGTGACCGGGGTCAGGTTTTCGAAGTAGCGGCCATTGACCGGCGGCAACCAGCGGCCACCGATGAAGTTGTCGTAGCGGGATTTCAGGTTCAGGCCGTACTGGGCCGGGGTAATGGTGCTCATCGTCTCTCTCCTGTTGTCTTGGCTCACCTCAAGCGGGTGTGACTGCAACAGTGCACGGCGCGTGCCAGCGTTTCCGGATGCTGCACCGCAGCGTGCGGCCAACCTTGCAACGGCGGCCACCGCCGCGTGCCGATGTTGCAGCGCGCCAGCGGCGCTGTTTTTTTAGCGCTTGTTCGCCACGCTCGGGCGCGCATAATCGGCGGAGCGAGCCGAGCGCCGCTGTCGCAGCCTGACACACCTGTCGCGACACACTGACACAAGCCGGAGCCATCATGTCGTCCTTGCCGCTAGCCGAAATCCGCCGCCGCTTTTTCGAGGGCGAAACCCTGCCCGACAACAGCGTGCCCAGCCCGATCCTGCACTCGTGGCGGCGCTGCCTCGGCCTCGGCCTGTCCGCGGCGCGGCTGCGGCTGCCGGACAAGCTGGACACCGCCAGCCTCGGCAGCCGGCAGCAGGAAAACGCCGACTGGCTGCAGCTGGCGCGGCCGGCGATCGACGCGCTGTTCGACAGCGTGGTCGACGACGGCCACGTGGTGATCGTCGCCGACCGCCACGGCGTGATCCTCGACCAGATGGGGCACCCGGCCTTTCTCGACCGCGCCGAGCGGGTGGCACTGCTGCCGGGCATGGACTGGCGCGAGGACGTACGCGGCACCAACGCCATCGGTACCGCGCTGGTACTGGGCGGCCCGGTGCGGGTGCGCGGCAGCGAGCACTACCTGGAGCGCAACCGCCAGCTGTCGTGCACCGCCGGCGCCATCGTCAGCCCGCAGGGCGAGCTGCTGGGGGTGGTCGACGTCTCCGGCCTGCCGCGCAAGCTGGGCGACGCGCAGCAGCAGCAGGTGCAGGCGGCGGTGCGCCACATCGAGCAGCGCCTGTTCGACGAGCAGGCCGGCGCGCTGTTCGAGCTGCGCTTCGCCCCCGACGCCGCCACGCTGACCACGCCGCGCTGCGGACGGCTGGGCTTCGACGATGACGGCGTGCTGCGCGCGGCCAACCGTGCCGCGCTCTCGGCGCTGGGGCTGGACTGGCCGGCGCTGGGCACGCCGCTTTGCCGCGCTGGCCGGGCAGAGCCTGGAACACTGGCTCAGCCGCCACGGCATCGACGTTGCGTCCTTGCGCCACGGCGGCCAGTTGTATTCGGCGCGGCTGCTGCCGCCCACCCCACGGCAGGCGGCACCCGCAGCGATGCCGGCCGACCACGCCGCCGCGCGCGCCGCACGACAGCCGGACAGCAAGGTTGGCCGCAACGACGCCGGTGCGCTGCCGGACGGCCTGCTGCAACGCGGGCAACGGCTGCTGGAGGCCGACATCCCGGTGCTGGTGCTGGGTGAAACCGGCGTCGGCAAGGAGCGCTTCGTGCAGGCGCTGCACGCGGCCAGCAGCCGCGCCGGCGCGCCGCTGGTGGCGGTCAACTGCGCGGCGATTCCGGAAGGGCTGATCGAGGCCGAGCTGTTCGGCTATGAAGAAGGCGCCTTTACCGGCGCGCGCAAGCAGGGTGCCCGTGGCCGCCTGCGCGAGGCCGACGGCGGCATCCTGTTCCTCGACGAGATCGGCGACATGCCGGCCAGCCTGCAGGCGCGGCTGCTGCGCGTGCTGCAGGAGCGGCTGGTGGTGCCGCTGGGCGGCGGCATCGGGCAGAAGGTGGACGTGCGCATCGTCGCCGCCACCCACCGCAACCTGGAGCACGAAGTCGCCGCCGGCCGCTTCCGCGCCGACCTCTACTACCGCCTCGGCCACTATCCGCTGCGGCTGCCGCCACTGCGCGAGCGCGGCGACGTGGCACAGATTGCGGCCAACCTGCTGGCGCAGCACGGCGGCGCACGGCGCGGGGTCACGCTGTCGGCGGCGCTGGCCGACTTCATCCGCCGCTACCCGTGGCCGGGCAACCTGCGCCAGCTCGACAACCTGCTGAAGACGCTGCTGGCGCTGGTCGACGACGGCACCGAGCTGGGGCTGACCCATCTGCCGGACACCCTGCGCGAACACCACCCGGCGGCGGCCAGCGCCGCCAGCGGGCAGCTGGCGCAACTGCTGCAACAGCACGGCGGCAACGCCAGCGCCGCCGCACGCGCACTGGGCATCAGCCGCAGCACCTTCTACCGCCGCCTGCGCCAGGGCTGAGGCACACCGGCACTCACGCACCAGCGGGGTGCGGTGCAGGTGCCGCCAGCAAGCTGGCGGTGCAGCCGGCCTGCCGTTGCCGATCCCGCCGCCATGCTCCCGGCTTGGCCATGGCGCCAGCGGCCGCGACGGGGGCGGCC
>NZ_LFDT01000020.1:0-57974 GCF_001037925.1 Vogesella sp. EB | reverse complement strand
ATGCGCCGGCATGGTTCCGCAAATGGGCTATCGCCGGTAGAGTTTGAGAAGCAATATTTCCAACGACTCAAGAGTGTCTAGAGAAGCCGGGGCGATTCACCCAGCACCACATACTCGTAACTCCAGTCGAACTGGCCGACCTCACCTGGTGCAAACGACAGCGGCACAAAGGCCTGCGTGACTGTTGCCGTTGCGCGGTTTGCTTTCCAGGTCTTGGTAAAGCGCTGGATGCTGTCGTAAGCGCCGCGATAACCCTCGGCCTGCAGGCATTCGAACAGGCGGCGGGCAGTACGGCGCTGCACCTTGGGAAGTGCGCGGTCGCGTTCCAGCCATTCGGTTAGTTGCGCCTGAAAGGCGCCGAGTTGGGGTTGGGCTTGTTTCTGGCGCAGGTAGACCGGTGCATCCTTGGCCTTGATGTATTTCTTGACGGTATTGCGGGAGAGGTTGAGCGAGCGGGCAATCGCACTGATGCTCTCGCCGCCGACTAGATGACGACGGCGGATCTTGCCAATGGTTTCCATGAAAAGCACTCCAGGTTGACCTCCGCCCAAAGGGCAGAGTGTGACACCCCCGGGGTGGTCAAAATTCAACGCCGTTTACCCCGGGTAACCTGGTCACTTTTGCACGCTATTTAACACACTAGGTCGACGATCGACCTGGTGCGGCAGGCTGCTCTGTCTTCAAGAACTACTGGACGGCTGGCGCTGAATTTGAATTGAAAATGATCTACGCCCTACTTTAAAAAATCCTTCACCCCCAGAAATCTTTTGATTAAATACAAAATTACCATTTGATTCCCGCAGATAGCGTTCCGTCCCACACTGCTTACAATTAGTTCTAAAGCCTAAAGGTTTTTGGAATGCGAGCTTGACATTTTCATTACAGACCGGACATTTTTCAAAAGCACGTAGCATCAAATTACGCTGTTCCAGCCCAAAACTTAGCTGGGTTGCATTTTCTGCTATAAGCGCGTTTTTCAATTTATTTACCAACTCATCCGGAACAGCCTCCTGTAGCACCAGTGCATGTGCCTGATGGTCAACATGCACACCAGGTATACCGTCAGCCAAAGTCAAAACCTTTTCCGGTATTTTGGTGAGGGGCAGTCCGTAGGACAGAAGAGCCTTCCGGTAGAGCGCGTGATCAACAAGTTGCCCAAAGCGCTCCACGCAGTACATGTCAGATGGTGAAAGTAAAATCCAGCCCTGATGATAGCTAACCTGGTCAGGTGCCTGGCCACTGCCAGGCCAGGCGATGAACCTATTCTCAGGGCGTTGCTGCAGCGACTCAGGCAGCGATAGGCTGCTGAACCAAGGCACCACCGTCAGCAAGACTTCATCCACAGCGTGCTCACCAGTGGCCCGGCTTACCAACTGCCACTCCAATCCACTTTGTTGGAGTCGTATAGCCCTACCGGCCCACACATCCTCATTATTTCCATTCAGATAGGGAAGCAATGCATGCCGCAGTACAAGACCGGCATAGCGCGAATAAGCATCTGCCAAGTATTGATTATGCTTAAGCTGTTCTGCCGGAGAAGCTTTATTACTTAGCGCCGTCTTATTCAGCAGGTCCCACAGCGCAGCCACATGCCGATAATGAGGATCATGGCAAAGGATATTCGTCAGATGCAAGGAAACCGCTACCTGCGCTTGGCAGCTAACTAATAAATACAGGCCACTTTGCTTGAGACCCAGAACCGTCCTATGTAGACGCTGGAGCGTTTGAAGCGTTTGGGATAGCAGCTCCGACACCTTGGAGGTCGCATCCTGATCAAATGTCTTCCCCCACAGCCGGCAAATTTCGTGCGAAAGACGATAGTCAATATCTTCTGATTGGTAAAATTCCAGCGCCTGTGCCAAGGTTGTCTGCAAGCTCTCCAAAGTTGACAAACGATAGCGTAAGTAGCGCTCGATTTTATCCAGCAAGCGCGCATATACGCGGTTCTCGTATATGCCATAGTCATCATCACTAAAACGCGCAAGAACCTTTTTGGGAATCACACCACTCAGGGTTTGCCGCTGCCAGCACTCCGAGTGCGATGACAAATGCACCAGTGCCCCTTTTGCCAGTCGTCGCGCACGTGCGATATCAACAACTTCCTCTTCATAGTGCAGGTCACGGCGCGGTCGTTGCGATATGTGATGCAGGTGTCCTTGTTGCATCACATCCAGCAAACACGCTTCAAAGGGAAGAAGACGGCTCTGATCATCGATGATCGCGGCGGGCATCAACGGTGAAACTAACTCGGACTGCTGCATATCGGCGTCTATAGCCGCGACTGTTTTGGACAGTAACTCTGTACTGGCTGCCCGGGATGGCTGCGGCATAACAAACGCGTGAGCCCCACTACCCAGCAGACACCGGTCACTCCCATCACTGACCAGAACACCTGAAAAAGATGATGTATGACCATTAAAGACCACGCTGCTGGAAGCAAGCTGATAGCGCCCCGGCTCAATAGCCGTGGGTAGCTGATGACACTGCGCCCCTGTAAGTCTATCCAAGTACATTAGCTGCGGCCTTCCAATCGTCGAATATCGGCAGCCAATAACTCCAACGATTTTCCAGGCTCCCCAGCAAGGTTTGCCTTGATCCAGAAGGTCTCAAGGGCATCCTTCAGCCCTCTTACTGCATCAACACCTATATTGTAGCGGCCGGTAACCTTGCCCGAACGCATGACACGCGTAGACAGCAGATGATCCAGCGCCTCGCCAGTGGGGGCTCCGCTTGCCAGCATCACCGGGATGAAATCAAGCGCCTGCTTCTCAAAGCGGTTACCCCAGCCCAGCGCAAATTGACTAGCCAACTGTTCAGTGAAGGCATCCCCAGTCAAACTCTGCAACAATTCAACAACCTCTGCCTTTTTCTCTTTGCGGGCGCGGACAAATGCCTCGCGAAGGGAGCGATAGGAGTAGCTTGCCGGCGTCGTTTTTTTGATAGTGAAACGATGATCCTGCTTGGGCAGTGTCATTACATGAGCACGATCATAGGTCTTGTCAGCCAGCTCATTGGTGGTTTCGTCGTGGTTGGCCGTGCCAATGAACCAGACATTCTCTGGAACCAGAATCTTGCGCCCCTCTCGCAGCATGACAGGGGCATTTGACAGGGCCGTCTCGGACAAACTGATCAAGCGTTCATTCCGATTGTTCTTCTCCAACGCAGAGAGGAACTCGGCGAAATACTGCTCGGGGCGAGAAAGATTCATTTCATCCAGCAAGATGATGTTACAGGTATCCTGCCAACGCGGTGTCTGAGCCTGGTACAGCGCCTGTAAACAGTCCTTCTCATAAAAGCGCCGCTCGAAAGCGTTGTAATGCCCCAGTAGATCATCGCGATCTCGCCACCCGGCCTGCACCGCGATGTCAGTACAAAAGCCCCCCATTGCCTTGGCAAAAGCCTTAGCCAGACTGGTTTTGCCAGTGCCGCTAATACCTTGGAAGACATGTAGTTGGCTCATGGCCAGGCCACCAAGCAGTACACGAATATCTTCCAGTGGGTAAAACAGCTCTACATGCTTTTCAGCCCTGGCGATCCGGTGCTGTAGCTCCTCGGCAAACAGCTTGAGATCGGGCACTTCCTCCAGCTCCATGCTGGCTCGATACTGATGTTCCGAGTCCATAAGCGACATGGCCGGGAACGGCGTCTGGGTTTTCTGTGCATTGGTGAGCTGATCGATTCGGCTCTCAAGATCATCGATATGCACAGCCAGCGTATTTTTGTGCTGCTCCAGCACGCGCTTCTCGCGCGCCACAGCCTCCAGCTCAGTTGCGGCAACGCGCTTGAAGCTCTGTTCTCGCCGCAGCTCATTAAGTTCTGGCAGCAGCGTCGAAATATCGCGTTCCAGATCAGCCTTGCTACTGCGCAGATATTCAACTTCGTGCTGCAACTCAGCCGTGTCGGACTGATCCAGTTTGCGCTTAAGGTCTCGGTTTTCCTGCCGCAAGCGCTCAAGCTGCGCCAGAACCTCTGCAGCTGACTGCTCTCCCAGTTCTGTGCTCAGTTCCTGCAGCTCCACCAGTTGCTCTTTCAAGCCTGCAGATTTTTCCCAAGCCTTGTCACGCTGACGCTCCAAGCTGGCAATGGCTTGCTGATGACTCACGCGCTCGGCTTCCATTTCCGCAGCAATGCGCTGCTCCAGATCACGCTGCGCCAGCTTGATGTCATCCCATTCGCGGTCAAGCCTGCTACGCGCGCGATCAAGCTCCATTCTGCTCTGCGTTATTTCGTGCTCGCGCCGGTCCAACTGCTGAGTACGCTCAGCCTCCGCCTCAGTACAGTTGTGCTTTACCTCCGCCAGGCGCCTGGTGGTCTGCGTGAGTTCGCTTTCGAGCTGGCGTTTCTGTTCCTGCAACTGTTGCAGCTGGGCTTCATGCTGCTGAGCCAGTTGACGCTGACGATCCTCTAACTGGCGTAACGCCAGCTCGTTTTGCTCAACAAAACCCGCTTGCGCATTGGCTTCACGCAAGTTCAAAGAACGCTCACTGTCCAGCAGCGCTGACTTCTTGCTGGCAAACACTTGCTGCTCACTGGCCAGCTCAGCCTTGTCGCGCGCCAAAGTAGCGGCCGCTTGCTCAAGCGTCTGCTGTTGTTTCGTTACTGCTTGCTCCCGTTCTTCAACCGTTAAAGCAAAATTTCTCGCCTCGTCCCAATTTTCGGTAGCTTCTTCGAAAAGACGCTCCTTTAGCCGGACAAGTTCTTTGCACACATGGGCAAACTGCTCAATCCATCTGGCAAACTCAACGTCGCCGCCGGCGCGGAAGCGCTCACACACGCTCAGTAACCAAGCAGAATCAACCTGGATATCAAGCTTCATATCAAACGACTGGTAAACCTTGGAGGCATTCTCAAATGAAGCCGTCCAGACAGGGACATTTTTCTCCAGCGCGGAACGCTGCAATCCTGCTGCGACAGGTGCGGCTACGGGTATCTGCGGACTGCCATACTTGTTCGAATTCTTCTTCGCCATTACATCCATTCCTTAAAGTATGCAGTAAAGCCCAGCGCATACTGGATACTATCCAGCGCCACACGACTGGTGAGTTGAGTTGTTTCCCGCCCGGTAAAACGGCTTTGAGCGTGGCTGCTCTGATTACGCAGGTTCGCAAGCTCCATGAGTTTGTCCAATTGCAGTTCCCGATCACCCAGTAGCTTGAGCGGATGCTGCGGCGCTTTTAGCGTACCCATGGCAGCGGCAAACAGGAGTGCCTTGAGTGAGTCACTAGGCTTGGAGCAAGCCCGGATAACTTGATCGATCTTCTGCCTGGACAGCAGCCTGATGACATCCTCGGTAAACGCTGGCAGCTGTAATGCTGAGAGAATCTGCTGATTGTGCGTCGGGTCGAACCGTTGCTGTTTGGGTAGCTGCCCAACGTCAGCCGGGTACTTGCGAATCAGCCATTGCATGACAACCTCAAGCAGCTTTTGGCACTCCATCATCGCCGCATCCAACTCTTGGTCGCGGCTGTCGCCTTGCTGGAGTTTTTCTTGGCGCACCAGCAGTGCTACCAAATGGCGCTTGATATCTGGCTGACGCTCAACCCAGGGGAAAGCCATCAGTACTTGCAGCTCAGTCTGCTTATGCAATGCGTCCCGCCACTGCTCGAAAGTTTGATTATCGGCACGTGGCACCCCCACCAAGGGCTCAAGTCGCACCAGCAGCCTGGCATCCCCCTCAATAGCCTGAAGCAGTGTGTCCTGCAGCCACCAGGACTTTTCACGCAATTCAAATGGGTCCTTGGCCGACCACAGATCACTGCCATGGTCATCAGCAGTAAGCCAAACAAGAACCCTTGCCGATTGCGGTGCATCATCCAGTCGCTGCACCCCGTGCAGACTGATCTGCTTCGACTGCTGGCTACCATGCCCCAGCTGCTGGCTGGCGCGATAGTCTTCGCGATAATCCCGGTAGGCCAGTGTGAGGGACTCATGATCGAGTGGCTGCAGATCCAATTTCCCACTGGTTATCATGTACGGCCTGATGGTTTGACCGGTCTTCCTGTCCACCAGAAATTCCGGGAAGCGGGCCAGCGGATCCTGCGGCTCCAGTAGGTTTAGCTGAGGCACCAGGCGCGGCCAGAACTGCCCCGTCAAGGCGTCTTGCAGCAAATAGCCGGACTTCAGCTGGGCATCGTCTCTTTCCTCGTCATCCAGCAGGCGCTCCCCCTTAGCTGTCAGGCTCTGAGCATCTTCCAACAGCCAGCCATTACTCACTCCCTGGGCCAAAATCAGCTTGATCAGGTTCTGGTGCAGCCCTGTCAGTTCAGCGATTGCCTCAACCTGGACAGTGCGCGCACGAATCAAGCCCAGTACCGCACGCTGAAACAGATTCAACTGCGGTCGTCTGGCTTCAGGGTAAAGCACGCGATGCACCAGCACTGGCCAGAGTACCGGACATTTTTTGCCTCCCTGGAGAGAATCGAACCTGAGGTATAAACCGGTTTCAACGAATGCTGCCATGGACACCTCCACACATCTGGTAAAAGGCAGCCAATGCCGGTACAGCCTCTTTCGCTTCAGCGCAGCTAGCCAGTGCCGCATCCCCCACACAAATCAGCATTTGCCTTTGTCGACTCATGGCCACGTTCATTCGGTTTGGCAAGCGGAGGAATCCGAACTGGCGATTCAATTGTTTCTCACGATCTGTGTCAGTATTACCGCTCGCTTGCCTTGGTTTTACCTGCTCATAGGTACGGACGCAGGACAACAAGACCACATCAAACTCCTTGCCTTGGAAGGCGTCGACTGAACCCACACGCAGCCGCTCCTCCAGACTGACCGAGCCATCACCCCGCACCTTTCTGATCCATTTGAAATGCTCGTGCGGCTCATAGGTGCCGTTACGCTGCTCCATCAATGGCACACCGTCTATTCTGTGCTGAGCGAGCTTCTCCATGATCAAATCACGCTGCGCCGCATAAAAGGTGATGACACCTATTGAAAGGCCGTCACCGCCGGCCTGCATCAGCCTTACCACCTCTTCTGCAATGCGCTGCGCCTCACTATCGCGGATTCGGCTCGTCCCAGACTGAAGGCGCTGATCTTTACCCTGGGCAACAGGTACATCTATCCACTGGCAAACCCGGTCTCGATAGTGCGGCGCAAGTTTGCCCAGTGCGTTCAGCAAAGACTCAGAGAATGCAAAATCTTCCACTGTTCGGCCGGAGTGCACCTTGCCCATACCACCTTTCTCGTAGAACTGTTTGCTGACGAAACTGCCGAGGATAGGGTGCATGCGGAACTGGGTATCCAGCATCACGACCCGGGGATTGGTGTCCTGCCTCTCAAGGTCTTGCAATTTCAAGCGCATGCGTTCGAACAGGCTGGAGCGAAATGCAGTCAGCTGCCGCTCCGTCAGTTGATGCTCTTCCTGCAGTTGCCCTTCAATGTCAGGCTCAAGCATGTGCGGCAACTGCCGGTCGTCCCCCACCAGAATAATGCGCCGCTTGGCCATGGACATTGGCACAAACAGGTCCAGCGGATTGGCCCGTGCCGCCTCATCAATCACCACTGTATCGAACTCAATATCAGTGCTATCCAGCCCGGCTACTAACTTCAGACTGGCCATCTGCCGGCCAGCCGCTTGCTGGCAGGTTGCCCCCACCACCATGGAATACTCGTTGACCACCGCATGGGCCGCAGTGCGATCCATCGCCAGGCTATCGGCAAGCTGCTCCAGCACCCAGGCCACCCCCTGCTTGCGCTGGCGCAGTTTGCTCTCTAGATGCCTGTCGATTTCATCAAGCAGAGCCAGGCCTTCAGGGTCCGTCTGACGCTTCAATTCCGTAGGCCGGTAATCGGGCAAATACTGTTCGAGAAGTTGATCCTGGCATGCCGCAAGCGCTTGCAGCGTCGACTCTGTCGGCTGCGAGCTATCCGCGGCAGCTTGCAGCAATGCCATCAGCTCTGCACTGCAGCCTTGGCCATGACGCTTCAACCAGCTGAGCAAATCCCAGGCTCGATCGGCACCATCGTCAGCGAATGACCGAGCCTCAACGCGTAACGCGCGAATACGTTTCAAGGCCTCTGCATCCGGCCGGCTCCCGGCCGGGTTTGGCAGCTGCTTTTTTAGTTGCGCGATATAGTCTTCGAGCTGACTTTCCAGCTTGGGCGACAAGACTAGACCACTTTGCTCCAACGCTTGCAGACCATCCAGAATGCAACCGAATGCTTCCGCTTGTTGAACTGGTGATGCGCCAACAACTCGCGCCAGCGCCAGCTTGGTGGACAGCTCCCTGATACGTTCAAGCTCCGGGTACTTGTCGTACTCCTTGGCAATTTTTTCCTGCAAATGGGCCACGCGTTGCTCAAGCCAGGGGTCGATCAGTGACAGCTCATCGCCCGCCCCCCGCTTACCGCCGACGCGCGCGCCAGGCAAACCAAACACATCGCTTCTATCCAGCGCGTTATCTACTGCATCGTGCTGAAAGCTGCTGATCAGCACTTGCGCAGCAATTTTTCTTTCCTCTGCCTCCTCCGCCAGACGACGCTGCAAAGCAGCGATTACCTGCGTTTTGCCGGTACCGGGTGGGCCGATGATAATGGCCAGATCGGGTGTATTCAGCGCGGCATCCAGGGCCAGAATCTGCTTATCTGTTGGCTTCCCCCCCTTGAAAGCTTCCTGCGCATAAGGCGTCAGCCCTTTGATAGTCCGGCGCCGGGCAGAGGGCACCGCAACCCCTTCCAGCAGCCACTTCAATTGAGTCAAGCGCTTGCCCGAGTCAATGGACTGCTTGGCCGCAAGCCGTCGCTTGGCTACAGAGCGCTGGCCCGCCAGAGAAAGATAGAGCCAGCCTTCACCCTGTTTCGGGCGGACATCACGCCGACTTGAAGCAGTCCTGAACACGACACAGTCAGGCTCAAAAATGATGGTGCCACGCGGTATGCTCGCTGCCTTTTTCGACTCGTCAATGGCCAGCTCTTCCCCCCAGTCAGGCCGTTCGTCTCCCAGGTCGAACTGGGTGTCGCTTGGCAATCCAAGATTGCGCCATCGCTGACGAAACTCCCGATAGTCATCCTGTGATTTTGGCGTCAGACGCCAGATGTTTTCACGCCCCTCTTCCGCTCCCTCACATTGCACAAAACGCAGTGAGCGCAGGCTTTCCGCCCGCTGCAAAGCAGTCTGCCACTCCTTCTCGTTGTAGAGATTCCACAACTCCAAATAGCTGGCACTGTCACGCAACGTAGCGTCCAGCAACGCCTGCTGACTGGCGCTGTTGAGGGTTGCCGCAACGGAGGCGTCACGGAACGCAAACTGACCTATCAGCAAGGAGAAAGTACCGTCGCGACGCGAATGGCGAGTAAGGCGCTTGATAAGCAGTCCGCGGTCCTGCCGTTGCTCCACATCAGCGCGCCAACCTTTGCCCAGCAATTGAAAGCCTCCTTGTGAGGCGCTATTGCTGAAGCGTGCGACAGTGAGCCAGTCGCCCTCGGCCAACCCACGCACCAGAAACTGCGCCGACAACCATTGGCAGGCACGTTCGATGCTGTTATCGGAAATTTCCTGCTTGCCGTAGAGATCATCGGCAAGCAGCTCGTCGACCCCCAGTTCAAGATTCATAGCGGACACTTCGACCGGTGCGCAGTACTGCACCAGCAGTTTGCTACCTTGTTTACTGGTCAGCAGCCAGCGGCTCTGATCGCGCAGTACCAAACGACTAAAAAGTCCATGGTCGGCTGCTGTGCAGTTGACCCGGACACGCGAGTCCCCCTGAGTCGCCAGCCATTCATCCTGATAGCTCTGGAGAAAGATCGCCTGCCCGGCCATGAAACCATCGATAGGCTCATCGCTAGCGAGTGCCAGCACATCCTCGGACAGCATGGGAAAGTCTTTAAGTTCCATACTTCATCACCACCTGAACTGCCAAATGACATGGGCCTCATCCAGCTCTCCGATATGGATCCGGTAAGGCTCCTCATGCTGCCCTCGCAGACTTTCCTTGAGACCCTGATAACGCTCCAGTAGCTTTTTTGCCCCCCCTCGCTGCAGATGCAGTTTGCCCTGCGGTAACGGGTGGATACCAAGCCCCTGCTCGGTATACTCAATGCGGACATGGTCGGCAGGCCAACGGTCATAACTGAACGAGGGCATCAGGCGCTTGAGCTCCAGCTTGCCTCCAGGTTGTAACCAAACCTTGCGGCCGGTTGCCATCAGCGTATCCGGCTCCATAGCCTGGCCATCACCCTGCTGCGGCCAATCAATAAACTCCTCGAACAACACCAACCGCTGATCAGCAGGTTCGTCACAGAAAAAGCATGACACCTCATTCACAGAGGCAAGCTCGGCAGACAGCAGCGTACTGCAACCGCAATTGGCGCAGTCGCAAATGCGCTCATCAATTTCCGTCAATGCCTCCAGCCACTCCGCCATGCTTGGCCGTTCACAAGCGTGGTAGCGGCCTTGCTCAAAACAACGACTGAACAAGGCAGGCAGCCTGCTGTGCTCAATCAACTGGATAGGCAGGTTGGCAAAACACTGATTGGCATCATCCTGCTGGTCATAAATCCAGGGATGTTCACCACGCAGCGCCGCCTCCTCTTCCTCGGGCTCGCCATCAGAGACCAACTCGCCCTTGAAGGGGTGGTTATGGGTCAACAACAGATAGGCGATGACGGCAAAACTCCAGCAGTCGGTCAGGCTGGACAGCAACGCTTCACCGCGCACCACCTCGGGCGCACCATAATCCGCCGTGTGCAAGGTCAAGCCGCTATGTGCTTCCAGACTGATATTGTCGCAATCGATAAGCCAGGTTTCCGCATGGGCAGGGTCATCCGAGACAAAGATATTGCTTGGCGACAGGTCGCCATACAGCATGCCGCGTGCGTGTAACTGGTTCAGCGTTCTTGCCAACTGGCTTAAAATCCGGATACGGCGCCGCAATCCACCCTGGCGTAGATAATCGGCAAGCATCTCACCCTCGGCCTGAATGAAACTCTCCAGCAGGCTTTGCAAGGGCACCAGGCCATCCATCAGCTCCATCACATAGCCACAACGCGGCTCCGCCAGCAGCACCAGCGGTCTGGCCAGTTTCAGGTCACTCAAATCTTGCCGAATAAGCCAGGCAATATGGCGCGGCCAGCGTTGGCGGGCTTGTTCATCTTTGTTGGTAAAGCCTTTGATCAGCACCAGCGGATACTGGGTCTGGTAGACGATACCCTGCCCGCCCCGGCTCATTTCTGCCCCCAGCTCATAAACCGAGCCTTTGCTGTCCTGTACCACGCGCTTTTGCTGCGTTGTCGTCGTTGCAGTCATCTGCCTCAATCCGTTCTGAAAATTCCAGCGATGGTCTTATCATCCCCATGGCATGGCGTAGACCAGCCATGCAGCTCCGTTGTCAGCCACTGACGCATGCGACGTCTGCTGCAGCGCAATTGACGCCGGTAAATGGCATCGAAGAATGACGCCAACTGTTCCGCAACCAGGTCATCCGAAATGCCGTCTGTCATCAGCAACACACCATCGCCAGGCAGGCTCAACACAAGCTCGGTGCAACAGTATCCCCGTAGATCAGCTTGCGCCAGGGTCGTGGTCTGGTTGCCAAAACCTTGGCGTTGAGCTGTCAGCACTTTGAACTCCCCCTGACTTCTGACGAGTAACAGGCCATCACCAACCTGACCAGCCACACCTCGCCCGGAGGCATCTACCCAGGCCCACAGACAGGTCGTTTCGTAGGCCCGGTAACGATCACCAAAATGTGCCAGCCAGGCATCACGCAAGACCTGCGCAACCTCGCCATGAAGCAAGTCTTGCCGCTGCCGGGCCAGCTGCCTGATGAGTTGGACGACTTTCTGCGAACCTATATGGCTACGCGGCCGACTTCCCAAACCATCTGCGACAGCGATGCACCAACCGCCGCGGACCCCACTGACGCAAAGTGCATCCTGGTTGGGCACACCATCCTGCTGATGCGCGGGGCCTCGCACCGAAGCCCCAGCGGCCAACAGGCGCATCAGAACTCCCAGTCTTGGTCATCACCGCCGGTGATCTGCAACGGTGTGGGTTGATTAGGCGTCGCCGACTGGCTGCGCGCACTGACGCTCATTGTCACCGCACGGAAGAAACGGTGAATATCACGGGCATTCTCGGCACGAAACAGCGGTGCTTCAGGATCGTTGGCGAAGTCGCTAAGCATTGAGACATCCGCATCAGCACCGATGCCCATGGCAAAACGCGTGGCCTTGGAAGAACGCTCGCCATTTAACAAACGAGCAAATGGCGCTTGCCAGTCATCAGTGGGATAACCATCGGACACCAACACGATGACCGGCCTGTAAGCGCGGGAAGGAATGCAATCCTTGTCCTCAATCATCCCGCTAGCCAGCGACAAAGCATCACCCAGCGGGGTCATGCCGTCTGCCACCAGCGGTGTAAAGCCTTGTAGTTGATGGGCAGGGGTCAACGGCAGGTTCAACGCCGACTGGCTACCACCAAAGGTGATCACACTGACCTGAATCTCCGCACGTAAGCGGCTCTCGCTGGCAAAGCTGGTAATCATGTCCTTGAGTCCCTTGTTAAGGGCCTCGATCTTGCCTTCTACCGACATGCTGCCGCTGGTATCAGCCAGCACTATAATCGGCAGCGGGCGGGCGGTTTGCTCCTGAAATTTTTTGAGTTGAACCATCGTTCTTTCCTTTATATAAGCACAGGCACAAATAATAGCAATATGTAATTTACATAAAATAATATCAGACATCAGATATACGCATAACCAAACAATTCCATCAAATATCTAAAACTTTATGCAATGGCCACAAACAACTACCTGCATTGACCGCATGCCTTGCTGGTGACCCAACGACAGCGTTGTACCCTTGCCCCCAAACACTGGGTCTGACTGACGCGTCAAAGCAGCGATATACCGCTGAAAACGGATATGCTCGGCTTGGATACTGAAAGCACCTGGAATCACTGATGCATCGCCTGCCTACGCTTGCGTGAACGTATGGAGCGCAAGTCATGGTTGCGATAGGTGGTAAGGACTGAGCCGTCTGGCTGTACCAGCACGTGTATGCCTTCGGCAGCGCGAAGATTGATGCCGCGCGCAGCAAAGAAATCCACCTCGAGGCGGCCTACTACCCGAAAACGGAGGCCATGCGCATTGATCACCCGGCCATAGCGCAGCACCTGCTCTACCAATGCGGGAGCAATGCCACGCTGCTGCATACGCTGCCAGGCATGTGGTACCAGAGGATAATCAGCAAGGGCTTGCGGTGATGCGGCAATCATGGCGCAGCTCCTGGTTGGGGATACCCAGCTAGAGCCAGAAGCGTGCCAGCAAACCATGCATGCCAAACATCAAGTTTTATCAATAAAATCATATACTTATCAACACATCTCGAATTGGAGCGGGCTTACAACCCACGCAAGAAGATAAAAAAATCTGTCCTTGATAAATTTATTTACAAACTGCAACAACCTGCTGCCCAAAAAAACACTGCCCCTTTCAAAATCAAGAAGCAGTGTCTTGGCAATGCAACAAAGCCCCTTCTGCGGAAAGATCCAGCCAAGTATGTCTGGGCAAGAACTTATCTCCCCTCGGCCTAACTCTTGCTAAAGGCATCCACGATGCGCACCGGATTGTCTTCACTGCAACTCGTACTCCTCGCCACGGCGCAAGCCGGACGACTCCAGCACCCGCTCCAGAACCAGCTCGCCCCAAGTGCCCTGTGTCTTGTTACTACCCTTCAATGCCTGGGTCAGATTGACGGCATCGGCGCTGATTTGCTGATTCAATGCGGCCAACCTTTCCACCTCTTTCTGCAAGGTCAGGCGCTCCTTGCTTTCCTTGTCGTACGTTTGCTCGACACGCACCTGGAACTCGGTGATACGCTCGCGCAGTGGCTCGAGCAACGCACCGATCGATGTCTTGTTCTGCTCGGCAAAGCGGGCACTCTTCTCTTCCAGGATCTGGTTGGCCAGCACACGGAATTGGTCTGACAACTGCTCACGCGCTTGCTGCAACAGTGCCAGCTTTTCGGCAGCCTGCTCCCGCTCCGCGTCCAGCCGTGATTGCAGCTCTGCCTTTTCGGCACGCAGGTTGGCTACCGTAACTTCAGCCGATTGGCTACGCCGACGCCAGTCGGCCAGCTCGGTTTGCGAGTCTTTGTACTGCTGCATCACGGCAGACAAAGCGGCATCAAGCTGAGCAATACGCGTCTTTTGATCAGCCGACTCAAGGTGAAAGTCATGAATCTGCCGCCAGGTTTCGGTAAGTTGCCGTTTGAGGTCCGGCACAAGGCTGATCTGCTGATCCAGCTCGGTACACTGGCGCGCCAATTCCAGCGTGCTTTGCTGCAACGCGGATTGTGTCTCTTCGAAACGCGTCTGCAACGCCGCATGCTCGCCCTGTACGCGCAAAGCCTCCTGCTGCTGTACATGCAGTTGCACCTCCAGTCGAGCAATCAGCTCGGCCTGCTGCTGACGTGAGCGTAAAATTTGCCAGGCTACCATCAGGGACAACATTGCCCCCGCCAATACAACAAACAGTACGATTTGATCCATCAGTCATGACTCTCCGGAAACAGGGTGAAGTTCATCAAGCAGCACGGATAGCTGCGGCATACCAGCCCAGCAGTTCGTCCAGAGCGACAAGACCTTCCACCCGCACACGGGTCTGGGCATCTTTCAGGTCCACCCCCTTGGTCGGCTGACGGGTAGAGCTGCCGCGATAGGGCCTGTCCAGCACTTCGCAACGTGTTGACAACCCCGCCGGCAGACTCACCGGCTCCAGGATCAGCTCGATAGTTTTGTGATCAAAACGGCCGTTAAGCAGATCACCCACCCGTAACCCGAACACACGGCCTGCGACCGTGCGGAAGTACTGCACCTTAGTGCGCAGCGGTTGATCAAGGGCGGTCAGGCCAAAGCGCGGGCACAAGGTATAGCGGACATGATCAAGAGCGAGTTGTGCTTGCATGTGATAGATGGCTCCGTAGAAGAGTTAGTGATGCATGGCGTGCTTGCGCTTGCAGGGGCGAATGGCGCGCAAGTTATGATTGCGGTACGTAGTCAGTACCGACCCGTCGGCCTGTACCAGCACGTGCACCCCTTCGGCGGCACGCAGGTTAATGCCGCGGGAGGCAAAGAAATCGACCTCCTTGCGGCCGATTACCCGAAACTGGAGGCCACGCGCATAGATCACCCGGCCATAGCGCAGCACCTGCTCTACCAACTCCGGGGGGATGCCGCGCTGCTGCATGCGTTGCCAGGCATGCGGGACAAGAGGGTGATTAGCAAGGGCATGCGGTGATGAGATAATCATGGCGAGGCTCCTGTTTGTCGGGTATGCCAGAACAAGAGCCAGAAGCGTGCCTGCACGGGCACGCAATGACATGACAAAATTAATGCTTATTTATCAATAAGATAAAGATTTACCACACTACTGCAAAGTAGCGTCACACCAGGGATTGGTAAATTTTATTATTTTAAATAATAAAATTTATATACTAGGCTTGCGTAGCACAAAGAAAAACACCGCCTCTCTTGCGAGTAAAGCGGTGTCCGCAAGGGAAAGTTGGCTGCAACGGATAGACGGTGCGACCACCCTTTGGATGAGGTAAACGTGGGATGTGCAGGCTTAACCCAAGCATGATATTGCGATAGCAAGAGCTTTAACAGAATTCAGATAAAACCAGCTCTTTTGATCCCGCTTCAAGGCCGAATTCCGACGACCACTGACATCTCCACATCGCAGTTCATCCAAGGGTTCATGTAGCGATAACCCATACGGGTTGCTGTGGGAGAGGTCGTCAGGGTGGCGTTCCAGAAAGCACATGATGGGAGATCGTAACCGGGATCCAGCAGACATATGAAATCATCGCTATAGCCGATAGCCAGCGTCCAATGATTCAAGCCGTCGTTCTTACGGCCCCTCACATCGACAATAGCCGGATAACCATTATCAATACACTGCCGGATGACTTTGCTCAATTCCTTGCCGGTACCTATATAGAGATCACCCTGCACGCCGTTATATGCCTTGATGATTTTCAACAAATCATCAGAACTTGTACCGTTGATGACCAAAGGGTCCAACGCCTTGATCTCTTTCCAGAACTTGCCAATCTGCGTCCGATAATCTGGGTTCGCCCAAGCGCCCAGGTTCCCGCGATCAGTCTTAGCCAATACCAGCAAAGCCATGGCGAGACAGTACGGGCCACATGCCCCATCCATATCCCCCTGTCGCAGATGCACCAGGTCACTCAGCGTATTACGCAAATTACCTTCTTGATCCAGATACAACCCGTCAATCAGCTTGATTTTCAATTCAGGCACCTACATTCAAATGAACTTTAATAAAACTCGGCAAAAAGGGATGGATACATACAGCAGACAGTGCGACACAACCTTGGGTGCTGTAAACGTTGGGCTGGGCAGGCTTAGCGCAGCCTACCGTGCTAGGCACACGCCGCCACGCCGCTACCTTAGGCCGGAATAGTCAATGCAGATTTAACCACATCTCAATTTTGCCCGCATGTCATCGATCAAGTTTGCAGCTTGGGCCAGCAGCCTCTGCATGCCAGCAGGCCGTCGGTAAGCCCCACTGGGCGTGGTAAAAGTTGGCCGCAGCGGCTTGCAGCCAACCTTGGTGCGGTCAACCATCAGGTAGCATCGCTCAGACTCGGCTACGCTGCGCCGGCGGTTTCACCCTGCAGCGCTGCGGCAGCGCATGCCTATAACATAATGCAAAACGGCGTTTGCTGGTAATCCGTCAGCCATGCTGGCGGAAAGTCGGGAAACACATCCCCCAGCTCAAGACTGGCCGCATCGATCAAGCGTGCCACTCGTCTTCCCGGCGCACCAGCCACCTCGACAAACCTGCTCTTCGAAATCCACGCAATCAACCGGCAATGCCCGATCTCTCACGATGTCAACAACTTGTATGTCCACACCACAAGGCTGCCAGCCAGCATTCATAGCAACGTCAGTATGCAGAATCGTCGGTCCAGATCGTGGCGGAGGTCGGCACCGTTGTTCGCCCGGCTTACGCCAGTAGCCTCAAGAATTCGATATGCGCACGTGCCCACTCCAGTGGGCGGCATGACTGCAGAGGTGCAGGTGCCATGCAGCGGGTAAGGTAGGTTCAGACATGACAAAAGCTCTGGTTCGGTTTCCTGAGTTGCGGCCAACTCTGAGCGATATTTCGGCGAAGGTCTTGCCATCCAGTGCGTCGCCCGGCAGGGGTTGATGTGCCGCCCTTGGCTTGTGCACAACATGCGCCAGGATTCAGATGACAAGGTTAGCCGCCCCTGCGGCAACTGCAGCCAGGGATTAATCCGTCTCCCACGTGAGGACGTCCTGGTGCTTCTGATCCACCTGCACCGGCTTCAGATTTTTGATGGTCTTGCTACTACCGTCCATGTAGTCGATCCGCAGCGACACCAGCTTTGGCCACTCCACCGTGTCGGTAAACCACAAGTGCTCGAAGGTATAGCTACCGAAATCTTGCGGCTTGATCGGGCCGATGCCCCTTACCCGCTTGATGGCGCTGCCGGCAAAACGGTCACGTACGGGGTCATCCACGGCATTCATACCGATCAGCTCGACACGAATGTACTTGATGGTCTTTTTGGTAGGGTTGTACACCTCCAGCTTGAAGCCGGTGGCCTCGGTGTACTCGCTCTCGTCGTAGACCGAAAAATCCAGCACGCTGATGCCATGCCTGGCCGGGGCATCGTAAGCCTTCAACGCCTGCCCCTCTGCCACATGACGGTACGCGTCCCCCTCTTCTTCCAGCGCACTGAAGTCCAACTTGGCCAGAATCTGGTCGTCCAGTTCCGGCAGTCTGCTCCGGTTCTCTCCGGTCATGAACACTGCACTGTTCTCGACAAAGAAACGCTGCTTACCGTAATAGGCCACCAGATAGTCTTTGGCCTCGCCATAGGCCGGCTGGCAACGATAGTGGCCAGCCACCACCACTGCCATGCGCTCGAACAGCATCTTGCCGTTACCGCCACGGCACGCCTCCATCGTGCGGTAGGCGTAGCTACTCTGCAGCAATATGCCAAGAGGTGAGTCAGCCTCCTCGCTTGCCATGGCGATGGACGGAAGCAGCAAAAAAGGCAAACAACATGTACGTAAGGCACGCGACAGCAAAGACAAATGACTCATGGCGGATAAACGGAAATGGTTAGACGGAGAGGGCTGCGACCAACGTTGGCCGCATCGAAACATCAGGCAGGTTCAACACTGCGCAGAATGCTGGCAAACGGCTGCGGCTGCAGCGTGGTGGCCAGTTGCTGCAATTGCAGCAGCACATGGCCACGCAAGGGCTGCACGCCGTTGGCCCCCTGATAATTGCCTTTCACCGCCGCCGGAAAGTGGCGGCGCATCCATGCCGACACCGGCTCGCGGTTGAGCGTGGCGTCGCGTTCGGCAAACCACACGCTGGCCGGATGCTGCGGGTCGTAATACACCACTGACGCCGCATCCGGTTTCGGCAGCGGCCGCACCGGCCTGTCCACCAGGCATACCCTGCCCAGCAGCTCCAGCTCGCCTTTGTGGCCAAGAGGCGTTTTGACCAGCCAGAGGTTGTCAGCGGGCGTGGCCGCCAGCTCGGCCAGCACGCCCTGTTCGGAACGCAGCCAGCCGATCTTGTTGGTCAGAATGTCCTGCTCGACATCCTTCCAGTAATACAGAATATCCATGGTTTTTTTCAGTAGTGAAAGGTTGGCTGTAGGGGGCAGCCAAGGTAGAAAATTAATGAAAAATTTTTGCATGCAGGGGCGACATGCTAGCCGTGCAACCGGATGGCCATCCTCAGCGTTGCGCCCAACCTTGGGGGCGCGGTAACGGTTCAACTGGGCAGACCAAATCCGACCTACCCCCGCCAGGTGCCGATCAACTCGCCATCGGCATATTCACTCCACAACTCGACACGGATGCGCTCTTCCAACAGAGTGACTTCGTCCATTGGCGTAGCATCACCCACCGCCATGTCCAGCCCAACCCCAAAAAAGAGACCGCCCAGCTGGCTCAACACATAACGATTATGCATCCGCCCCTTGGCATGCCCCCAAAGCTTTACCTGCATTCCACGATGTAATCGCTGCGGCAGAAATCTGTTTGCCCCATTGAGTAAATGATCACGGGTCCCATCTAACATGAGCCCCGCTACAAAAATGTCGATGCATGCATTCTCAGGCAAGCACTCGATAAATCGCGCCAATGGTTCGCGATAACGCAGGTTATTCAAATCAAAGTGCGGGTCGACAAGCTTCACGTGCTTGGCCACGCGCAGTAATGGACGGCATACTCTAGCCATTTCTTCAGCAGTACGTGCAATGCGCTCCTGCCTTTGATTCTGAAGACTGGGGTGCCCCGCATCCCATGCATCCAGATGAACAGCTTGCCCAATTTCCTCGGGACTCTTGGTTAGTACCCAGTCAAAGGGTTGTCGCTGGTGCTCCGCTTTCACGATATCCAGCCAATCACCCGTCCCCGCAGGTCGAGCCAGCGAGATAAGGGCATTTTTGGGCAAATGCTTGATTTTCTCCAAAATCTTCGTAAGCTCAGTTTTTCCATGATGCTCTTGCTGCGCAGCCTCATAAACGAGCTTTTTCCACTTGGCAGGAAACTCGGATATCACACGCCCTTCGCTGATTCCGAACTTTTCTATCACGTACTGAAATCTGAGTGCGCTTTCAACAATCGCTGCAGGCTCAACGGCAAATTCCTTGATCATCAGAACAGCTCCTCGCCGCGTTCCTCGAAAAAGCCGCGTGGCCATGGGGTATCAAAATCCCCCTGTTCGTTAATCGGCAACGCATGTGCCGTCACGGAGCCTGCAGTTTTCTCCAGATACACCACCATCACGTCATCCGGCGTGACGGCATGCATGCCGTCCGGCAGCTCGTTCTCTGCTGTTTCACGGATACGCCGCAGCAGCCGCAAAATCAAATGCTCACTATGCGTTTCGATCAGGAACGACAGGCCATTATTCAATGCGCCATCGAGCAGCAGATCGCCAATGCCCACCTGCACAGAAGGATGCACGTGCAGCTCGGGTTGCTCGATGCAAACCAAACTCGCCTGCGGATCACATGCCGCCACCACAACCGGCAGCACTTGCGAGATACCCACTCCAACGTCCTGCGGCTGATGGCGCAGACCCGCTTGGTCAGCCAGAAAAATACGCCGAGTTTCAGGGCCTCTTGCCGATGCTACGCCGTCGACCAGCTCCATCTGCTGCAACGTTGCTCGCTGCAAGCCATAACCGGTTGCCAATTTGTCTGGCTGCGACATCCAGCGGCTGCAGTCTTCAACCAGACTGGCCGGCCCAGATATCAATCGCTCCCAAGCGGCCATGCCATCGGACCAGGCGCTCTCGCGCGGCGTCAAAGATACTGAAAAACCGCGCGGAGGAATGCGCCGCAAAGGCCCGATATAGCGCAACTGGCGCAATTGGTCACGCAGCAGCATGGCCGGCCCGATGGTTAGCCAAGACATAAATGCAGTAAATTCCCGCGCGATATAAATCCCTGCCGCACCATCTGCCTGCGGAATCGGGATGGACAGCATCCGGTCAAGCTTGGGCAACGCCCCTAGCAACTGTGAATCACCAAGCCATGCACGCAGACCGCTTGCCGGCCGTTGAATCCCGTACCCTTCCATCAGGCCGATCAAGTCGTGCCAGACGCTAGCCAATCCTGCGGTATCCGATGCAGTGCCCAAGGCTTCGTCAACAGAAAATGCATCCCCCAGCAAATCCGCCAGAAGGTCCTCATCCACAACCCCGGCTTCGGCCATGAAGATCGGATTAAGCGGATTGATGCTCATCGAGGCATCACGTCCATCACCACTGGCCAGGATCCTGGCGCACCACTCACCATTAGCAGAAACGGTGTACTGGCTGACAAAGGCAGCCGAGCGCATTTCGCTCCAGGAGACCTCAAGCCTCAGCGACACCTCGGTAACGCGGTTGCGAATATCCTGCAAGGCACTGTAAAACTCCCATACATCCCCCTCATCGGACTGCCAATCCTCGAAGGAGTCAGGCACCAGCTCCGGCACGGGCTCATCGCCCAGCTGCATGCCGATTTCGATCTCGATGCTTTTGCTGGCATCACGACCATTGACCAGATTAAGAAAGCCCCCCAAATCAACCGCATCGCCACCTTGCAAGGTGCGATCGGCATTCAGGTTGCTGCGCTCCAGGATTTCCCGCACATACTGCATCGCCTGCAGGATGCTGCTCTTACCCGCGCTATTGGCGCCAAACAGCAGTGTGACGGGTTTGATGTCGATGCGCACCTCATCAGAAAACCCCTTGAAGTTACGAAGCGCGATGGATTTGATGAGAGAAGGCATTCACTTTTTCCTGTTTCAATTTTCTTTGCAATCTTGAACGCCACAGGCCGGATGCGCCGCCAGAGTCATGCCAGACGGCATTTGGATGCCAGACTACGGGTAATGCGTGTTCAGACGGCATCAGCTTGGGTTCAGATTACAGGGTTGGCCGGAATCAATAGCGAGGCTTTGCGGCCAACCTTGGGGCGCAGTGAACGTTGGGCTGCGCAGGCTTAGCCAAATTTTCCGGGCTAAATATTCATATATTTTTCCGAGCAAGAAGATATCAGCACAGTTCCTGATTCTGTCGCGACACTTAATGATTTTTTCAGCGACTGAATTTTTAAGAAAAAATCATTAAATCGCTTTTGCAGTGGCAATGGTGGCTTGAATACAGGAATGCCATTGCAAATGGTTTTATTCATGTAAGGCAGCGTTGTACTGGAGGCCATACTTTGCATATATGGTTTTTGAAATGAAAGCGCATACATTAAGAATGAGTTAATCACATCTTGTGAGCACAAAAAGGCATGCAGCTGTTGATTTATAACCATATCGCTATCCGAGATCGACAAAACTCCAAGATCACCAACGCATGTCATCAGAACAGCTCCAGAAGGTACTGTTTTTGCCTTCACCCCTGAAATTTCATCATCATCCAATCCTAGCCTGTCAATTGAATTCGCGGTAAGCCCCAAATGAATAAGATCTTTTGTTGTTACCCAAGGTGTCATACCGGTAAATGATTTTGGCTTGTCGCGCCCAGGAACAATACAAGTTGTTACATCGCCAACACTACAAACTTCCCAGCCCTTCGGGTTGGTGACGGGGTCGCCGAACATTTCCAGGAAGGTGGCGCGGAGGAAGTTGTCGGCGAGGGCGGTGGCTTGGGCGCGTTTGCGGCGCAGGCTGTCGGCCTTGTCGAGGATGGCGGCGATGCGTTTTTGTTCTTCGAGGGGAACTTTAGGAACTGTAATGTTCGTCAGCCCTTGACGTGTTATTTGTGGTTGCGCTGAACCACTGATGACGTCTTCAAAGCCCCTTTTTTGGAGAAAGTAATACAAAAATGGCAAATGTATTTTTTCTTCATCTAGCTCATCAAGAGCCATGGCATTACCATTTATATAGCAACGCCCTTCTGAAATATTCAAATTACCGCAGGTAGCTCCACGGCAGGTAATCATTATCGTTGGCTTTTCATGAGTAAATTCGTCATGTTTACCAATAATTCCATTAGCCCCATACACCGGGTAGCCATTACCAGACATTTCCGAACCTGAAATAGTTGGCCATTGCTTGGGACGGCAAATGTCTAATAAGTTGTAGTAAGCACTCATCCCAGCATCCCCTCCAGTTCCTGCAGCTCACGCTGGATGTCGGCTTCAAGCGCCATCAGCCGCTTGAGGATTTCGCGCGGGTGCTCAAACTGTTCAGCCTCGTACACCTGCTGCTTGTAGCGGTTGATCGACAGGTCGTAGTTCTGCGCGACCAGATCGGCTTTGGGCACGCCGAAGGCTTGCTGGGTGCGATCACTGAAATCACCGTCGCGGTCGCACCAGCGCCGGTATTGCGCGAGGATGTCGGGGATGTCGTTGTCCTTGATCGGCTGACGCTTGTCGTCCAGCGAGTAGCCATCGGCGTGCATGTCGTAGAAGAACATCTCGTCGGTGCTACCGCCCTTGCTGAAAATAATGATGGCGGTCGAGACGCCGGCGTAGGGTTTGAACACGCCGCTGGGCAGCGAAATGACGGCTTCGAGCTGGTTGTCTTCGATCAGATGCTTGCGCAGTTGCACGTGCGCTTTGGATGAGCCAAACAGCACGCCGTCGGGCACGATGGTGGCGGAGCGCCCGCCGGTTTTCAGCATGCGCAGAATCAGGCCGATAAACAGCAGCTCGGTTTTTTTGGTTTTCACCACGCGCAGAATGTCGGGCGACACGTCCTGTTCGTCCAGGCTGCCCTTGAATGGCGGGTTGGCCAGAATCAGGTCGAAACTGTTTTTGGCGGCTTGCGGGCGCTTTTCAGCAAAGCCCTGGCTGAGCGTGTCCTGATAGTGGATATCCGGCGCGGCGACGCCGTGCATGATCAGGTTCATGCTGGCAATGCGCAGCATGGTGGCGTCGAAATCGAAGCCGTGGAACATATCGTGGTCGATGTGCTGGCGGTAGTCGCCCAGCAGGTCGCCGGAGTACAAGGTGGCGGTCTCGGTGTCGCCCTTGTCGTTCGTGAAGGTTTCGACGTGTTTGCCGGCTTCACTGGTATGGCTGCGCAGCAGGTAGTCGTAGCTTTCCACCAGAAAGCCGCCGGTACCACAGGCCGGGTCGCAGATGCGGTCGGAGGGCTGCGGCTGCATCAGTTCCACCATCAGGCGGATGATGTGGCGCGGGGTGCGGAACTGGCCGTTAATGCCGGCGGTGGTGAGCTTGCCGAGCAGGTATTCGTACAGATCGCCCTTGGTGTCGCCCTGCTCCAGCGGCAGGTTGTGCACCGCCTCGACCGCTTTGGCGAGCAAGTTGGGCTTCTGGATCATCAGCTGCGCGTCTTTCATGAAATCGGCGAACAGGCTGGCCTCGTTACCCGAACGCTCGGCCATGGCACGGAAGTGGCGGAACACGCGGTCGCGCACATGCGGCAGCATCTGCTCGGCACCAAAGTGACGCCAGGTTTCCCAACGGCAATCCTTCTCGTCGTCGTGAAAGCGGCGGTTGAACGGCTTGCCAGTCAATTGCTTGCGGCGCTCGTCCTTACGCTCTTCCATGTCCAGCAGGCGCGCGTACATCAGGAAGGTGATCTGCTCGATAACGGTGAGCGGATTGGTGATACCGCCGGTCCAGAAGTCGGTCCAGAGGCTGTCGATCTTGTTTTTGAGTTCGCCGGTGATCATGCTGCTGCTCCCAGGTATTCGAGACGGAAATGGCGTTCGCCCAGCTGCACCAGACGGGCTTGGTGGCCTGCTTCGGCGCGCTGAGACTTGAGCCAGGCGGCAAACGACTTGCGGGGGCTCAGACGAGTCAAACTATTGATGCGAATATCGGTGTGGTAGTCGATGCCACCAGCCTCGATAAGCACGGTAGACACGGCTTTGGCATCGCTGCTGCGGTCTTCGGCAATGGTGTCGGCCGGAAAAACTGCTTTGAATTCAGTCGAAAAGTAAATCCGCCCGTTACGGATGGTGGCGGCGATAAGTTCGATCGGGATAACGGTCATTATTCTTTACTGTGGTGATTTATACGTTGTACGGCATGATGGCTACGGACTTGCCAGGCAGCGGCTCGCCAAAGCTGCGGATGATACCGGCCAGCTCGTCAAACTGCTCTTCGCGCGGAAAAATACCGCCCATGCCTTCGCCGTGAATGCTGGTATACGGGGCCTCGAACAGCGATTCCAGCCGGATGCTGCCGGACTTGCAGATCTGGTCCTTGAGCATGCCCAGAAAACGCAGTTGCTGGCTGTCGAGCCGGTGCTTACCGGCAAAGGCGGCAAAGCGGGCCTCAACCGCTTTGGCATCCATGCCGACAATGGCGCGCAGGATATCGGCCAGCGGTGCGGCGGTATCGGCGTAAAACTCGCGCAGCACTTGCAGATCGACTCCCGGGTTGCGGGTATGCAGCAGACTGTTGAGCTGGTCCAGCTCGGCATCGCTCACCGGCTGGCCATCGCGGATTTTCTGCAGCACGGGGCTGCTGTCGAACAGCGGGCGCAAGGCGGCTTCGACACTCTGGCGGTAGATGGTGGCATCCACTGAACGAATATTGGTCTTGCGCAGCTCGACCTGGTATTCGCTGGCGTCTTCGGCAATGTCGATAAAGGCCGGACCGGGGCCGGGGGTGGTCTGCGGGCGCTCGGCCAGATGCATGAGATCGCGCAGCGCCAGGCGGCTGGCCTCCAGCATGGTAAAGTCGGGCTGATCCCAGTAGGCATCGCTCTTGATGGCCTTGAGCTCGGCCGCTTTGGCCCGCACGGCATTGAGGTTGGGCGGCAGGCGTTCCAGCCAGGCGAGGATGTCGGCACGGCACGGATTGGGCTGTTGCGGCTTGCTGACGGCAGCCAGCTGGGCATCGGCCAGCAGGATATCCCAGCGCAGGGCGTCGCCTTCGCCGCGCTTGTCGAGCGCGTTAAGTAGCGGCGCAATGGTATCGGCCAGCATTTGCGCGGTGGCCGGGGAAAAGGTATCCACGTTGGCCGCATCACGGGCTTGTTGCACGGCTTGCCAGTTGTCGCGCACGGCAATGGTCAGGTCGTCCAGCTCGCGGGCATCGGCCAGCAGCAGGTCACGCGCCATGGCGAATGCGGCCGGCTCGTGGCTGCGCAGGGCCGCCTGCGCCAGTGCCAGCCGGGCTTCGTAACGGCGCTGCGCCAGCGATTTTGGCACTTTCGGCTCGGCCTCTTCCGGCTCCATTTCGTGGTAGGCGAAGTTGTTCCAGTGGTCGAAGATCAGGAATTCTTTTTTGTCCTGACCCTGGCCAAACAGGTTAGTGCACAGGCGCGTGCCACGGCCGATCATCTGCCAGAACTTGACCTTGGATTTCACCGGTTTGGCAAACACGAGGTTGACGACTTCGGGCACGTCGATGCCGGTGTCGAGCATGTCCACCGAAATGGCAATGCGCAGCGCGTTGTTCTTGCAGTTGTCGCTACCCTTGAAGTCATCGATCAGCTGCTCGGCACGGGGCTCGTCGGAGTGGATCACCGCGCAGAATTTGCCGGCAAACTGCGGATACAGCTCGTCGAACAACTCGGCCAGCAGGCGGGCGTGGCGGATGTTGCGGGCAAAGATGATGGTTTTGCCCGGCAGCTGGCCATCCGCATCGCGGATGCCGTTGTCCATCAGGTTGCGAAGGATCACCCGGTTGGTGTCCTTGTTGTACACCGCCTGGTCGATGTCCTCGCCGTCGAATTCCAGTTCGTTGGGGTCGATACCCTGCTCTTCCAGCTGGGCAATCTGCTCGTCGCTCAGGTCGTGGCCCTTGATGCCCTCTCGCATGAATTTGGTGGTGTGGGTGACCACCTTGAATGGCACCAGGTTGCCATCACGCACAGCGTCTTCCAGCGTGTAATTGGCAGTGGGCGTTTTGTAATCGCAACCAAACAGGCGGCAGGTGCTGCGGCTGACCATCTCTACCGGCGTGGCGGTGAGGCCAACCTGCAAGGCATCAAAGTAGCTGAAGATATCGCCGTACTGGTTGTAGATGGAGCGATGCGATTCGTCGGCAATAATCAGATCGAAGAAGCCGACGTCGAAGTCTTCGTACTGGTTGATCAGGCCCTGATAGATGCCGATGTAGATGCGGGCATCCTGCTTGCCCACTTCGTTTTGCTGGCCGAACACATAGATGGGTTCTTTCAGGTAGTCGTTGAACACCTTCTTGGCCTGCTTGCGCAGCTCTTTGCGATCGCACAAAAACAGGATGCGCTTGGCCCAGCGCGCTTCGATCATCAGCTTGGACAGGGCAATGGCAACACGGGTCTTGCCGGTGCCGGTGGCCTGCACGATCAGCACCTTGCGATGCTTGCTGGCAAAGCGTTCTTTCACGCGGGTAAGCGTTTCGATCTGGTACAGACGACCTGCAATATTGCCATCTGGCTGTACGTGCAGCAGATCCAGCCGGCTTTGCCGCTGGAAGCCGATACGATATTGCAGGGTGTCTTTGCTGTAGAAGCCGTACACCTTGCGCGGCGGGTAGCCCATCGCATCGTCCCACACCCAGATGTCGTGGCCATTGGTAAAGAAGATCATCGGCCGCTGGCCGTGCATCTTCTCGAGACCATCGGCGTAATCCTTGGCCTGCGCCTGCCCTTCGCGCGCATCCCTGGTAGTACGCTTGGCTTCGATCACCGCCAGCGGCTTGCCGTTGTCGTCCCACAGTACATAGTCGGCATAGCCAATGCCGGACGGGGTGGCCTGATACTGCACCTCGACTTCGACGCCCACTGCGGCGCTGCCCTGCCCGGCGGCCGGTACTTTCCAGCCGGCCAGCGCCAGGTCGCGGTCGATCAGGTACTGGCGGGTTTTATCCTCGGAGAAGCGCAGCTGTTCCACGGCATGGGTGGTAGCGCGGGCAACTGCCGACAGTTCGGCAGCAGGTGCCGGCTGGTTGGCCGCATTGATGGCATCGCGCATGGTTTTCTCGGCCGCACGCAGCGATTCCAGCTCGGTCAGCATGGCCTTGATCTTTTCTTCCTTAGCCGCGTTTTCTTCGGCCAGACGCTTTTTTTCGCGCTTGATAGCCGCTTTGGAATCCACGCCCTCGACAGGCGGCTCGCGAAACGCGGCGAAATCGTCGGCTTTACCGCCAACAATTGCCACATGCAGCCAGCGCGCTACCTGCCAGGCCTCATGCAGGGCGCGGTTGGCATCCATGGGGCGAATCTCTTCGCCATGGGCCGCGCTGTTGCCCAGCTTGCGCAACAGGTGAAATTTGTCGAGCACCAGTTTGTCGGCCAGCATGGTGAAACTGGCATTGTTCAACAGGTCGATGAACTTGGACTGCGGGGCCTGTGGCAAGCGCATGCGGGTGTAAATGTGATCCACGATCCGCTCGGCAAAGCTGCGCAATTTGACCAGCGCACTTTCCGGGTCGCCATGCAGATAATGTTCGGCATGCGCCGCCAGATTGGCCAGCTCGGGGTAGCTGGCTCGCAGGGGCTCAAAATTGATCGAGGGCAACTCTTGCATCCACATGTCTGGCATCTCGCTGAACGGGTAGCCGAATCTTTGCGAGAAGCGTGCCAGCCTCCATTAGTTAGTCGTTCGTAGCCGTCTGGCGGCCCAGTTTGTCGATCCAGTTGTTCAGCGTCTGGTAGTTATTCAGGCCAAGCAAGACGGCGGCATCTTTCTTTTTGCCGTGTGCCTGCGTCATGGCCTGCCGGATGTAATGTGCCTTGACCTCATCCAGAACCTTTTCAATTTCAAAGCCTTGGCCAATACCACGCTCCAGGATATCGCTCGACTGCCGAGGCATCCGGAGAATGTTGTCCATGATGTCGTGCTCGTCCAGCAACCCTTGCCGAGCCCAGATGCTGGCACGCAGCAAGGTGTGGTACAGCTCTCTCACATTGCCTGGCCAGTCATGCGATAACAGAATTTTTATGGCGCTTTCAGAAATTTCCTTCTGCTGCCATTCCGGAGAGTGGGCACTGTCTTGATTGATCATCGCCATGAAATGGGAAACCAGCGGCGGAATGTCCTCTCGCCGTTCACGCAGGGCAGGCAGGCGGATAATGCCAACCGCCAGGCGGTGGAATAAATCTTCCCTGAAGCGACCCGACTGTACGTCGGCCATCAGGTCACGATGGGTGGCCGCAATGATACGGACATCCACTTTAACCGGATCGGATGCCCCCAACGGGGTTACCTCTCCTTGCTGAATTGCGCGCAACAGCCGCACCTGGGCATCCAGCGGCAGATCCCCGATTTCATCCAGAAACAGGGTGCCCCCCGATGCCTCACGAAAATGCCCGGTACGATCCCTATCGGCACCGGTGAAGGCGCCTTTCCGGTGACCAAACAACTCGGAGTTCACCAGCTCTTTCGGAATGGCGCCGCAATTGACCGCCACATACTTGCCGGCTCGCCCGCTGGCGCGGTGAATGGCTTCGGCAAACAGTTCTTTGCCAGTCCCCGTTTCCCCAAGTACGAGAACAGGCACATTGTGAACCGCCACTTGATGGGCGCGTTGAATCTGCTCCCGCATCATCGGGTTGGTATGCACGATGCCTGCAAACTCCTTGGCTACTCCTTCCGGCTTGGCCAACAGCCTACCCACGCGCTCGTCGGTGCGCTGCAAATACTCGGGCAGAAAATCACCCGCCAGGTCAAAGCTGATATCGACTTCTTTGACCCCATTGTGTTGTTTGGCAGTTTGAATCAGGCGTGCCGGGAAGCGGCTCTTGGCTAGCAAGACCCAGATCGTCGCCATGGCTGGCGTGCCCGGACTGAGGTGGAATGTCGGGGAGACCGACTCGGCAGGTAATCGGAGTTGCTGCAACTCGGCCGTGATCTGCCGGTAAATGTCGACATGGTCGATCGGGCTGAGCAACTCAATCTCCTGCAACTCGACACGCGGATGTCCGGTGACGGACTCCAGCCATTTGCAGTAATCATTGCTGCGGTCGTACCCGTAGTTGGTCAACAAATGGACACGGTCGTAGTGCTCAGCCTTGACCGCGGTGGCGATCGGTCCCCACTCGCCAGTCAGACGCCCTTCTGACACTTGATGGTCAGTTTCGCCAATCCATGAAATAAGCCATTTTTCCATGGACGTATCATATCCAATTTGGGAGATTTAATGCTCGAGATGAGCACCGATCTTGATCGTCGCATCGGCCATCCGCCACCTCCCTACATCAGAATGGACGGGCAGGTATCATGTGTTCGTGCCAAACTAGGACTGCCCCACTTGGGCCAACAGCGGAAGTCCGCGTTCAGAGCCCAAGGGAAAAAAGTTCCCAGGAGCACGTCTGCGTGCATGTATCTTGAGCACGAGGAGTACGACCCGTCAGCACAATCGCTTCATGGCCGATCTGCCCCTGTTGAGTCTGGCTCTTTGACGCACAAGGCTGGCGCCCAGAATCACGGTTGACACGTCTGAAATTTATGAATTCGGTATTGCAATCGCAGTAAAGATGTAATACGATTTTCAAAACCGAGCTGTCGGTATAACAGCCTTCCAACCGTGATATCTAATCTGCAGCATAATGGTTACTTTGCAGCAACCATAGCATTCTGCGTATCTCGTGCCCCTGGCACAGAGAAGACCCTAGAGTAGCTCGCTACCTCTTAAACGTGCCATCGGTACGTCTTCCGATTTCTGCCATGTGATGTTCGGTTTTACAACCATCATGTCATAGCGGCAGGTCTTGCATTGATTCACTCACCGCAATGTAATGAATTCTCGCCTGTGCAATTGAATAGCTATTCAGCTATTACTTGTGCGGCGTTGCTATTCACTGTCTTGCAATCCATTCCGGCGCCTCACCGGCAGCGAGCCAGAGGGTTGCTGCCGTATGCCGAGTTTGATAAGGCCGGCGACGCTCCAGACCAAGTGAGGCCAACAGGGGGTACCACACTCGCTTGGTCACATTGTTGTGCTCAATGGGCATTCCCTGCAGGTTGCAAAATACGTACTCGGACATAGCGCCCGTTGCCTTGTACTGATTCACCAGTGCCTCATACACTGGCTGGCTCATTGCAATATCGCGTTGTGATGCATCGGTCTTAGTGTAGTCATCCTCCCCATACACGATTGTTTCCCGGATCAGAATTTGTCGACGCTCAAAGTCGACATACTTCCATTTCAGCCCGTCTATTTCACCGGTACGCATACCGGTGAAAAAACGAACGATGTAGTAATTGCGAAAATCGGGCCGAACCGAATCGACGATCAGCTTCACCTCTTGCAGCGTGAGTGGCTGGACATCAGACTTCGGCACCTTCAACGGTTTGATGCGCACGTAGGGCGTGGTAAAGTCATAACGGTCGGCGGCTTCCTCAAATACCCTGCGCAACGGATCCATGATCTTGTTGATGCGGTTGGCAGATAGCGTTGTGTTCCCATTCCGGCCGGATACTTTGGCGAGTGATGACCGGAATTTGAGCAGATCAGCCCGAGTGACAGCCCCGACCCTGATACTTCCAAATGTGGGCAGATAGTATTTATCGATATTCCCGCGGATGGTTACCTGGTACGAACGTCGCCAACCAATACTGTTCTCGCCCAGCCATTCTTCGATGAAGTCCACAAAGAGCGGGGTTCGATCTCCTGCAGAAACCACCTCGGGCTTGGCCGACTTAGACTTCACGGCAACACCACCCTCGCCGCTGAATCGTGCCAACAGTTTGCTCTCAGGGAAGTATTTACCGTAATCGAAGCGTCCAAGCTTGATTTCCAGCTCAATCTTGGCCAGCAGCTTTTCCATCCGGCTCAGGTTGGTGGCTGTCGGATTAAGTCGCGTTTGCTCCCTACACCTCACTCCCTGATAGTGAAAGTCAAGATATAACTTCCCTGTCTCCTTACGTTCTCTGACTTGGCCCACGTCATACCTCCTGATCAGCAGTTGGCATGGCAATCGTGTCTGAAGCCTGCGCCAGCATGTCTGACTAGATGTTCTCCCAAATGAAGAGCATCTTGCGGCGACCGAATGGGCGAACGTAGTGCCTCCCCTCAAGCAAGCATGTATCTACGAGTTGATTACGGATTGTGCGAGCGTTGTACTGGAGTCGCTCAGCCAGTTGCATAGTAGTAAGATACGTGTGCGACATGATCCTATCCTTTGAACTAAAAGTTAATCAAATGCTAAAAAGTATTAGCATTTGATAGCAATTTAGCTCACTCGAAAGATCAATGCAAGTATCTTTTGATAATTATTTTTAGCTTTTGGTGGTTTATATGATCAGATTCCGCGTCAAAGAACTCATGGCCGAGAAAGAGTTCAAGGAGGGTAGACGCATCACGATCGCAGAGGTGGCAGAAGCATGCGGCATAAACAGAATGACATTGTCAAAAATTGCAGGGCAACGCGGCTATAGTACGGTCACTGAAAATCTTGATCGCCTCTGTCGTTACTTTGGCTGCAAGATCAGTGATCTGGCCGTGTACATTCCTGATAATGTCACAGAGGCTGACAAGCCTGAAACCTAGCCCAGACAAGGCTTTCAGCGATTCCATCTGTGACAGTAAGCACTGTCACAGACTCAAAAACGACGTGAAAACAAACGGATTTATCGGCCTATAACGACATCTAACAGACCGTGGTCCAGTTGGTCATTGGCAAAGCAGCCCCCTGTATACGAACATCTGCCCAAAGGTCAAAATCTCATCGCTTCTGTCACAAGAACCAGGGAAGATTTGGCACAAAAATGTCACAAAGCCGATTTGTGACACTTTGAGACGCCTGGAAATCACAAAGCCCCTGATTCAATTTTTCAATTGAATCAGGGGCTTATATGTGGTTGCGGGAGCAGGATTTGAACCTACGACCTTCGGGTTATGAGCCCGACGAGCTACCAGACTGCTCCATCCCGCGACTGAATACTGCAAGTATAGATTGTGCTATGAAAAACAAGTGGCGAACTGCCATTTATATTTCTCAACGCAAAACAGTTTAGTCGCCAAACTGTTTTATGAATTCTGGTTGCGGGAGCAGGATTTGAACCTACGACCTTCGGGTTATGAGCCCGACGAGCTACCAGACTGCTCCATCCCGCGACTGAGAAAGAGATAGTACCGCGTATATTGCGGTGCGTCAAGCAAAAAGACAAAAGCCCTGCAAGGCAGGGCTTTGATTGTGACACCACGCAATGTCAGGCGGCGGTCTGTACGTAGGCGTTGCCCGGGTAGACCACGCTTTCCAGACCGGCGGAAGTGCGCATCGTCACTTCGTAGCGTCGGCCCAGCGGCTTGACATTGATCACTTCAAAGCGGATTTCTTCACCGCTGTCGGTTGTTTCCAGGATGCTATGGCCTGGCTCAAGTTGGTTGATTCTCATGATTTTTCCTTTTTGTCATTCTTTTTCTGACGATTATCCGGCTTACTGAAACAACATAAGCTCACGCTACGATAACGTGTTTATGTTGCTATTGACTATAGGTAGTTTCACGGAGTTCCCGTAGCACTGATCGCAGCTTAAGCAGCAATTATGAAAATCTGATGAATCGCCGCCATGAAAAATGCCCCGTCGGCGACGGGGCATTGGCAGCACTGGCAAACAGGCAAGGCGATCAGCCGATGCGCATGCCCGGTTCGGCGCCGTCGTCGGCATCCAGCAGGAACAGGCCGGAGTTGTCCTCTGGGCCGGAGGCGCACACGATCATGCCCTGCGACACGCCGAAGCGCATCTTGCGCTCGGCCAGGTTGGCGACCACGATCACCTTGCGGCCAACCAGCGCTTCCGGCTGCTGATAGGCGCTACGGATGCCGGAGAAGATGTTGCGCTGCTCGAAGCCGAGGTCGACGGTGAACTGCAACAGCTTGTCGGAGCCGTCGACAAAGTTGCAGGCCAGTACCTTGCCGACGCGCAGGTCCAGCTTGGCGAAGTCGTCGATCTTGATGGTGTCGGCCAGTGGCTCGTAGTTGGCCGCGGCGGCCGGTGCTTGTGTTTCCATGCTTTGCTTGTTGGCCTCGATGAGTTTTTCCACCAGCAGCGGGTCGATGCGCTGCATCAGGTGCTGGTACGGTTTGATGGTGTGGCCCAGCAGCAGCTGGTCGGCGTCCGCCCACTGCAGCGGCGCCACGTCGAGGAAGGCTTCCACGCCTTCGGCCAGCTTCGGCAGCACCGGCTTCAGGTAGATGGTCAGCAGGCGGAAGGCGTTGATCAGCACGCTGCACACTTCGTGCAGGCGCGCATCCTGTCCTTCCTGCTTGGCCAGTTCCCACGGCTTGTTGGCGTCGACGTAGCCGTTGACGATGTCGGCAATCGCCATCACCTCGCGCAGCGCCTTGGCGTACTCGCGGGCCTCATAGGCGGCGGCGATGTTCTCCGCTTCACCGGCGATGTTGCCGAGCAGACGGGTTTCGTCTTCGAGCTTGGCCGCCAGCTGGCCACCGAAGCGCTTGCTGATGAAGCCAGCGGCGCGGCTGGCGATGTTGACGAACTTGCCGACCACGTCCGAGTTCACGCGCGCGACGAAGTCATTGAGGTTGAGGTCGATGTCCTCGATGCGGCCGTTGAGCTTGCCGGCGATGTAGTAGCGCATCCATTCCGGATTCAGGCCGCAGTCGAGGTAGGATTTGGCGGTGATGAAGGTGCCGCGCGACTTGGACATCTTGTGGCCGTCCACGGTCAGGAAGCCGTGCGCGAACACGCCGCTCGGCGCGCGGTAGCCGGCGTATTTCAGCATCGCCGGCCAGAACAGCGCGTGGAAGTAGAGGATGTCCTTGCCGATGAAGTGGTACATCTCGGTCTTGCTGTCCGGCTTGAACCACGCGTCGAAATCGATGCCGGTGCGATCGCACAGGTTCTTGAAGCTGGCCATGTAGCCGATCGGCGCGTCCAGCCACACGTAGAAGTACTTGCCCGGCGCGCCGGGGATCTCGAAACCGAAGTACGGCGCATCGCGGCTGATGTCCCAGTCCTGCAGCCCGCCTTCGATCCACTCGTTCATCTTGTTCAGCGATTCGGCCTGCAGGTGGGCCTGGCTGCCGCCGTCACCGCGCAGGCTGCTGCCGCCGGTCCAGTCCTTGAGGAAGTCGGTGCACTCGCCGAGGCGGAAGAAGTAGTGCTCGGATGTCTTCAGCACCGGCTTGGCGCCGGATACCGCCGAGTACGGGTTCTTCAGTTCGGTCGGGCTGTAGGTGGCGCCGCACTTCTCGCAGTTGTCGCCGTACTGGTCGGCCGCGCCGCACTTCGGGCATTCGCCCTTCACGAAGCGGTCCGGCAGGAACATGTTCTTTTCCGGGTCAAACAGCTGCTCGATGGTGCGGCTGGCGATCTTGTCGTTGGCCTTCAGCGCCAGGTAAACCTGCTCGGAGAACGCCTTGTTTTCCGGGCTGTTGGTGCTGTAGTAGTTGTCGTAGCCGATGTGGAAGCCGCTGAAATCGGCCAGATGCTCGGTGTTCACGCGCTCGATCAGCTGCTCCGGGGTGATGCCCTGCTTTTCCGCAGCCAGCATGATCGGGGTACCGTGGGTGTCGTCGGCACAGACGTAGTAGCACTCGTGGCCACGCATCTTCTGGAAGCGCACCCAGACATCGGTCTGGATGTGTTCAACCATGTGACCCAAGTGGATGGCGCCGTTGGCGTACGGCAGTGCGCTGGTAACCAGAATCTGGCGTTTAGTCATGAAATGCATCCCGATAAGCAATACGAAACCGTCGATTATAACGACAAAGGTTGGCCGCAACAGCGTTGCGGCCAACCTTTATAAACCCTGCGCCCGAAACATCAGGCTGCCTGCGCCACCGACACCGCGCGCAGCTTCATCGCGTGGCGGACGCGCGGCCGCGCCACCAGCACGAACAGCAGCGAGGTCAGCAGCGACATCAGCGCGAAGCCGATCATGCCGCCGGCGATATAGGCGTGGCGGAACAGCTCGATGCCGAGCGCGTAGCCGGCCATCGACAGCATGCTCATCGCCGCCGACACCGTGCCCTTGCTCACCGTGCTGGCCATCAGCGCGAAGCGGTACAGCACCGCAAACGACAGCCCCTCGCCGAAGGCCATCAGGCTCATGCCGGCCACCATATAGATGTGCGGCACGCTGCTGAACTGGATGCCGCCCAGCATCAGCGCCAGGCCACCAACGATGGGCCACATGCCCAGCAGCACCGAGCGCCCCAGCGCCAGGCGCTCGGTGAGCAGCACCAGCGCGAAGTTGCCGGCGATCAGGCCGCCAAACACCGGCAGCTGCCACAGGCCGTATTCGACGGTGCTCATGCCGAGGTCTTCCACCAGCAGCACCGGCGACAGCGCGATCCAGCCCATCAGCGGCATCGCCAGCAGCGGGATGCACAGCAGCGACAGCACGAAGCGGCGGTCGGCGAGCAGCGCCAGGTAATCCGCGCCCATGCGGCGCAAGGGTGCGCGCGTGCGGCCAACGTTGACCGTTTCCGGCATCTTCCACCACAGCCCGACCAGCGCCAGCAGCGACACGCCGGCGATGAACAGGAAGCAGCTGCGCCACGGCGCGAACTCGATCAACGCGGCGCCGGCCAGCGGGCCGACCATCGGCGCGATCAGCGCCACGTTGGCCATCAGCGCGGTGACCTTGACCGCGGTCTTCTCCTCGAACGCCTCCTGCACCGCGGCGTAGCCGACGGCATTGATGAAGCACAGCCCGACGCCCTGCAGCACGCGCAGCGCCATGAAGGCCTCGATCGAGGTCACCAGATAGGTGGCGAGGCAGGCGACGATGAAATAGACCACCCCGCCCAGCAGCACCGGCCGGCGACCGATGCGGTCGGACAGCGGCCCGGTCAGCCACGGCATCAGCGCGCCGCCGAGCAGGAAGGCGGTCATCGCCATCGGCACCCACTCGATGCCGACGCCGAACTCCTGCACCACGCGCAGCATCGCCGGCTGCGCCATGTCGTTGGCGATATAGACCGCAAATTCAAACAGCACCAGCGCCAGCGGGAACAGCATCCGCGCCGGGGTCAAACGGGAAATCTTGGTGAATTCAGACAAAACGTAACCTCGGGAAAACCACAGCGGAGCAGTCTGCCACCCCGTGCCGGTTCAGAAAAAAGGCGTCGATTCTACGCCGAATCAGGCACTTGCACCAGCAAATCCGTCCACACCATCACCATGACAAAAAAGTAAGCGCCACACTGCGGCCAAGGTTGGCCGCAGCCACGCCCGACAGCGGCATGCACGACGCCGCCGCAGCGCTTATCATGGCGGCTGCGGCCAAAACGGCGGGCAAGCCTGTTCGCCCGCGGCAAACCCGATTAAAATAGTCGGCTATTCATCCCGCTCAAGATCACCATCATGCTTTCCCGACTCGGCAAATTGTTTGGCGTCCATGGCGACGCCGCTTCCCGGACTACTGACATGGCCCTGACCGACACCGACATTCTCGATGCCATCGCCGACCTGATCGACGAAGACACTCACAAGCCCTACCGCAAAGGCGTCAGCGTGCAGCAAAACGATGCCGCCCACCTCAACGTGCGCGTGGCCCTGCCCTACCCGGCCAAAAGCCGCTTCGCCGCCATCGCCGAGCTGTTCCGCGAACGGCTGGCGCCGCTGGCCGGCGAGCGCAAGCTGAGCATCGACGTGGTCAGCGAGATCACCAGCCACTCGGTACAGCGCGGCGTGCCGCTGCTGCCGGGGGTGAAGAACATCATCGCGGTGTCCTCCGGCAAGGGCGGCGTCGGCAAGTCCACCACTGCGGCCAACCTGGCGCTGGCGCTGGCGGCGGAAGGCGCGTCGGTCGGCATTCTGGATGCCGATATCTACGGCCCGTCGCAGCCGCTGATGATGGGCCTGCAGGGTCAGAAGCCGGAGGTGATCGAGGGCAAGCTGGTGCCGTTGCCGGCGCACGGCGTGCAGACGATGTCGATCGGCTACCTGGTGGACGAGGATCAGGCGATGGTGTGGCGCGGCCCGATGGTGAGCCAGGCGCTGCAGCAGCTGCTGAACGACACGCTGTGGAACGAGCTGGACTATCTGGTGATCGACATGCCGCCGGGCACCGGCGACATCCAGCTGACGCTGTCGCAGAAGGTGCCGGTCACCGGCGCCATCATCGTCACCACGCCGCAGGACATCGCGCTCTTGGATGCGAAGAAGGGGCTGAAGATGTTCGAGAAGGTCGGCGTGCCCATCCTCGGCATCGTCGAGAACATGGCGATGCACGTGTGCAGCAACTGCGGCCACGAAGAACACATCTTCGGCCACGGCGGCGCCGACAAGATGAGTGCGCAGTACGGCGTCGACGTGCTCGGCTCGCTGCCGCTGGATCTCTCCATCCGCCTGGCCACCGACGACGGCTGCCCGACGGTGGCGGCAGCGCCGGACAGCGCGCTGGCGGCACGCTACCAGCAGATCGCGCGCAAGGTGGCGGTCAAGGTCGGCGACAAGGCACGCGACTTCTCTGGTAAATTCCCGAAAATCGTCATCCAGAACAGTTAATCCCTCATGATCGGCATGTTTGATTCCGGCCTAGGCGGCCTTTCGGTGTGGCGCGAGCTCACCGCCCAGCTTCCCGACGAACCGGTGATCTACCTTGCCGATCAGGGCTACTGTCCTTACGGCGGGCGCAGCGACGACGAGCTGATCGCCCGCGCCGAGCTGATCGCCGACTACCTGCTGGCACAGGGCGCCACCCTGCTGCTGATCGCCTGCAACACCGCCACCAGCGCCGCGGCGCGCCATCTGCGGCTGAAGTATCCGGCGCTGCCCATCGTCGGCATGGAGCCGGCGATCAAGCCGGCGGCACTGTCGACGCAGAGCGGCAAGATCGGCGTGCTGGCAACGCAGGCCACGCTGCGCGGCGAGAAATTCCGCCAGCTGGCGGCGCAGCTGCACGATCACGCCGAGATCTACAGCCAGGCCGGCACCGGCTTTGTCGAGCTGGTGGAAAGCGGCGAGCTGGACAGCGACAACGCCCGGCGCACCGTCGCCGCGGCGCTGGCGCCGCTACTGGCGCACAACGTCGACCACGTGGTGCTCGGCTGCACCCACTACCCGTTCCTGGCGCCGCTGATCCGCGAGCAGCTGCCTCAGCACATCGACATCATCGACCCCACCGACGCCGTGGTGCGCCAGACGCTGCGCCTGCTGCAGCAACACCACTGCCGCAGCGGTCCGCAGACGCCGCCGCACTACCGCTTCGTCACCACCGGCGACGATCACAGCATGCAACAATTCCTGCAGCAGATCCTGCAGCGCGACGACCGCGTCGAGGCACTGCAGCCGGCCTGAGAGCCTGTGCACGATCTCGCGCGCTCACGCGAGACAAGGCGAAATGACTCAGGAAGCGGCGTTTATCCAGATATAAACAAGCATGCCGAAGCCGCCGCCAGCACCGCACGCCCCATCGAGATCAAGTCGCAGCAGAGCGTGAACAGGTTCTGAGACTGCGGCCAACGTTGGCCGCAGCGCAGCACGCACCAATAGCGCACATCAGTCCGCACCAAATCAAGGCAACCACCCTCCTCCGCACCAGTGCTCAGCGCAAGGCATCGTCATGACGCCTTGATGCACAAGGCTGGCGCCCGCTGGCACCATTTTTGCAAGAAAGCGCCCCAATCACAGGCATTCGTATCCGCAGCCCGCCATGCTGCACCACGGATACGCACCATTGGAGCGCAAGCATGACGGCAACAAGTGCAAACGACGTATTGTTCTTACTGATCGGGGCCATTCTGGTGCTGGCGATGCACGCCGGCTTCGCCTTCCTGGAGCTGGGCACCGTGCGCAAGAAAAACCAGGTCAACGCGCTGGTCAAGATCCTCACCGACTTCGCCATCTCGGCGCTGGCCTACTTCTTTGTCGGCTACGGCGTCGCCTACGGCGTGCACTTCTTCAGCGACGTCAGCCACATCAGCCAGGCCAACGGCTATGAACTGGTGAAGTTCTTCTTCCTGCTGACCTTTGCCGCCGCCATCCCCGCCATCGTCTCCGGCGGCATCGCCGAGCGGGCGCGCCTGCACCCGCAATCGGCGGCCACCTTCCTGCTGGTCGGACTGGTGTATCCGTTTTTCGAGGGCATCGTCTGGAACGGCCACTTCGGCATCCAGGACTGGCTTGCGGCCAACTTCGGCGCGCCCTTCCACGACTTTGCCGGTTCGGTGGTGGTGCACGCCGTCGGCGGCTGGATCGCGCTGGCGGCGGTGCTGCTGCTCGGCGCCCGTCGCGGCCGCTATACCAAGGAAGGCCGCGTCAGCGCCCACCCGCCCTCGTCCATCCCTTTCCTCGCGCTGGGCGCCTGGATCCTGATCGTCGGCTGGTTCGGCTTCAACGTGATGAGCGCGCAGAAGGTCGGCGGCATCTCCGGGCTGGTGGCGGTCAACTCGCTGATGGCGATGGTGGGCGGCACGCTGACCGCGATGTGGGCCGGCCGCGACGACCCCGGCTTCATCCATAACGGCCCGCTGGCCGGACTGGTGGCGGTGTGCGCCGGCTCCGACGTGATGCACCCGCTGGGCGCGCTGGTCACCGGCGGTGTCGCCGGCGCCATGTTCGTCTACCTGTTCACCCTCACGCAAAACCGCTGGAAGATCGACGACGTACTCGGCGTGTGGCCGCTGCACGGCCTGTGCGGCGCCTGGGGCGGCATCGCCGCCGGCCTGTTCGGCCAGCACTGGCTGGGCGGCGCCGGCGGCGTCAGCCTGGCCTCGCAGCTGATCGGCACCGCAGCCGGCGTCAGCATCGGCTTTGGCGGCGGCTATCTGGTCTACGGCGTACTGAAGAAGGTGGTCGGCATCCGCTTAAGCGACGAGGAAGAATTCAACGGCGCCGACCTGTCCATCCACAACATCACCGCCACCCCGGAGCGGGAGAGCAACTGGTAGGCGACGCGGAAAGACCGGGGCGGTTTGTGCCGTCCAGGCCGCTGGATGAGAAACAAAGAGAGGCTCCATTTCGGAGCCTCTTTTCGTGGCCAGTCCGAGCGAGCATGGCCGGGCGGCAGCGGCGGGTCGCCCCGACCGGCCTAGAGCAGGTCGATGTCCGTGATCGGCAACTTGTTCGTCACCTTCATTTCCCGCAACGAGATATTGCTACGGATGCTCAACACGCCCGGCAACTTCCTCAGCACTTTCTCGACAAAACGGCTGTAGTCATCGAGATCCCGGGCGACGACCTGCAACAGGAAGTCGGCCTCACCGGTCGTGTTGTGGCAGGCGAGCACATTGGGGCAGGCCTGGATGATCCGCTCGAACGCGGCCGTAACTTCTTCGCTGTGCTGCGTACAAACGATCTGCACAAAGGCCATCACGCCGATCCCGAGCTTGCGCCGGTTCAGTATCGCCTTATAGCCCTCGATGACGCCCGTCTCTTCCAGCCGCTTCTGGCGCCGCCAGCAGGAGGCCTCGCTCAGGGCCAGCTGCTCGGCAAGGCGGGCATTGGACAGCCGGCCATCCTGTTGCAACCGGTCGGCAATGGCAATGTCCACTTTATCGAGTGCGGCCATGGCGAAACAACCTTTCAATACGTTTTCAGCGGCGAAATACTATTTCATATTTTTGCTTATCCCAATAGCAAATAGAAAGGTAAATTCACGGCGATGCCTCACAATGAAGGAACACTTCAACGCAGGAGCCAACCATGAAAGCCGTTGTCTACGAATCGTTTTCCGCCCCGCCGCAACTGACGACCGTTCCCGACCCGACGCCGGAATCCGGCGGCGTGGTCATCAAGGTCATGGCGACCGGCGTTTGTCGCAGCGACTGGCATGGCTGGGTCGGCCATGATCCGGACATCCGCCTGCCGCACGTCCCGGGGCACGAGTTCTCGGGCGTCGTGGAGGCGGTCGGCAAGCAGGTAACGAAGTGGCGGGTGGGCGACCGGGTGACCGTTCCGTTTGTGGCAGGGTGCGGCCATTGCCCAGAGTGCCACTCCGGCAACCACCAGGTCTGCGACCACCAGTTCCAGCCGGGTTTCACCCACTGGGGATCATTTGCCGAGTATGTGTCGATTCACCAGGCGGACATCAATCTGGTGTCCTTGCCGGAAACGCTGGATTTCACCACCGCGGCCAGCCTGGGCTGCCGCTTCGTCACCTCGTTCCGCGCGGTGGTGGATCAGGGCAAGACCTCGGCCGGCCAGTGGGTGGCGGTGCATGGCTGCGGCGGCGTCGGCCTGTCGGCCATCATGATCGCCCATGCCATTGGCGCGAATGTGATCGCCATCGATATCTCGGACGACAAGCTCGACCTCGCCCGAGCGCTCGGTGCGGTGGCCACCGTCAACGCCGCCAAAGTGACCAACGTGGTCGAAGCCGTGCAGGAAATCACCCGCGGCGGCGCGCACGTGTCGCTGGACGCACTCGGACACCCGGTCACCTGCTTCAATTCGGTCAGCAACCTGCGCAAACGCGGCAAGCATGTGCAGGTCGGCCTGATGCTGGGCGAGCACAGCACCCCGGCCATTCCGATGAGCAAGGTCATCGCACACGAGCTTGAAATCCTGGGCAGTCATGGCATACAGGCACACCGCTATGACGCGATGTTCGCGATGATGAAGTCGGGCAAGCTGGCGCCGGAAAAGCTCATCGGCCGGACGATCAACCTTGAACAGTCGATCGATGTGCTGATGAATATGGACAAATTCGAAGTGGCCGGCGTCACCGTCGTCACCGAGTTCTGAGATGGGCGTGAGGCTTCGACGCGAAGCGTGTTCGTGTGACAAGCCCAATTTCGAGGTCCCGACGCGCGCCCTCTCAAGTGGCCACACTGAGTCCCTTGTGCTGATGGTGGCCATTATTGAGCACTACGAATTCATCTGAAGTTCTGCCAAAGCAGCCAATGAGTAGCCAGACTCACAATGGCAGGTTTGCACAGGAGCCCTGTCCCGCTCCTGTTGCTACTTGATTGCCAGTACCTCGGATTCGTGAGACTGCCAACCACCACCCAGTGCCTTGAAGGCTGCGACCGCTGCGCGTGCCGATTCCGTTTGCGCCTGTGCTTGCGCGTCGGCGGTACGGAGCAAGCTTTCATCGGCTTGCAGCACCTCGATCAGGCTGACGACACCCTTTTGATAGGCGGCAAACGAGGCCGACCGGGCGCGTCCGAGCGAGTCCACACCCCGGGCAAGCGCTACAGCCTGTTCTTCGCGTTTGACCAGGGCCGAGAAGGCGTTTTCCACGTCCTCGGTCGCCCGTAGTACGGCAAGCCGATACGCGGCCAACCTTTCTGCTTCCTGGCCTTTGGCCTGGTCAATCTGCGCGTTGATGCGAGCAAAATCGAACAGGCGCCAGCGCAGCCCCAGCACCCCGGCGGCCTGGCTGGCACCGCTAGTGAACAGATTGCCGGCGGACACGGCCGTCGCGCTGCCGATCAGTCCGCTCAGCGAGAGCTTCGGGTAATACTCGGCAAGGGCAACGCCGATACGGGCATTCGATGCCGCCAATCGGCGCTCGGCCACGATCAGGTCAGGCCGGCGCCGGAGCAACTCGCCCGGCGATCCGGTGGCGGCAATGCGTGGGGAGAGAGGGATGGCACCGACTTCGGCCAGCTCGGCACGATGCGTACCAGGTGACGAGCCCAGCATCACATCCAGTGCGTTCATCGCCGCGTCCAGCCCCGTTTCGAGCACTGGCACGGAGGACTGGACCTGGGCAAGCACCCCTTCGGCTTGGTTCACCTGCAGTTCGGCCGCCAAGCCCTTGCCATACAGCAGCCGGATGATCTTGAGCAGCGCCTGCTGTTTCTGTACCTGTCGTCGGGCGACATCCAGACGGGTTTGCAATCCGCGGATGCTGATATAGATGTCGGCGGTCTGGGCTGCCACCGCCAGCCGCGTGGCCGTGGCGCCGGCTTCAGACGCCTGATACTCGGACAGCGCCGCTTCTCGTCCACGGCGCAAGCCACCGAACAGGTCCAGTTCCCAGCTGGCCCCGAGATTGGCCTCGTAGGCATTGCCATAACGGTCGAATCCGGGTGCAGAATTCAAGATTTGCCCCAGAGGCGTTTCAACGGATTGGTATGCCCTGGCGGCCTGGCCGCTGACATTGCCGGCAGGCAGCAAGGCGGCATGGGTCGCCCCCAGACCCGCCCGCGCCTGAACGACGCGAGCGGATGCCTGCGCGAGATCGAGATTCTGTTCCAGCGCCAGCATCACGTATCGACTCAGTTGCGGATCGCCGAAACCCTCCCACCATACGGCCAGGTCGGCACGGGTGGACGCATGGCGCTGTTCCACCGTGGCCGCGCCCAGATACCGTTCAGGCATCGGCATGTTGGGGCGGACATAATCGGGACCGACGGCACAGCCGGTCAACAGACTGGCGGCGATGAGCAAGGCAAGTGGGTGTTTAGCTAGCACGGACAGGCTCCGAATTAGAATGAACTATAGTGACCATAATACATATTGGTCACTTATTGTCAATTTTTGAGCAGGTCTGTAAGCTACAACCCATGAAGAATACACACGCCTCCCCCGTTGCAGCCCGCGGCCCGGCCGACCACGACGTACGTGATCAAATCGTTGCCGCTGCCACCGAGCACTTCAGCCGCTATGGCTACGAGAAAACCACAGTATCGGATCTCGCCAAGGCCATCGGCTTTTCCAAGGCCTATATCTACAAGTTCTTCGAGTCCAAGCAGGCCATCGGCGAGATGATCTGTGCCAACTGTCTGCGCGAGATCGAGAACGATGTCAGAGCAGCGGTAGACGCTGCGGAACACCCGCCAGAGAAACTGCGGCGGATGTTTAAAACCATTGTAGAGGCTAGCCTGCGGCTGTTTTTCCAGGACCGTAAGCTCTATGAAATCGCTGCCTCGGCCGCCGGTGAACGCTGGCAGGCGACGGTCGCCTATGAGGAGCGTATTCGGAACTTGCTGCAGGAAATCGTGCAGCAAGGGCGACTGAGCGGGGATTTTGAGCGCAAGACGCCGCTCGATGAAACCACCAAAGCGATTTACCTGGTGATGCGCCCTTATCTGCACCCGCTGCTATTGCAGTACAACTTCGACAACACCGAGGAGGCACCCGCGCAACTTTCCAGCCTGGTGCTGCGCAGCTTGTCACCATGATGATGCGACCCGTTAGTGACTATTGACTAAATTGGTCACAAGAACAATACTGAAAGTCCCGATTACTTCGTCAAAGGGACTTTCATGCTTCAGCATCGCCTTGCCCTCTCTACAGTCATTTGTGCTTTGCCGTTTGCCCTGGTCGCTTGCGGCGAAAAAGCACAGACCGACCCCCGCACCAGCACACCGCTGGTGCGTGCCGCCATCGTCCAAGGGTTAAGCCCTGAGTCACGTTCCTTCACCGGCACCATCGCCGCCCGGATACAGAGCGATCTCGGCTTCCGCGTCTCCGGCAAGGTACTGGCGCGCCTGGTGGACGCCGGGCAAACCGTTAAACGCGGCCAAGCGCTACTGCGGATAGACCCGGCTGATCTCAAGTTGGCCGCACAGGCACAGCTGGAGGCGGTTGCCGCGGCACGCGCGCGGGCGCAGCAGACGGCGCAGGACGAGGCCCGCTACCGTGACCTGCGTGGCACCGGTGCGATTTCTGCTTCCGCCTACGACCAGGTCAAGGCGGCGGCGGATGCCGCCAAAGCCCAGCTGAGCGCGGCCGAAGCACAGGCCGACGTGGCCCGTAATGCAAGCCGCTATGCGGAGCTGGTGGCGGATGGCGATGGCGTGGTGATGGAAACGCTGGCCGAGCCCGGCCAAGTTGTGGGCGCTGGACAGATCGTGGTGCGGCTGGCCCACGCCGGGCGCCGCGAGGCGGTGATCCAGTTGCCGGAAACCCTGCGCCCTGCGGTCGGTTCCAGCGGGCAAGCCACGCTGTTCGGCAAGGAAGACGTGAGCGTTCCGGCCAGACTTCGCCAGCTTTCCGATGCCGCAGACCGACTCACCCGCACCTTCGAAGCACACTACGTACTGGAGGGCGAATTGGCCGACGCCCCGCTGGGTGCCACGGTGACCATCCGGATTCCGGATGGCCAGGCCGCAGTGAATGGCGGCATGCAGGTGCCAATCGGCGCGCTGTTCGACGCGGGCAAGGGGCCGGGGGTATGGCTGATCGATGGCAAGCCGGCCAAGGTATCCTGGCGGCCGGTCACCGTCCTGCACCTGGGTGACGATAGCGCGCGCATCGCCGGCCAGATCAGGCAAGGCGACCGGATCGTCGCGCTCGGTGCGCATCTGCTGCGCGAGGGCGGGCAGGTTCGCGTGGCTGAGCAAGCCGTCGCCATGGCAAGCGAAGGAGTCCAGCCGTGAGCGAAGGCCGTTTCAACCTGTCGGCGCTCGCGGTACGCGAACGCGCCATCACGCTGTTCCTGATCATCCTGATCTCGCTGGGCGGGGTGATGTCCTTCTTCAAGCTGGGGCGGGCCGAGGATCCCTCCTTCACGATCAAGGTGATGACCATCGTCACCGCCTGGCCCGGCGCAACCGCGCAGGAGATGCAAGACCAGGTGGCGGAGAAGATCGAGAAGCGCCTGCAGGAGCTGCGCTGGTATGACCGTAGCGAGACCTACACCCGCCCGGGACTGGCTTTCACCACGCTGACCTTGCTGGACAGCACCCCGCCGTCGGAGGTGAAAGACGAGTTCTACCAGGCCCGCAAAAAGGTCGGCGACGAAGTACGCAATCTGCCGCCCGGCGTGATCGGGCCATTTCTCAACGACGAGTACGCCGATGTGACCTTCGCCTTGTATGCACTCAAGGCCAGGGGCGTGCCGCAGCGCGAGCTCGTTCGCGACGCGGAAACGCTACGCCAGCGTCTGCTGCACGTGCCGGGCGTGAAGAAGGTCAACATCGTTGGCGAGCAGTCGGAGCGCATCTACGTCGAGTTTTCGCACGAGCGTCTGGCCACGCTGGGCGTCAGCCCGCAGGACATTTTCGCCGCCCTCAATAGCCAGAATGCACTGACGCCGGCCGGCGCGGTGGAAACCAGGGGGCCGGAGGTGTTCATCCGCCTGGACGGCGCCTTTGACCAGCTGCAGAAAATCCGCGACACACCGGTGGTGGCGCAAGGCCGCACGCTGAAGCTGTCGGACATCGCCACGGTCAAGCGCGGCTACGAAGACCCGGCGACGTTCATGATCCGTAACGGCGGCCAACCTGCGCTGTTGCTGGGCGTCATCATGCGCGACGGCTGGAACGGGCTGGATCTGGGCAAGGCGCTGGATAGCGAAGTCGGCGCGATCAACGCCGAGCAAGCGCTGGGCATGAGCCTGAGCAAGGTGACCGACCAGGCCGTCAACATCAGCTCGGCGGTCGATGAGTTCATGGTCAAGTTCTTCGCCGCGGTGCTGGTGGTGATGCTGGTCAGCTTCGTGAGCATGGGCTGGCGTGTCGGGGTCGTGGTTGCCGCGGCCGTACCGCTGACGCTGGCCGTCGTGTTTGCGGTGATGCTGGCGACCGGCAAGAACTTCGACCGCATCACGCTGGGGTCGCTGATCCTGGCGCTGGGTCTGCTGGTGGACGACGCCATCATCGCCATCGAGATGATGGTGGTGAAAATGGAAGAAGGCTACAGCCGCATCAAAGCTTCAGCCTACGCCTGGAGTCATACCGCGGCGCCCATGTTGTCGGGCACGCTGGTGACGGCAGTCGGCTTCATGCCCAATGGTTTCGCCCGATCCTCGGCGGGTGAGTACACCAGCAATATGTTCTGGATCGTTGGCATCGCGCTGATCGCGTCGTGGGTGGTCGCGGTGGTGTTCACGCCGTATCTCGGGGTCAAGCTGTTGCCCGACTTCAAGCAGGTGGCAGGCGGCCACGATGCGATCTACGACACGCCACGCTACAACCGCTTTCGCCAACTGCTGGGGCGCGTCATTGCCCGCAAGTGGATCGTCGCCGGCTCGGTGATCGGCCTTTTCGTGGTGTCGGTACTCGGCATGGCGGTGGTCAAGAAACAGTTCTTCCCGATCTCCGACCGGCCTGAAGTGTTGGTCGAGGTGCAGATGCCCTATGGCACGTCGATCACCCAGACCAGCGCCGCGGCCGGGAAGGTGGAAGCCTGGCTGGCCAAGCAAGAGGAAGCCAGGATCGTCACCGCCTACATCGGCCAGGGTGCGCCGCGCTTCTATTTCTCGATGGGCCCGGAATTGCCTGATCCGTCGTTTGCGAAAATCGTGGTGCGCACGGACAACCAGAACGAGCGCGAGGCGTTGAAACACCGGCTGCGGCAGGCCATCGCCGATGGTTTGGCCTCCGAGGCGCGCTTGCGCGTCACCCAGCTCGTGTTTGGCCCCTATTCGCCCTTCCCGGTGGCCTACCGGGTCAGCGGCCCTGACCCGGATGTGTTGCGCAAAGTGGCGGCCGAGGTGCAGCAGGTCATGGACGCCAGCCCGCTGATGCGCACGGTCAACACGGATTGGGGGGTACGCGTGCCCACGCTGCACTTCACCTTGCAGCAGGACCGCTTGCAGGCGGTGGGCCTGAGCTCCAGCGCCGTGGCGCAACAACTGCAATTCCTGCTGACCGGGGTACCCGTCACCGCGGTGCGCGAGGACATTCGCACGGTGCAGGTTGTCGCACGTTCGGCCGGGAATGTCCGGCTCGACCCGGCCAGGATCGGCGATTTCACGCTGGCCGGCGCCAACGGGCAGCGCATCCCGCTGTCGCAGGTAGGCAAGGTCGAGGTGCGCATGGAAGAGCCAATCATGCGCCGACGCGACCGCATGCCGACCATCACGGTGCGGGGCGACATCGCCGAGGGCCTGCAGCCGCCGGACGTGTCCACGGCCATGACCCGGCAACTCCAGCCCATCATGGCAAAACTGCCGGCGGGCTACCGCATCGTGGAGGCCGGCGCCATCGAAGAATCGGGCAAGGCAACGGTCGCCATGCTGCCGATCTTCCCCATCATGCTGGCCATCACCCTGCTCATCATCATCCTGCAGGTGCGCTCCATCGCGGGCATGGTGATGGTGTTCCTGACCAGTCCGCTGGGACTGATCGGCGTGGTGCCGACGCTGCTCTTGTTCCAGCAGCCCTTCGGCATCAATGCGCTGGTCGGCCTGATTGCATTGTCGGGCATCCTGATGCGCAACACGCTGATCTTGATCGGACAGATACGCGAAAACGAACAGGCCGGGCTGGACCCATACCGTGCGCTGGTCGAAGCGACCGTGCAGCGCGCGCGTCCGGTGATCCTGACCGCACTGGCGGCGATCCTGGCCTTCATCCCGCTGACGCATTCGGTGTTCTGGGGAACGCTGGCCTACACGCTGATTGGCGGCACCTTTGCCGGGACGATCCTGACGCTCGTGTTCCTGCCGGCCATGTATTCCATCTGGTTCAAGATCAGGCCAAGCCCGTCGCAAAGCTGACCCCCCAATCCAAATCACCTACACAAGAAGGAACTGCCATGCCGAATTCCAAAGTTGTCGTCGTTACCGGCGTGTCGTCGGGTATCGGGCGTGCCGCCGCCATGCAATTTGCCAAACAGGGCTGCCGCGTATTCGGCACGGTGCGCAATACGGCCAAAGCGCAAGCCATACCCGGCGTTGCCCTCATCGAGATGGATATCCGTGACGACACGTCAATTCAACGGGGCATCCAGACCATCATCGATCAAGCCAAGCGCATCGACGTGCTGGTCAACAGCGCGGGCATGACCCTGCTGGGTGCGGCGGAAGAAACGTCGATTGCCGAAGCCCAGACGCTGTTCGACACCAACCTGTTCGGCCTCTTGCGCACGATCAAGGCCGTGTTGCCGCACATGCGCGAGCAGCGTTCCGGTCGCATCGTCAACGTCAGCTCGGTGCTGGGTTTTCTGCCCGCACCGTACATGGCGCTCTATTCGGCCTCCAAGCATGCCGTTGAAGGACTGTCCGAAACCCTGGATCACGAGGTGCGCCAGTTCGGCATCCGTGTGGCGCTGGTCGAACCTTCCTTTACCAAGACCAATCTCGACCTCAATGCGCCGCAGACCGCTTCCAGAATCTCCGACTACGACAAGGAGCTCGGCGTCGTTTCCCAGGCAATCCTGAACAATGTCCAAAAAGCGCCCGAGCCCGATGGCGTGGCCGCCACGATTGTTGATGCCGCCTTGGGCGCCTGGAAGATGCGCCATACGCCCAAAGGTGAGGCGTCTCTGCTGGCCAGGCTGCGCCGCTTCATGCCTGCCGGCCCGGTCGAGAAAGGCCTGCGGAAAACGTTTGGGCTGGCCTGAATCGATCCCGCCCCTCTAACAGTGGCACGCACCTCAATGAGCCTGGCGCCGAGGGAGCGAGCACACTAAATGACCGGAAGAGCCTTATGACAGATTCAGACAGAAAGTCCAGCATGTCCTCGCGCGCCAGCATGGAACAGGCTTTGTCCAGCATGCCCCCCAGCACCGCCTCACCATGGCCGGTGTTCTGGGTGGCCAGTGTGGCGGTGTTTCTTGTCTCTATGGACGGCACCATGCTGTTCGCCGCCTTCAGCGCCTTGCGGGCCGGTTTCCCGCTGGCTACTGCGGCAGACCTCTCGTGGGTGCTCAATGCCTACACCGTGGCCTATGCTGCGATGCTAATCCCATCCGGCGGACTGGCCGACAAGCACGGGCACAAGCAGGTATTTCTCGTTGGTGTTGCGCTGTTTCTGGCGGCTTCTGTGGCCTGTGGTTTGGCGGTCAGCGTAGAGGGACTGGTCGCAGCCAGAGTTCTGCAGGCCATTGGGGCTGCATTGCTGACGCCGGCATCGCTCTCGCTCGTGCTGGCGGCGTTCCCGACAAACAAACGTGCTGTGGCGGTCAGCCTATGGGGAGCGGTCGGTGGTCTGGCGGCAGCGGTGGGCCCCAGCCTGGGCGCGTTCGTGATTGCGTCGCTCGGGTGGCAATGGGCGTTCTACCTGAATGTGCCGTTGGGCATTCTTGCCATCTGGCGCGGCGCAACACTGCTGACGGAGGCGAAGCAGTCAACCCCAGGGCGCCCGCTAGACCTGGCGGGGATGGGCTTGCTGATCGTCGGTATCGGTGCATTGGCGTTGTCCATTGTGCAAGCGGAGTCGCCAGCCTGGTCACGCCATGAGCTGCTGGCTGCTGCGGGCATCGGGTTGGCGTGCGTCGTCGGATTTGTCGCCTGGGCTCGGTCTATCACCGCGCCACTGGTGGACCTGGGCTTGTTCCGCAACGCCACATACCGTTACGTCAATCTCGCAACGTTGAGCTTCGGCATCGCGTTCTCGATGATGTTTTTCGCCTTCTTTTTTTACATGAAGTCGATCTGGCACTATTCGTTGCCGCTGGCTGGTCTGGCGATGGCGCCCGGACCGCTGCTGGTGATTCCGGTAGCCGCTGTGTCGGGCCGAATCGCGAGCCGGCATGGTCACCGACCTTTGCTGGTTGTGGGAGGCCTGATCTACGCGGCCAGCGCACTGTGGTTTTTGCTGGTGCCCGGCACCGAGCCCGCGTATCTGACCGACTGGCTGCCGGGCATGCTGTTGAGTGGCCTTGGCGTGGGCATGGTGTTGCCGTCGCTGTCGGGGGCGGCGGTCAGCCACCTACCCTCCGGCCATTACGCCGTAGGTGCTGCCATCAACCAGGCGATACGGCAAGTTGGTTCAGTCATGGGTGTCGCCCTCACCGTCCTACTGCTCGGGAGCCCCGGTTTACAACGTGCTGACTTTAATACCGTCTACTTGTGCCATATGAGCTTGGCACTGCTGACCGCAGCCCTGTGCCTCCCCGTGAACACTTCGTCCGTAGCCATCGTAAAAGCGCATGCCTCAGACTGTGCCTGATTGCGAAAGGCATAGAGTAGATGGCGATTCTGTTGTCACGCCTGCACGAATGCGCCGCAGCTTCCCGAGCCTATCGCTCCTGGCTTGGGGGACTTGCCCATCCAACGACGGAGTTCGCCGTACGATTCATGGCGACGACTTCGGCATGGTTGGGACAGGATCCCAGCTTGCCGAAAAGCGCTGGCATCTGATCGCGCTTCCTGGCCATAGCAGGTGGGGTTCAGGCAAAACAAAGCCCTCCCAACGGAGGGAGGGCCTTGTTTGTGAGGAGCGGGGAGGTATCAGTGCTGATGCCCGTGCTCGCCATGTACATGCTGGTGGGCAATTTCCTCTGCGCTTGCCTCACGCACGTCCACTACCGTGATGGCGAAGCGCAGGGTTTTACCGCACAGTGGGTGGTTGCCGTCCAGCAATACGGTTGGGCCTTTGATCTTGGTGACGAAGTAGTAGCGCGGCTCGCCATCCGGGCCGATGCGCTGGATCTGGCCGCCGACCTTGACGCCGGGCGGGAAGTCGGCCTTGGGCATGGTGGTTACCAAGGCTTCGTCGCGCTCGCCGAAGGTGTCTTCAGTTGCGAGTTCCAGCGTGGTTTGAAAGCCTGCTTCCTGACCTTCCAGTGCGGCTTCCAGTTTGGGAAACAGGTTGTCGTAATCACCGTGCAGGTAGGAGACCGGATTCTTGCCATCGTCGTAAACCAGACCCTGGCTGTCTGTAACTTTCATGCGCAGGGTGACGGCGGTGTTTTGGGTGATTTTCATGGCGGGCAATGGCTAATAAATTGAGGCGGAAAGGGTCGCAGTTCGGCGGGGGCGTGTCAACTGGCGGGCGAGTCACCTCACTCGCGCCCGATATGCGCCGGATATCCGCTTGCAGTTGCCCCAGCTCCGTGGAGACATCGTTAGTTTGTCATCGAATGTCTGTTTGCTAGCGGCAATCGGCCACGCCATGCCTGGGGACTGGATGGCCGTTTTGGTGGGCAACCTGCCCCGCTGCCACGTACCTGGCCACAGGTCGTTCACCTCGGCAGCCGTTCAAGTGACTGCCCCCTGCCAGGCCCCCCTTGCGCAGTTGGCTTTGTAGTCGCGCACGCCGCAGGTGGATGGCGGCAGATAGCGCTGCGGCATGACGACCGCGGCGTGGGCTTGCGGGCGAGGCCAGGCGGTAGCCCTCGCAATGCGGCGTATCCGACCTAGAATGTAAAGATGAAGCGTTGTTAATTCACCCTTGGTTCAAGGGCGCGCCTGGATGCATGGCTGTGCCACACAGTGTGTTTTTTTCATTGCGCGCTCCGTACGGAGCCGTCTTTGTCTGGCAACAGGTGGTTGTCGCAGCGGCATGGCTCCCGACACGGCGGAGCACGGCCCTGCTGGCAGCCTGATGGGCGCCGAAACCGGTATGGCCGGCGCCTTCACGCGGACTGGTTGCTCTCGCCTTCGTTTGTTCCAGCTCCATTCAGTGCCCACGATCTCGTCTTCGTCGGCAAGCCTCGGTCACAACAGTCGTCGCCGCGATGGCTGTTTATCCTACTGGAGAACCGAAATGCGCTATCTCCTGCTTGCTTTATCCATGCTGCTGTTCCCGGCGCTGCCTAGCCACGCCCAGCTCAGTATCGGCATTGGCATCGAACTGCCCGGCATCAGCCTGGGCATCAACCTGCCGGCGTATCCGGCCATGGTCAGGGTGCCGGGCTATCCGGTTTACTACGCCCCCCGCCTCAACTTCAATTTCTTCTTCTACGACGGGCTGTACTGGGCCTACGAGGACGACCGCTGGTATGCCAGCGACTGGTACAATGGGCCGTGGTGGGAGGTAGAGCCGGAATACATGCCGCTGTTCGTGTTGCGGGTGCCGATCCGCTACTATCGCCGGCCGCCGATGTACTTCCGTTACTGGCGTGCCGACCGCGCGCCGCGCTGGGACGAACACTGGGGACGCGACTGGAGCGAGCGCCATCGTGACTGGGATCGCTGGGATCAGCGCTCCGCACCCGCCCCGGCACCCTTGCCGCACTATCAGCGGCAATATTCGGAAAGAAACTATCCGCGCTCGTCCGAACAGCTGCGCGAGATCCGCTCGCGGAATTACCGCTATCAGCCACGCGAAGAGGTAACGCAGCAGCATTTCCAGCAGCGAGGCAAGCCGAGCCAGCCGCGAATGGAGCAGCAACAGCGACCCGACGTGCGGCAGTCACCAGGCCGCCAGCCTGCACCGGATGTGCAACGGCAACCCGCGCCGAACCAGCCGCGGATGGAGCAGCAACAACGACCCGACGTGCGGCAGTCACCAGGCCGCCAGCCTGCACCGGATGTGCAACGGCAACCCGCGCCGAACCAGCCGCGGATGGAGCAGCAACAACGCCCCGACGTGCGGCAAGCACCAGGCCGCCAGCCACAACAGGACGCGCCACGGCAGTCCGCTCCGGGCCAACCCCGGATCGAACAGCCGCAACAGCGACCCGACATGCAGCGGCAACCGCAGGGCAACCCGAACCGCTCCCGCACCGAGCAGCGGCAACAGGACTCGGAAACCAGACAGTCGCCACAGCAACGGCAGCCATCCAGAGGCAGGCCGCCAACCGAGGAAGAGCTGCTACTTGAACAGCAGCAGCAACGCGGCCGCGACCGGCACAACTGAGCCGCGCCGGCCGCCGGCCGATCCCGCCAAGCAAACCGCCGCCCTCGCGGCGGTTTTGCTGTGTCCTCCCTGTGCGCTGCGGCCAACCTTTGCGCCCTGCGTCGCAGCATCTCGGGGGCTCGGGCGGACGCAGCCTGGTCTCCCGACATCCCCCGCTGGCTCGCCACCACCGCCACAGCGCCATCGCATCCCCCCGGCCAGCCGGGGTGCGGGGGATGTTCAAACCCCGTCGACCTTGTCAAGATAAGCGCTTCGCCATCAAGCCGAGGTCGCCATGAGTCTGCAATCCGTCCGTGAGTTTTTTGCCGCCCGCCTGCCGGATATCGCCATCATCGAGCTGGAAACCAGCACCGCCACCGTGGCGCTGGCCGCCGAGGCGCATGGGGTCGAGCCGGGACGCATCGCCAAGACGCTGGCGTTCCGCCTGGGCGATGGCCGGGTGGTCTTGCTGGTGGCGCGCGGCGATGCCCGCATCGACAACCGCAAATTCAAGGAAGCCTTCGGCAAGGGCCGCATGCTGCCGTCCGACGAGGTGGAAGCGCTGACCGGGCACCCGGTCGGCGGCGTGTGCCCGTTCGGCCTCGCCACCGACTTGCCGGTGTATCTGGACAGCTCGTTGCAGGCCTTCGACGAGGTCTTGCCCGCCGCCGGTGACGTGCACACCGCGGTGCGCATCAGCCTGGCGCAGCTGGTCGCCGTGGTCGACGGCCACTGGGTGGACGTGTGCCAGCCGCAGGAAACCGTCGCTGCCTGACACGATCCGCTGCGACTGATATCAACGGGGTGATGCCGCGTTCAAAACGGTGGCGGCATGCTTGTTACATCGGGATAAACGCCGCTGCCTCAGCCGGTTTCGCCTTGTCCCGCGTGAGCGTGCCAGATCGTGAAACCGTTCTGAGCGCCAACAACAACACGGCCCTGAATGGGGCCGTGTCGCTTGCTACGGTCCGGCTGGTACGACATCAGGCGGGTTGCAGCCGGCTGGCCAGCGGTATCGCGAACGCCGTGTCACGTGCCGGCGCACTGGCAGCAGGCAGCGAGAAGAAATCGATGGCGGCCTTCAGCTCGTGCGCCATCTGCTCCAGCTGACCGGCCGATGCTGCCGTTTGTGCCGCGGCACTGCACGTCTCTTCCGACATCTGCGCCACCTGCTCGACATTGCCGGCGATGCCGCTGCCGGCCGCCTGTTGCTGCACCAGCGCCACCGAGATCTCGGCAATGGCGTGGTTGATGCGGCCAACGTTATCGCCGATACCGGCCACCGCGCCCTGCGCCTGCTGGCTCTGCTGCAGGCCGTCCTCCATCTGTCCGACCGTGCCGTGTATGCCAGCCACCACCCGCTGGCTGTTGTCCAGCATCTCGCCGATGATGCTGCTGATCTCGGCGGTAGATTGCGCGGTACGCTCCGACAGCTTGCGCACCTCGTCGGCGACCACGGCAAAGCCGCGGCCCTGCTCGCCGGCACGGGCGGCCTCGATCGCCGCATTCAGCGCCAGCAGATTGGTCTGCTCCGCCACGTCACGGATCACCTGCACCACATTGGCAATCTGCTGCGACTTGTTGCCGAGCAGGTCCGCCTGGCGGCTGGCGTCGCGCGCCTGCTGCGCCACCTGGTGGATGGTGTGCACGGTGCGCTCGATGATGCCCTGCCCCTGTTGCGCCAGGCTGCCGGACGCCTGCGCGTCGGTGGCGACATCGCGGGCATTGTCGCTGACCGACGCGATGCTCACCGACAGCTGCTCCACCGCGGCGGACATCGACGCCGCGGAACGGGTCTGTTCCTCGGCGCTGACCGCGACCTGCTCCGAGGCAGCCGCCAGTTCGGACGCATTCACCGTCAGCCGCGCCACGATGCCGTCCAGGTTGCGCACCAGCGCGATCAGCGCCTGCTGCATCTGCGCCATCGAGGCGACGATGCTGTGGCGGTCACCACTGCGCACCGGCAGCTGCAGGCTGAGGTCGCCGTTGGCAATGCGTCCGGCCAGCGCCACCACGTCGTTCGGCTCGCCGCCCAGTTGCGACAGCAGGCGGCGGATGATGGTGTAGCCCAGCGCCGCGCCCAGCACCATGCCCAGCAGCATCAGCGCCAGCGACACCCGCGCGCAGAAGGCGGCGTCGGCCTCGGCCGCGGCGTATTCCTGCGCCGCCACCTTCAGCTGCAGGTCGATCAGCGCGGAGATGCGCCCCGATACCGGGTCCAGCCCCGGATACAGCTGAACATCATTAAATGTCTGCAACGCCGCGTTATCGCCGGCCACCACCAGTTCGCGCAGCCGGTCGACGGTATGGTCGGCCGCCTGCATGCTGCGCTCCGCCTGCTGCGCCAGCTGCAGCTCGTTCGCGGTCAGCTCGGTGGCGCGGTAGGCCTGCCACTGCTGGCGAATCTGCGTGCGCGCCTGATCCAGATTGGCGAGGAAACCGTCGCGGTTCAGCGCGCCGGCACGGACCTTGTGCGCGGCATCGACAATGCTGACCGCGTAGCCGTCCGCCACCAGCTTCAGCTGCTGCAGCGGTACCACGCGATCGTTATAGGTGCTTGAAAAGTCGGCAAGAATCTTGGACTGGGTATACATGCCGTAGCCGCCAAGGAAAGCGGCGATGGCGAGCAGGACGATGACCAGAAAACTGAGACGCTGGCCGATGGTGGGATTGCGCAGCATGGGGGTGGCTCCGGTGGGGTTGAGCGCGGCACCAGGGGTAATCCTGATGACATCACTGTTGATATCTAGTGCCAACCCGGCCCCAGTGCAATGCGATCTTTTCGCACCCAGTATTTTTACTTAGTTGCAAAAGACATAGCATATAAGCAATTTTATGACAAAATCCGCATGATGCGGCGCACAAAACCCAAGCCCGGTCGTGGCAAAAGCCGCCAGAACGGCATTGATGCCAATCCTGCTCAATTAAAGCCAGAATAGAATCAAGCTGTCACGGCGAAAAAGCTGTAACACCATGTCGCAATTGAATAAAAAAAAGCCTGCTCGCAAGCAGGCTTTATATTTCATGCCGATGACAATCAGGCGTAGTTTTCCGGGAACAGCTCGCGCTCCACCGACTCAATCAGGATGTGGATCACCTTGATGTGCAGCTCCTGCACGCGGTCGGCGTACTGGCCGCCGGGGGTGCAGACGTCGATGTCGGCCAGCTCGCCGATCACCGAACCGGGGCGGCCGGTCAGTGCCACCACGGTGACGCCCAGCGCTTTCGCCGCGTTCACCGCGGCGAGGATGTTCTTGCTGCTGCCGCTGGTGCTGATCGCCAGCAGCACGTCGCCCTGCCCGGCGTGCGCCTCCAGATAGCGCGAGAAGATCGCCTCGTAGCCGTAATCGTTGCCGACGCAGCTGATGTGGCTGGGGTCGCTGATCGACGCCGCCGGCAGCGCACGGCGGTCATTGCGGTAGCGACCGGACAGCTCCTCGGCAAAGTGCATCGCGTCGCACATCGAGCCACCGTTGCCGCAGCTGAACACCCGTTTGCCCTGGCGGAAGGCGTTCACCAGCGCATCACCGGCATCGCCGATAGCAGCCAGCGCCGCCGGATTGGCCAGCAGCGCGTCCAGCGCGCTACGGGCTTGGTGGAGGGTGTCGAGAATATGCGGCTTCATGGTGCGTTCTTTCTGCAATTATCCGGAAACAGGCGTGGCAGTTTACACCAAAAGCCGCGCCCGGCACCTGTTCCGCCTCAAGCCCGGCGCCGGCCGCGTGCCGCTGCCTGACGCCGCAAAGCGCTACCAGCGCAGCAGCGCCGCGCGATCGACGCCCACCGCCAGATGGCCGCCGCGCTGCGGATACGGCTGCGTGGCCAGCTCGCGCGCCGACAGCGACAGCACCCAGTCGCCACCGTCGCCGGCCACCACCACGCGGCAGCCCTCCACCCGCGGCTCGACCAATTTCACCGAGCGCAACGGCTGGCCGTCGCCGAGCAGGAAGGCCGCCGGCGGGATGGCGTGATCGGCGGCGACGTTGTCGAAGCCGACGAAGCGCGCCACCCAGGCGCTGGCCGGACGCGCCAGCACCTCGCCCGGGGTGCCAACCTGGATCAGTCGTCCGTGCTGCAAGATGGCGACGCGGTCGGCCAGCGCGAACGCCTCGTGGCGGTCGTGCGTCACCAGCAGCGTCGGCACCGCCATCGCGGACAGCCGCTGGCGCAGGTCGTCGATCAGTTGCTGCTTGAGGTGGGTGTCGAGGCTGGAAAACGGTTCGTCGAGCAGGAACAGCGCCGGCTCGCCGATCAGCGCCCGCGCCAGCGCCACCCG
>NZ_LFDT01000019.1:0-60281 GCF_001037925.1 Vogesella sp. EB | reverse complement strand
ACCGCGCTGTCTTCGTCGCCGTGGCCCAGCACCAGCAGCACGCCCAGCGAGGTCGCCCACACCGGCGCGCGGCTTTGCACCTCGCGCTGCGCGCGCATCTGGCCGTCGACGCGGTCGGCCAGCCGGCGCAGCGCCAGCTCGCGCAGCGCGATCAGGTTGCCCTTGCGGAAAAAATGGCCGGCGGCGCGTTCCGCCACTTCCGGCAGGTACACCTTGCCGGCGGCGAGGCGCAGCAGCAGATCGTCCGGCGGCAGGTCCACCAGCCGCACTTCGCTGGCGCGGTCGAACACGTGATCCGGCACCGTCTCCGCCACCGCCACGCCGGTCACGCCGCTGACCACGTCGTTGAGGCTGTCCAGATGCTGCACGTTCATCGCGCTGTACACGTCGATGCCGGCGGCCAGCAGCTCGTCGACGTCCTGCCAGCGCTTGGGATGGCGGCTGCCCGGTGCGTTGCTGTGCGGCAGCTCGTCGACCACCACCAGCGCCGGCCGCCGCGCCAGCACCGCGTCGATATCGAACTCCGCCACCTGCTTGCCGCGGTAGGCGATCTGCTTGCGCGGCAGCACGTCCAGCCCGGCCAGCAGCGCCTCGGTCTCGGCGCGACCATGGGTATCGACCCAGCCCACCACCACGTCCAGCCCAGCGGCGCGCTTCTCCTGCGCCTCGGCCAGCATCGCGTAGGTCTTGCCCACGCCCGGCGCCGCGCCGAAGAACAGCTTCAGCTTGCCGCGCGGCGCCGGCAGCGCCGCCAGCAGCGCGTCCGGATCGGGCCGCAAATCGTCATCCATCATTCATTGCTCCAGCGTGCTACAAGGTTGGCCGCAACGATTGCGGCCAACCTTGTGGCGGTCAAGAGGGTTGCGGCCGCCGGGGCGGCGGCCGCGATCAAACAAGTGTTAACAGGCCCTAGCCCGCCGCCAGCCTGCGCAGCGCCAGATTCAGCTGTAGCACATTGACACGCGCCTGCTGCGCGCTGCCGAACCAGCCCTGCTCGCGCTGCGCGGCGATCAGCGCCTCGACCTGCGCCAGCGGCCGCTTCAGCTCGCGCGCCACGCGCGGCGCCTGATAGTGGGCCGCCGCCAGGCTGATGTGCGGGTCCAGACCGCTGGCCGAGGTGGTGACCAGGTCCAGCGGCACCGGGCCCTGCTGCCCGGGGTGGGCGGCGCGCAGCGCGGCGATGCGCGCGGCGACCGCCTGTTGCAGCGCCGGGTTGCTCGGCCCCTGGTTGCTGCCGCCGGAGGCGCCGCCGTTATAGGCGTTACCCGCGGTGGCCGACGGGCGGCTCCAGAATTCGCCGCGGCCGTGGAAGGCCTGGCCGATCAGCGCCGAGCCGACCACCTTGCCGTTTGTGTCGCGCAGCAGCGAGCCGTTGGCCTGCGCCGGCAGCAGCAGCTGCGCGAGGCCGGTGACCGCCAGCGGATAGAGCAGCCCCAGCAACAGGGTGAAAAACAAGAGCAGGATCAGCGCCGGACGCAGCACTGCCGCGCGCGGTAGCGTGACGGCGGCTGCGGGATGATAAGTCGTGGTGGCCATAATGGCACTCCTTGGTTACGGCTGCCGGGCGTTGTTGACCGCCCGGCAGCGGGGTCAGACCAGTCCCAGCAGGGACAGCAGCATGTCGATCAGCTTGATGCCGGCAAACGGCAGCAACAGCCCGCCGACGCCGTACAGCAGCAGGTTGCGGCGCAGCAGCTCGGCCGCCCCCAGCGCGCGGTAGCGCACGCCCTTCAGCGCCAGCGGGATCAGCGCGATGATGATCAGCGCGTTGAAGATCACCGCCGACAGCAGCGCCGAGGCCGGACTGGCCAGCTGCATCACGTTCAGCGCGTTCAGCTGCGGATAGGTGACGGCAAACGCGGCCGGGATGATGGCGAAGTACTTGGCCACGTCGTTGGCCAGGCTGAAGGTGGTCAGCGCGCCGCGCGTCATCAGCATCTGCTTGCCGATCTCCACCACCTCGATCAGCTTGGTGGGGCTGGAGTCGAGATCCACCATATTGGCCGCCTCGCGCGCCGCCTGGGTGCCGCTGTTCATCGCCACCGCCACGTCGGCCTGCGCCAGCGCCGGCGCGTCGTTGGTGCCGTCACCGGTCATCGCCACCAGCTGGCCGCGTGCCTGGTAGTCGCGGATCATCGCCAGCTTGTTTTCCGGCGTCGCCTCGGCCAGGAAGTCATCCACCCCGGCTTCGGCAGCGATGGCGGCGGCGGTCAGGCGGTTATCGCCGGTGATCATCACCGTCTTGATACCCATCTGCCGCAGCTGGGCGAAGCGCTCGCGAATGCCCGGCTTCACCACGTCCTTCAGCTCGACCACGCCCAGCACCTGCGCGCCCTCGGCCACCACCAGCGGCGTGCTGCCACGGCTGGCGATGGTGTCGACCTGTTGCAGCAGGCTGCGCGGCACGCTGCCGCCCAGCGCCTCGACATGGCGGCGGATCGCGTCGGCGGCGCCCTTGCGGATGTGACGACCGTCGAGGTTGATGCCGGACATGCGCGATTGCGCGGTGAACGGCACGAAGCTGGCGCCCGCCGGGGTCAACCCAGCGTGCAGGTCGGCCAGCAGCTTGCGGCCAACCTTGGCGTCATCGAGATGGCCGCCGGCGCCGTCGGTCAGCCGCTGTGCCAGCACCACGATGCTCTTGCCTTCCGGGGTGTCGTCGGCCAGCGACGCCAGCCACGCCGCCTCGGCCAGCGTCGCCTGGCTGACGCCGGCGGCGGCGACAAAGGCGGACGCCTGGCGGTTGCCGAAGGTGATGGTGCCGGTCTTGTCCAAGAGCAGCACGTCCACGTCGCCGGCGGCCTCCACCGCACGGCCGGAGGTGGCGATCACGTTGGCCGCCATCAGCCGGCTCATGCCGGCGACGCCGATGGCCGACAGCAGGCCGCCGATGGTGGTCGGGATCAGGCACACCAAGAGCGCAATCAGCACCGGCAGCGACACCACTTCGCCGCTACCGGCCGCGTTCACGCTGTAGGCGGAAAATGGCAGCAGGGTGACGGTGACCAGCAGAAAGATCAGCGTCAGCGCCAACAGCAGGATGGTTAGCGCGACCTCGTTCGGCGTCTTGCGGCGCTTGGCGCCCTCCACCATCGCGATCATGCGGTCGATGAAGGTCTCGCCTGGGTTGACGCTGATGCGCACCACGATCCAGTCCGACAGCACGCGGGTGCCGCCGGTGACCGAGCTGAAGTCGCCGCCGGATTCGCGGATCACCGGTGCCGATTCGCCGGTAATCGCCGACTCGTCGACGCTGGCGATGCCCTCGATCACCTCGCCGTCGCACGGGATCACGTCGCCGTGCTGCACCAGCACCACGTCGTCACGGCGCAGGTCAAACGACTCCACCATGGCGAATTCGGCACCGTAACGCTGCGGCGCGGCCAGCTTTTTCGCCCACGTCGACTTCTGCAGGCCCTTGAGGCTGGCCGCCTGCGCCTTGCTGCGGCCCTCGGCCAGCGCCTCGGCAAAGTTGGCAAACAGCACGGTGAACCACAGCCACACCGCGATGCTGCCGGTCAGCCACGCCGGCGCCTGACCCTGCCCCAGCAGCGCCTGCACCCACAGCACGCTGCACAGGATGCTGCCCAGGTAGACCACGAACATCACCGGGTTTTTCAGCTGCGCACGCAGCCCGAGCTTGAGAAAGGTGTCGCGCAGCGCCGGGCGCAGCAGTGCGCCGTCCAGCAGCGGCAAGACCATTTTTTTATGATGGGACATATTGTTCTCCTAGTGGGTCGCCCAGATCGCCAGATGCTCGACCACCGGCCCCAGCGCCAGCGCCGGCAGGTAGGTCAGCGCGCCGACCAGCAGCACGCTGCCGATCAGCAGGCCGATGAACAGCCCGTCGTGGGTCGGCATCGAGCCCAGCGTCGGGGCGAGGCGTTTTTTCGCCGCCAGCGAGCCGGCCAGTGCCAGCACCGGCACGATCACCGCGAAGCGGCCCAGCCACATGGCGATGCCCAGCATCGCGTTATAGAACGGGGTATTGGCCGACAGCCCGGCGAAGGCGCTGCCATTGTTGTTGGCCGCCGACGAAAACGCGTACAGCACCTCGGAAAAGCCGTGCGCGCCCGGATTGGCGAGGCCAGCCAGCCCCGGTGCCACCACCACGGCCACGGCGGTACCGGCCAGCACCAGCAGCGGGGTGACCAGGATGGTCAGCGCGACCATCTTCATGTCGAACGGTTCGATCTTCTTGCCCAGGTATTCCGGGGTGCGGCCAACCATCAAGCCGGCGACAAACACCGCCAGCACCGCGAACACCAGCATGCCGTACAGGCCGGAGCCGACACCACCGAACACCACCTCGCCCAGCTGCATCAGCAGCATCGGTACCATGCCACCCAGCGCGGTGAACGAATCGTGCATCGCGTTGACCGCGCCGCAGCTGGCGGCGGTGGTGACGGCGGCAAACAGGCTGCTGCCGGCAATGCCGAAGCGCATGTCCTTGCCTTCCAGGTTGCCGCTGCCGCCGTCAGCGCCCAGTGCGCTCAGCAGCGGGTTGCCCTGCGCCTCGAACCAGGCGATGGCGCTGGCGGCGACGACGAACAGCACGCTCATCGCGATATAGATCGCCCAGCCCTGGCGGCGATCACCGACCACGCGACCGAAGGCATGGCACAGCCCGGCCGGGATCAGGAAGATGGCCAGCATCTGCAGCAGGTTGGACAGCTCGCTCGGGTTTTCGAACGGATGCGCGGAGTTGGCATTGAAGAAGCCGCCACCGTTGGTGCCCAGCAGCTTGATCGCCTCTTGCGACGCCACCGGCCCCATGGCCAGCGTCTGCCCGTGGCCGGCCAGCGCCTCGAAGCCGAGGTAGCCGGACAGGTTCTGCAACACCCCCTGGCTGACCAGCAGCAGCGCCAGCACGATGGACAGCGGCAGCAGCAGGTACAGCGTGATGCGCAGCACGTCGGCCCAGAAATTGCCGATGTCGCCGCTCTCGCGCCGCGCAAAGCCGCGCATCAGCGCAAACGCCACCGCGATGCCGGTGGCGGCGGACAGGAAGTTCTGTACCGCGAGGCCGGCCATCTGCGTCAGGTAGCTCATGGTCGTTTCGCCGGCATAGCCCTGCCAGTTGGTATTGGCGACGAAACTCACCGCGGTGTTGAACGCCGAACCGGCCTCCACCGCACCCAGCTGCTGCGGGTTGAGCGGCAGCGCACCCTGCAGCCGCTGCAGGCCGTACAGCAACACGGCGCCCAGCACATTGAACGCCAGCAGCGCCAGCGTGTAGTCACGCCAGCCCATGCCGGCATCGTTCAGCCCCAGCCGGCGCAGCAAGGCGGCGTCAAACGCCTGCCAGCGACGTGGCAAGCTGCCGCTGGCCAGCGGCGCCAACCAGGCACCCATCGGCCGCACGCTTAACGTCAGCAGCAGCATGAACAGCGCCAGCAACCAGAAAAAAGCGGTCATCATCACATCTCCTCCGCATGCAGCAGCGCGTACAGCAGCCACACCGCCAACAGCAGCGCCACCAGCGCGCACAAACTTGATAGCACGCTCATCGCGCCACCCCCTGCGACGTGGTCGCATACAGCCGCAGCAGGCCGAGCACTGCCAGATACAGTGCGGCCAACCCTGCCAGCCAGATCAGGTCTTGCATCACATTCCCCTTGTTGGTCACAGACACTGCCACTGTAGGTTTTGCGGTGCAAAAAAGCGGTTAAAAGGCCGGGCGGCGGTATAAACGGGATATAAAAATATGATGCTTTTGGCGTAGCCGGCGGGATGGAGGGGGGAGTGGCGGTCGGAACAAGGCGCGATCCGGCCGCAGTGCATCTCGGCCGGATCGGTCCGCATCCTGGCGTAGCCAGCCAGTGGCAAGCGCCATGACCGAGCGGACAATGGCGGCATTCGTCAGCCAGCACAGGAGAGCAACATGAACACACAGCACATCCGCCCCGCCGGCTTCACCGCCGAGCGTGCCTGGGGCGCGCGCACCATCGCCTGCATGAACGGCATCAGCACCCGCCTGCACTGGACCGACCAGCCCTACCGCTGGCATATCAACGACGGCGAGGAAGTGTTCGTGCTGCTGGACGGTGCGGTGGACATGCATGTGCGCGACGCGGACGGCAGCGTGCGGGTGATCGCGCTGCAGTGCGGCGACATCTTCTACGCCGGCGCCGGCTGCGAGCACGTCGCCCATCCGCACGGCGAGGCGCGCATTCTGGTGATCGAGCAGGAAGGCAGTATCTAGCCGCGTCGGCGTGGTGGAGTCAGGGTTTGACACCGAACCGCCACGCTCACGCGGCCGGCGCGGCGCCGGGCCGGCTTGCGGCCAACGTTGGCCGCAAGCCGGTTTCAGTCACCGGATTCAGTCGAGTGGCGTGTTCATCAGCGCGATCGATTGCCCGATCATGCGCGCCTTGCGCAGCCACTCATCGGCGTCGGGCGAGGCGACATGGCGGCGCACGATGGGCTCGAACAGCGCCAGCCACTCGTCGACCAGCGCCGGGGTGGCGCCGATGTCGAGGTGCTTGCGCGCCACGTTGTACTGGGTGTCGAGGTAGGCGTCGCCGCCGAGCAGCGTCCACCAGAAGTGGCCGATGTGCGCCTCGTGCTGCGGCCAGTCGTGCACCACGGCGAAGATCGGCGCCAGCCGCGGGTGCACGCGGATCTGCGCGTAAAACTGGCGGCTGACGGTGTCGATCACCTCGCGGCCGAGGCGCTGGGCGATGCTGCTCATGGCGTCGCCTTTTGCCAGTAGTTTTCGAACAGCATGTTGCCGCTCAGGCCGCGGCGGCACGGGGTGAAGCCGCGCTCGTTGAGCAGCGCGCGCATGTCGGCGGTGAAGTCCGGGTTGCCGCACACCATCACCCGGTCACGCTGCGGATCGAGCGGCGTCATCGCCAGATGCTGCTCCAGCGCGCCGCTGCGCAACAGTGTCGGGATGCGCTCGCGCAGGCCGCCGGCCACCTCGCCGCGCGTCACCACCGGTACGTAGTGGCAGTGCGCGTGTTGCGCCGCCCAGGCGCGGCATTCGGCGTCGTAGGCCAGGTCCGCCGCCTCGCGCACGCTGCACACCAGATTGACGCGGGCAAAGCGCTGCAGCACGCCCTGCTGCCGCAGCATCGACAGATAGGGGCCGATGCCGGTGCCGGTGGCCAGCAGCCACAGCACCTCGCCGTCGGCCAGACTGTCGGCCAGGAAGAAGCCCATCGCCGCCTTCGCCATCAGCACCGTGTCGCCCGGCTGCAGCGCGCCCAGATGCGGCGACAGCGCACCGCCGGGGATGACGGTAAAAAAGTATTCCAGCCACGGTTCGTGCGGCGCCGACACGATGGAATAGGCGCGCCACACCGGCTCGGCCAGTGCCGGCACCGACAGCCGCGCGTAATGCCCGGCCTGGAAAGCAAAGCCTTCCGGCTTGCTGGTCAGCAGGGTGACGCCGCGCGCGGAGCAGTGCTGCACGCGGATCACTTCCGTTTCTACGATGTTCATCTTGATTTCCCGTCACGACCGGCTAATTGAAGATGTTTAAAATATACACTTTAACCATCACAATAAAAACGCTGACACGAGCAGGGACAAGCCGCCGCCGGCAGCAAAACGCCCCGCTCAAGGCGGGGCGTGACGGCAAACGCGGCATCAAGCGGCAAAGGTTCAGAGCCTGTTCACGATCTCGCACGCTCACGCGAGACAAGGCGAAAACGACTGAGGAAGCGGCGTTTAGCTGGATATAAACAAGCATTCCGAAGGCGTACTCACCGTGTAACGTTTCACGAAGCGCAGCAGATCGTGGACTGGCTCTCAGACCGGTGGCGCGGTCTCCTCCGGCTCCTCCACCCGCTCGCGCGGCGGAATGAAGAACGCCTTCGGCCCGCGCAGGAAGCGCTTGAACACCGCCGGCAGCAGCGGCAAGGCGTCGCTGCCGCGCAGCTTGCGCGAGCGCAGCGCCACCCACAGCGCCAGGCTGAAGCTGACCAGCAGGTTGGTCATGCCGATCAGCGCCACCCCGACCACCGACCACAGCACCGTCGCGAGCGGCAGCGCGTAGTCATAGGTGACCGCGGCGTAGGACAGATAGGCCGAGGAGAAGGTGATGTGGCGGATGTCCAGCGGCAGGCCAAGCAGAAAGCCGATGGTACCGGTGACGCCGAGGAACATGCCGAAGTAGAAGTTGCCGGCCAGGCCGCCGAGGTTGTGCTCGACATAGTGGGCAAAGCGGCGGGTGCGCGCCTCGCCCAGCAGCCGGTTCAGCCACGGCACCGCGGCCAGCCGCTGCGGGATCTGGCGGTAGATCGCCTTGTTGTCGTAGTAGCCGGCGATCAGGCCGGACAGGAACAGGTAGACGCCGGCGATGGCGGCGTGGAACAGCGCCAGGCTACTCAGCGGATGCAGGTCGTGCAGCAGGTGCGCCGCCTTGGCCTGGTCGATCACCGGTGTGCCGGCCAGCCACAGCCAGGACTCGGCGATCGCCCACGCCACCGGGATGGCCAGCAGCACGTTGCCGAGAATGGCCACGAACTGGGTGCGCATCACCTTCACCACCAGCTCGGCCAGCTCGGCCATGTCGGCCTTGCCGCCGGCCTCGTGGATGGCGGCGGCGATGCGCGCCGCCGTCATCGCCGGCTGCTTGGTGGCGATGGTGAAGTGCAGCACGTGCACCAGCATGAAACCCAGCGAGTAGTTGAGGCCGAAGGCCAGCGCCTCCCAGATCAGCGGCAGGTGCAGCGTGGCGATCAGCAGCTTGAACAGCGCCATGAAGCCGACGATGACGCCGGCACCCATCGCCGCCTTGCCCATCGCCAGCCACTGGCTGCGGTTTTCCGCGATGTAGTGCTCGCCGTGGCGGCCGGCGTGCTCGGTGACCTGCCGCGCCAGCAGCTCGGTATTGCTGGCGAACACGTCGCGCAGGCTGTACTTGCGGTTTTCCGCGCGCACCAGCTCGGCCAACAGGTGAAACAGCGTGGCATCGCGCGCCGGGCTGCGCTCCGGGTCCAGCAGCGCCAGCAGCGTGCGCAGGCGCTGGATGTGCTGGCGCAGGCGGGTGACGTGGTAGGTCAGGCTCACCGACACGCCGCGGTTGGCCGCCGCCTTGCGCAGGCGGGCGATCACGTCCTCGCACTGCTCCAGCAGCACCAGCATCTGGCGGTCGTCCTCGTCGGGGCAGGTCTCGTCCACCATCGCCGCGCGCGCCGATTCGACATAGCGCTGCGCTTCGGCGGACAGGTGCAGGAAGGGCGACTCGAAGCGCTCGATGTCGGGATAGGTCTTCACCAGCTCCGGCTCCAGCCCGATGGCGGTAATGCGCGCGGTCAGCACCTGTACCGCTTCCAGCAGCTGCAGCCGCGTCGGATTGGCGACCATCTGCCGCTCCTCGTCCCACGCCAGCGCCTGCCACAGCTCCTGCCACACTTCCTGCGACAGCGCGGCCACCCAGCGGTAGTCCTCGCGCTGGCAGAAGATCACGCCGAACTGGTCGGCCAGGTGGGCGCCGGAGCGTGCCGGCGGCAGCAGGCGCTCGCCGATGCGACGGCGCAGCGCCTGGGAAAAGGTCTCGTTGGACAGCGTGCCGGTATCGGTATACAGCTGCACCTGGCGGGTGGAGCCGAGCAGGTCAATCAGCGCCTGGCGCAGGCCGGCGCGGTAGCTGGCGTGGCGCGACAGCAGGTAGGTCAGCGCACGCAGATTGCTGGTGGCCTGCACAAAATCGCCCGCGTCTTCGGGGCGGACCTGCGCCACCAGCCGCGCCAGATACGGTACCGGCGGGGTATCACTGTGGCGGTTGGCCAATTGGGAAAGTATTTGATCCATAAGTCATCCGTTGGACAGTTTGCGTCACGTTTGACACGTTGCGATGGGAGGGTGCCGCGGCGGGCAATGGCGGCACGAACTGCAGGGTATAACAGCGTCTGACCGCGCGTCGCGTCAAAAAATTCCAGCAGGATAGCGGCCCGCCCGCCGGAAACGCCGATCAAAATCAGGGTTTTTTATTTTCAATCAACCACATAGCGCGGCACAACATTTTTTGCAATGCAGCAACAATCGCCAACCGCATCGCCAGCATCAGGCCAGCGCCTCAGCCAGCGCGGCGGTGGCGTGCGCCAGCTCGGCGACCACCGCATCGGCAAAGGCACCGGTCAGCGGCGTCGACGGGCGGAATTCCGGCAGCACCAGGCTGACGCGAAACGGCACCGACACCGCGAAGCGGCGCAGCTGCACCCCCTGCCCGGCCAGCGACAGCGCGGTCAGCGGGTTGACGATGGCGACCCCCAGCCCGGCGGCCACCATCGCGCACACCGCCACCGCGCTGTGCGTCTCCAGCAGCATCTGTCGCGCCACGCCGGCGTCGGCAAACACGCGATCCAGCTGCACGCGGTAGGGGTCGTCCGGCGACAGGCTGACAAAGGCCTGGCCGGCAAAATCCTGCGGCGCCAGCACCGTGCGCGCCAGCAGCGGATGGCCGTCCGGCAGCACGCATACCTCGTCGGCCAGCCATTGCGCCTGCAGCCGGGTGCCCGGCGGCGCGGCCTCGTGCTCGGTCAGCCCCAGATCGTAGCGCTGCGCCGACAGCCACTCTTCCAGCAGCGGCGACTCCTGCGGCGTGATGGCGATGCCGACACCGTGGTGGCCGGCGGCAAAGCGGCGGCACACCGCCGGCAGCAGCGCGTGGGCGAACGCCGGCAGGCACAGCAGCGACAGCTGCCCGCGATCCTGGCGGCCAAGGTTGGCAGCCACGCCGGCAATGCGCTCCAGCCCGATATAGGAGCGCTGCACCTCGTCGAACAGCGCCAGCGCCGGCGCCGTCGGCTGCAGCCGGCCACGCTGGCGCTCGAACAGCGCAAAGCCCAGCAGCTGCTCCAGCCGCGCCAGCTCGCGGCTGACCGTCGGCTGCGAGGTGTACAGCAGGCTGGCGGCGCCGGTGACGCTGCCGCTGGTCATCACCGCGCGGAACACTTCGATGTGACGGTGGCTGATGCTCACGGCGCACTCCATATCAAAAATGAATTACCAGCCAAAATATTAGCATTTTACTGAATCACCCACCAAGGGCATGATGCGGCTAACGGTGGGGCACGCAGCGCGGCACAGACCGCAATCGTGCTCCCTTGCGGCCAACCCTGGCGCAAGCGAACAGGCCGCAAAACGCCGACGAGACAGAAGGCACCCTCAGCCTGGCGGGACGCACCCGCAGTTTGCCACCGCCAGGCCCCCGATACCGCCGCCCCGCACCGCACGGGCCGGCTCCCAATCGCCAAGGATCATACAGAGATGCAGACCCCCGACACCGCCCGCCTCGCCGCCCTCGCCCAGCACTACGGCACCCCGCTGTGGACTTATGACGCCGCGGTCATCCGCCAGCGCATCGCCGCGCTGCGCCAGTTCGACACCATCCGTTTTGCGCAGAAGGCGTGCAGCAACACCCACATCCTGCGCCTGATGCGCGAACAGGGGGTGAAGGTGGACGCGGTGTCGCGCGGCGAGATCCTGCGCGCGCTGGCCGCCGGCTATGACGCCGCCGGCGAGCCATCCGGCATCGTGTTCACCGCCGACCTGATCGACCGCGACACGCTGGCGACGGTGATCGAGCACCGCATTCCGGTCAACGCCGGCTCCATCGACATGCTGCACCAGCTGGGCGCCGCCTCGCCCGGCCACCGCGTGTGGCTGCGCATCAACCCCGGCTTCGGCCACGGCCACAGCAACAAGACCAATACCGGCGGCGAGCACAGCAAGCACGGCATCTGGCACAGCGACCTGCCGGCGGCACTGAACGTGATCCGCCAGCACGGCCTCAACCTGGTCGGCCTGCACATGCACATCGGCTCCGGCGTCGACTACAGCCACCTGCAGCAGGTGTGCGGCACCATGGTCGAGCTGGTGCAACAGGTGAAAGCCCACGGCCACGACCTGCACGCCATCTCCGCCGGTGGCGGGCTGTCGATCCCGTACCGCGACGGCGACGCCAGCATCGACACCGACCACTACTTCACGCTGTGGGATGCCGCGCGGCAGGACGCCGCCGCCGTGATCGGCCATCCGCTGGCGCTGGAGATCGAGCCGGGCCGCTATCTGGTGGCCGAATCCGGCAACCTGCTGGCCGAGGTGCGCGCCGCCAAGGACGCCGGCAGCAACCACTTCGTGCTGGTCGACGCCGGCTTCAACGAGCTGATGCGGCCGTCGATGTACGGCAGCTACCACCACATCACCGTGGTACCGCAGGACGGCGTGCAGAAGCCGGAAAAAGACACCGTGGTCGGCGGCCCGCTGTGCGAATCCGGCGACGTGTTCACCCAGGGCGACGGCGGCGTGGTACTGCCGCGCCGCCTGCCGGCGGCCAATGTCGGCGACCTGCTGGTGTTCCACGACACCGGCGCCTACGGCGCGTCGATGTCCAGCAACTACAACACCCGCCCGCTGATCGCCGAGGTGCTGGTGGATGGCGATGCCGACCGCCTGATCCGCCGCCGCCAGACAGTGGAAGAGCTGCTGGCGCTGGAACAGCTGTAAGCCCGGCAGCAGGCAAATAAAAAGGTTGGCCGCATCACTGCGGCCAACCTTTTTCATGCCTGCGCCAATGGCTCAGCGCACGTGGATTTTCGCCTCGCCCTGCTGCAGCGTGCCGATGATGCTGGCGTAGCCGAAGCCGGCGGCATGGAACTGCGCCAGCACGCTGTCGGCCGCTTCCGGCGCGACCGCCACCAGCAGGCCGCCGCTGGTCTGCGCATCGGCCAGCACCCGCAGCTGCCACTCGGCAACGCTGGCGGCGGTGTGCACGTCCTCGCCAAAGCTGGCCAGATTGCGCTCGATGGCGCCGGGGCCGTAGCCCTTTTCCGCCCACGCCTGCGCCTCGCGGATCACCGGCACCTGCGCCATGTCCAGATGCGCGGCCAGTTGCGAGCCGCGGCAGATTTCCAGCAGGTGGCCGAGCAGGCCGAAACCGGTGACGTCGGTCAGCGCGTGTACCTCGGGCAGCGCCGCCAGCTGGCTGCCGACCTTGTTCAGCTGCGTAGTGGAGGCGATCAGCGCCTGATAGCCGGCGGCGTCCAGCTCGCCCTTCTTCATCGCCTGCGCCAGGATGCCGACGCCCAGCCCCTTGCCGAGGATCAGCACGTCGCCGTCTTTTGCATCGCAGTTGCGCTTGATCTGCTCGGGGTGCATCAGCCCCATCACCACCAGGCCGTAGATCGGCTCCGGCGCGTCGATGGAGTGGCCGCCGGCAATCGGGATGCCAGCCTCGCGGCACACCGATTCGCCGCCCTGCAAGATGTCGCGGATGGTTTCCACCGGCAGCGTGTTCACCGGCATGCCGACGATGGCCAGCGCCATGATCGGCGTGGCGCCCATCGCGTAGATGTCGGAGATGGCATTGGTGGCGGCGATGCGGCCGAAATCGCGCGCGTCATCGACGATGGGCAGGAAGAAGTCGGTGGTCGCCACCAGCGCCTGGCTGTCGTTGAGGCGGTACACCGCCGCGTCGTCGCTGGTTTCGGCGCCGACCAGCAGCTCCGGGTACGGCAGCTTGTCGCGGGCGCCGGACAGGATCGCCTGCAATACCGACGGTGCAATTTTGCAGCCACATCCGCCACCGTGCGACAATTGCGTCAATCTGATTCCTGTCATGGCCCACGCCTTCCTATCTATGTTTTTCAAGCTCGCGACCGTAGCACAGCGCCACCAATTTGACGAGATCATCGACGTGCGCACCCCGGCAGAATTTGCCGAAGACCACATTCCCGGCGCCATCAACTGCCCGGTGATGAGCGACGAGGAGCGCGTGCGCGTCGGCACCCTGTACAAGCAGGTGTCGCCGTTCGAGGCGCGCAAGGTCGGCGCCGCCATCGCCGCGCGCAATATCGCGCGCCACCTCGACGAGCAGTTTGCACGCCACCCCAAGTCGTGGCGGCCGCTGGTGTACTGCTGGCGCGGCGGGCAGCGCTCCGGCTCGATGGCCATCATCCTGGCGCAGATCGGCTGGGCGGCGCACCAGCTGGAAGGCGGCTACAAGGCCTATCGCCACCAGGTGCTGGCAGACCTCGCCACCCTGCCGCAGCAATTCCGTTTCCGCGTGATCAGCGGCCCCACCGGCAGCGGCAAGAGCCGGCTGCTGGCGGCGCTGGCGGCACAGGGCGCACAGGTGCTGGACCTGGAAGGTCTCGCCGCCCACCGCGGCTCGGTGCTGGGGCGGCTGCCGGACGTGATGCAGCCGTCGCAAAAGCGCTTCGACAGCCTGCTCGATGTCGCGCTGCAGGCTTTCGACCCGACGCGGCCGGTGTTCGTGGAGGCGGAAAGCAAGAAGATCGGCTTCGTGTCACTGCCGGACGCGCTGTACGGCCGCATGCACGACAGCGAGTGCCTGCAGCTGGAAGTGCCGCTGGCGGCGCGGGTGGCGTTCCTCAAGCGCGACTACGACTTCTACCTCAGCGAGCCGGAACGGCTGGTGACCCAGCTCGGCTTCCTGCGCAATGTGCACGGCAAGGCGCAGCTGGAGGCGTGGGCGGCGATGGCACGCGGTGGCGATTTCGACGCCCTGGTCGGCGAGCTGCTGACCGGCCACTACGACCCGCTCTACCTGCGCTCGCAGGGCAAGCACTACACGCAGGCGGTGCAGCCGCTGACCGTACCGGCACTGGACGACGCCACGCTGCAGCAGGTGGCCAGCCAGCTGGCCGGCTGAGGCCGCCCCCGGCCGCAAGGTTGGCCGCATCGCATTGAGCCTGCGGACAACCTTGGCGATCTGCCGGTCATGAACACCCGCCGGTTGCCGGCAGCATCCCTTACCATCACCGCATCCCGCCTTTGCAAACGGCCGCATGAAACTCGATCTCTACACCCTGTATGTCGGACACGTCACCACCTTTGTGCTGATGACCACCATCCTGCTGCTGATCGGCCTGCGCTATCGCCAGGAGCAGGCGCTGCGCATCTGGGGCGTGGCCGGCGTGCTGGCCTGCGCCGGCATCGCGCTGATCGCGCTGCGCCCCTACCTGTCACCGTGGCTGGGCGTCGGCCTCGCCAACTGCCTGCTGTTTTTCTCGCTGATGCTGACCTGGGTCGGCGGCGTGGCGCTGGAGCACACGCGGCTGCCGTGGCGACCGGGGCTGCTGCTGGCGGGCGCGGTCAGCGGCGTGTTCCTGCTGCTGCCGTTCGGGGCCGAGGCCTTCGCCTGGCGCATCCTGCTGTTCAGCGCCGCCTACCTGCTGTTCCACGCGCTGCTGTGGCGCAGCCTGCGCCGCAGCCCGCACCAGGCGCGGCTGGGCTACCGTCTTGGCCGGCTGATCGTGCTGCTGCTGATGCTGACCTACAGCGTGCGCCTGCTGTACTCCAGCGCCGTCAGCAGCGGCTGGCTGGCCAATTCGGCGCTGTTTGCCTACCTCGACTACCAGGCGATGTGGCTGGAGTACGCCAAGCTGCTGTGCTTCATCTTCATCTGCTTCGAGCGGCTGGAAATCCGCCTCTACCAGCAGGCGATGCTGGACAGCCTGACCGGGCTGGCCAACCGCCGCGCCTTTCACGAGCAGGCCGAGCAGCGGCTGGCGGCCAATCCCGATGCGCCGGTGGCGCTGCTGGTGATGGACCTGGACTGGTTCAAGCGTGTCAACGACAGCCACGGCCACCTCGCCGGCGACGAGGTGCTGGTGCACTTTGCCACGCTGCTGGATCGCCACTTCGGCCACTTCGATGCGGTGTACGGCCGCAACGGCGGCGAGGAATTCTCGGTGCTGCTCAGCGGCAGCGCGGTGCCGCACGCACCGGTGCTGGCGGAAACGCTGCGTCAAACCCTGGCCGCCGCGCCGATCACCACCAGCGACGGCAACACGCTGCAGCAGACGGTGAGCACCGGGCTGGTGGTCGCCGCGCGCGGCCGCACCCCACTGCGCGAGCTGTTCCTGCAGGCCGACCTGCAGCTGTACGCGGCCAAGGAACAGGGCCGCAACCGGGTCTGCGTCAGCGCGCTGTAACGCTCAGCGCGGCGGCAGACGATGGCGCCAGTGCCAGCGGCGCCGAGGCCAGCGCAACGGGCGGCGGCAGCCGCAACCAGCCCAGCACCCGCTCATCGGCCAGCCACAGCCGCGCGCCACGGCGCCGGTACGGAAACGCCTCGCGCGACGACAGCAGCGGCCCGGCGTTCTGCTGCACCACGATCACCGCGTGGGCATTCACCTCCGCCACGATGGCGACATGGCCGTAGGGATTGAACAGCGACGGGCCGAACACCAGGATGTCCTCCACCCGCGGCGGCTCGCTGCCGCCATTGGCAAACTGCAGCAGGCCGCGCTGGCGGTTGAGCGCGCCGCTGGCCAGCCCCGGCTGGAAGAACGCCCTGGCGTGGCCGTAGGCGTCCGCCATGCGGTGGCCGAAGCGGGCGTGGTAGTAGCGTTTCACGAACTCCACGCACTGGTACTTGAGGCCGAGGTTGTAGCCGTCGGCCGTCAGATGGCGGCCGTGGGTTTCATTGACACCGCCGTTGTAGTACACCGCCACGCCGTTGAAGCTGTCGATCACCGCGCCGCGTGCCGCCTTGGCGTTCAGCGCCATCCGCGTCAACGCGTACTGCGCACCGAACAGCAACCCCGCCAGCAACAGCAGCGCCAGCCCCAGCCTGATTGCCCTCTTCACCCGCCACCCCCGTCCGAGACTGCGGCCAACGTTGGCCGCAAAGCCGGCAAGCATCGCGGGTTTGCGATGCAAAATCAATATCACGTTCAAATGGCGGCGCCGTCGTCATGGCTGGTACGGCAAGGTGGCGGAGCCGGCGACCGTGCGGACCGGCTATGACCGTAGAAACCGCAGAGACCGCTGCGGCCAGCGCATGAAAAAACCCCTGTCCGGACTGGCAACAGGGGTCACGCCATCCGGAGGTAGCCGGAGACGGCGCTTACTTGATTTGCATATTGTCTTTGACCGACTTCACGCCACTGACGCCACGGGTCAGCTGTACTGCCCGGTCGGCATCCGAACTCGAGCGCACAAAGCCGCTCAGCTGCACACGTCCCATATAGGTTTCGACGTTGATTTCGGTCACTTTCAGCACCGGATCGTTGAAGATCGCGGTTTTCACGCGGCCGGTAATCACGCTGTCGTCCATGTACTGGCCGGTGCTTTGATGTTCGCGGGTCGCGGAACAGGCCGCCACCGACATCAGCGAGGCGACCACGAAAAACGCGGACAGATACTTGTTTAATGCTTTCATGATGGATGCTCCACAATGGTTGCGCGTGCCGGCGGCGTGTTGCTGGCCAGCCGGCCACCACTGCCGCCATCCGCGGCTCAATAGCGCGCGGCGGGCAGCGGTTTGCAGGGTTTAACGCGGCGGGGCGGCAGCGTTGCCACTCGCCGCCGCCGTCGGCATCAAGACTCGGAATCGGAGTCCTTGTTGCTTTCCTCGAAACGGCGGATCTGATCCTCGGCAGCCTGCTTGGAGATGCCGTAGGCTTCCTGCAGCTTGCCGGCGAGGATGGTGCGTTTGCCGGCAATCACGTCCAGATGATCATCGGTCAGATCACCCCACTGTTCGCGCACCTTGCCTTTGTACTGTTTCCAGTTACCTTCGATGATGTCCCAGTTCATGACTTGCTCCTTTTGACGCCGGATGCGGCTGACAAGATGGTCAAGTTGGCATCCGCTGCCCCCGGCACCGGCAGCGCGCACTACCATCATGCTGGGCCGCATCCGTACCGGACAGTGTCACCATGTTGCGGCCACGGCGCGGTGCTGTCGGTACGCTGCGCCACATTGCGGCCACCACGGCCGCCGGCAGCACCGCGTGGCGGCGTGCCGTAACGGGCAGCCTGCCCGTCAGGCCTAGCCCCCTGTGCTGGCGCAGTGACGGGGCATAAATCGACGGCGGCTGATCTATATTGCTTTTATGAGGGTCACCACCAGCAGGAGCCGGCCATGTCCATGATTGTCACGCCACAGCAAAACCACCTGCTGGGCGCCTTGCCGGCTGAGGTGCTCGACCGGCTGCTGCCACATTTCGAGCTGATCGAGATGCCGCTGGGCAAGGTGCTGTACGAATCCGGCGACGCCTTGCGCCACGTGTTCTTTCCCACCGATGCCATCGTGTCGCTGCTGTACGTGATGGAAAGCGGCTCCTCGGCGGAAATCTCGGTGGTCGGCAACGAGGGCATGGTCGGCATCGCGGTGTTCATGGGCGGCGAAAGCACCCCCAGCCGCGCCATCGTGCAAAGCGCCGGCTACGCCTTCCGCCTGTCCGGCAGCCACTTCAAGAACGAGGTCAACCGCCACGCCGAGCTGCTGCAGCTGATGTTGCGCTATACCCAGGCACTGATCACGCAGATGGCGCAGACCGCAGTGTGCAACCGCCACCACTCCATCGACCAGCAGCTGTGCCGCTGGCTGCTGCTGTCGCTGGACCGGTTGCCCAGCAACCAGCTGACCATGACCCAGGAGCTGATCGCCAACATGCTGGGCGTGCGCCGCGAAGGCGTTACCGACGCCGCCGGCAAGCTGCAAAAGCTGGGGGTCATCGAGTACAGCCGCGGCCACATCACCGTGCTGGACCGGCCGCAGCTGGAGCAGCTGTGCTGCGAGTGCTACGCGGTGGTCAAGAAGGAAACCGACCGCCTGCTGCCCTACACCGTCACCCCGCACCGCTAAGGCCGCGCGTCGCCGTCACGGCGTGCCGGACAGCGTCTCGTCGACAAAGCGCAGCAGCGCCGCCATCACCGTCAGCAGCACCGGGCCGATGATGATGCCGATCATGCCAAAGGCGGACAGGCCGCCGATCACGCCGATGAACACCGCCAGCATCGACACCGGCTCCCGGCTGGAAATCAGCAGCGGCCGCAGCAGGTTGTCGGATACCGACACCCCCAGCCCCCACACCAGCATGAAAATCGCCCAGCCCCACTGCGACATCAGCGCCAGCGCCAGCACCGCCGGCGCCCACACCAGCGCCGCGCCGCCCATCGGCAGCAGCGCCAGCGAGGCCGCCAGCACGCCGAACACCACCGGCGACGGCAGGCCGCTGATGGCAAAGCCGATGGCGACCAGCACACCCTGCGCCAGCGCGGTCAGGCCGGTGCCGTAGACCACGGCGCGGGTGGTGTTGCCGATCAGCTGCAGCAGGCGGCCGCGCCGTTGCGGCTCCATCGGTACCAGCCGCACCGCGCGATTGAGCAGCACGCGGCCGTCGCGCAGCAGGAAGAACAGCAGGAACAGCATCATGAAGAAGTGGATCACCATGTCGAGGGTGCCGAGCACCACCTGGCCGCCGGTGCTGGCCAGCGACTGCAGCAGCAGCCGGGCGCCGCTGTCCAGCCAGCCCTGCAGCTGATCGTGACTAGTGGTGAAATTGTGCCGCAGCCACGTCGACAGGCTTCCGAGCAGCGGATAGCGCTCCAGCTGCATCAGCAGGTCGAGATCGAAACGCAGCGGCTGTTTTTGCAGGCGGGTGACCAGCTCGGCAAACTGGTTGGCAAAGGCCACGCCGAGGCTGACCAGCGGCCCGGCCAGCACCAGCGGCACCAGCACGGTGATGATGCCGGCGGACAAGCCGTCGCGACCGCGCAGCTTGTGCGTCAGCCAGCGCTGCAACGGCGCCAGCAGAAAGGCCAGACAGATGCCCCACGCCAGCGCATCCCAGAACGGCGCCAGCATCCAGTACAGCGCCAGGCCGCACAGGGTGGCGACACCGATGACAAAACCCTTGAGATAGAGATCCACGCTCGCTCCTCTGTGACGCCGGTGGCTCACCGCGGGCTGCAATTGACAAGCCGGACAGCGGGCGCGCGGCTGCGGCCAACCTTTGGCGGCTGAACCGCAGCGGCGCGCACCGCGTGCCGCGGCTTAAAGACGACCGGTGGTCAGCCGCACCAGGAACATCACGACGGCGATGACCAGCAAGATGTGAATGAAACCGCCGAGGGTGTATGACGACACCAGCCCCAGCAGCCACAGAATCAGCAGGATCACTGCAATGGTGGTAAGCATGCTTCGTACTCCTTTTCCGGCGCCGGCTCGCCAGCCGGAGCCGGCAACTCGGTTGCCGCTCCGGCGCAATACTCGGCGCATTGCCCTGTTACTTCAGGAACCTGCTATGTTGCTGCCGTTCAAAACGCTTGATCAGCTGCTCGGCCTCGTTCCTGCTGATGCCGTAGGCCTCCTGAAGCCTGCCCGACAACGCCACGCGTTTGCCGGCAATCATGTCAAGACAATCGTCGGGCAGATTGCTCCACTCGGCTTTCACCTTGCCCCTGAATTCCTTCCAGTTTCCCTCTACCCTGTTCCAGTCCATTATTGTTCCTTCCGCATGGTGCCCGGATGCTGGCATCGCCAGTCAGGCCGCCAATGATGCAGCCGACCGTGCACCGCGGGTGCACTCATGCAAGGACAGGATACTGCGGCCAAGGTTGGCCATCGTTTGTGCTGCGCTGATGGATAAGCCGGTTACAGGTTCAAGGATAGTCAGCGCCGGCGGCCCTGTCGGTACGCTGGCAGACATAGTTAGATGATAGTCCGCCACGCGCTGCCTGCTGCGGCTCAAGGCTCGGCCGCCGGTGCCGGCACCACGACCACCACATCGCCCCCCGTTTTGCCGCGCTCGCCGGTGTCCCCGGTCGCACCGGTGTCTCCTGTCGCGCCGGTATTGCCAGTCGCGCCGGCACCGCCGGTGGCGCCGGTATCCCCCGTGGCACCGGTGTCGCCGCTATAACCGATGGCACCGGCAGGCCCCGAGGCGCCGGCCGGGCCAGCCGGCCCCGGCACCACCACGGTCGGCGCCGCCGGCTGGGTCACCACCACCGGCGTCGGCCGTTCGCAGGCGGTCAGGGCCAGCACCATCAGTGCCCCTGACATCTTCATCGAATTTTTCATGATCATTCCTTCGCTTGGGTTAAGGACAAGCACGGGCGTGGACCAACCGCCGGCCTTGTCAGCCCAAGCTACGCCGTCGCGGCGGCGGCCTCCGTTCGCTGGCATACATACCGCCCCAGCGCGTGGTGTGGCGCTGACGGCCACTGCTGCTGGCACCGACGGCGTTGGGTGCGCTGGCGAACAGACGGCGGCGGCCGTTGTCGTAGCATGGAATGGCACGCCCAAGGTTGGCCGCAGACGCCGGCCGTGCGCGGTGCACGATTGCAAAGGAGCGGAATATGCAACTCGGCCTGCTTGATCTGCCCTGGTGGGGCACGCTGCTGGTCACGCTGGGGCTGACCCACGTCACCATTGCCGCGGTGACCATCTTCTTGCACCGCCACCAGGCGCACCACGCGCTGGCGCTGCACCCGGTCGTCAGCCACCTGTTCCGTTTCTGGCTGTGGCTGACCACCGGCATGGTCACCCGCGAGTGGGTGGCGATCCACCGCAAGCACCACGCCGCCTGCGAAAGCGCGGACGATCCGCACAGCCCGCAGGTGTACGGCCTGCGCACGGTGTTGCTGCAGGGCGCCGAGCTGTACCGTCGGGCGGCCACCGATCCGGCAATGCTGGAAAAATACGGCCACCACACCCCCGACGACTGGATCGAACGCCACCTGTACGCCCGCTACAGCGCGCTGGGCGTGAGCCTGATGCTGGTCATCGACCTGCTGCTGTTCGGCCCGCTCGGCCTCAGCGTGTGGGCGGTGCAGATGCTGTGGATTCCGTTGTTTGCCGCCGGCGTCATCAACGGCGTCGGCCACTACTGGGGCTACCGCAATTTCGCGCCAGACGACTGCTCACGCAATGTCGTGCCGTGGGGCATCCTGATCGGCGGCGAAGAGCTGCACAACAATCACCACGCCTATGCCGCCTCTGCCCGGCTGTCCAGCCGGCGCTGGGAGTTCGACATCGGCTGGCTGTACATCCGCCTGCTGGCCGCGCTGCGACTGGCCACCGTGCACAAGCTGGCGCCGCCGCTGCGCTACAACCGCACCAAGACGGCGTGCGATGCCGACACGCTGCAGGCGGTGATCGTACATCGCCATCACGTGCTGGCGCGCTTTGCCCGCCTGCTGCACCCCGTCGCCGTCGCCGAACTGGGCAGCGGTGCGGCGCTGCCACCGCCACTGCCGCACGCGGCGGTGCGCCAGTGGCTGCAACGCGGCAGCCGCGCCCTGCCGTTGCCACAGCGCGCCGCGCTGGAACAGGCGCTGCGCCACAACCGCAAGCTGAACACCATTGAACTGATGCGACAGGATCTTACCGCCCTGTGGCGCCGTTCCGGCACCTCGAAGGAGCAGCTGCTTGCCCAGCTGGAAGACTGGTGTCGCCGCGCCGAGGGAAGCGGCATTGACGCGCTGCGGGAATTCTCCCGCGCGCTGCAAAGCTACGACTTATCGTTAGGAGAGACAAAATGAGCTTAGGAACCATACTGCTGATCGTGGTGGTGATACTGCTGATCGGCGCCATTCCCAGTTGGCCGCACAGCCGCAACTGGGGTTACGGCCCCAGTGGCGGGCTTGGACTGGTCTTGCTGGTGCTGCTGATCCTGTGGCTGATGGGGCGCTTGTAGCCCGCCGGCCACCCCAGCCAGACAAAAGCGTCCCCGCACCGAGGTGCGGGGACGCTTTTTTTGGTGGCAGCCACCGTGGTTAAGACATCGTGGTACCGCGCACCAGCACCACCACGCGGCGGTCCGGTGCCAGACAGGCAATCAACGCGGCACGGTTTTGCAGTGCGTTGCACTGCGCGCCGCTGACCGGCATCGCCTCACCCGCGCCCTCGACCGTGACCAGATTGCGCGGCACGCCGTTGCTGACCAGGAAATCTGCCACCGTCTGCGCCCGGCGACGGGACAGGTCCAGGTTGTACTGCTCGCTACCGAGACGGTCGGTATGGCCGACGATGGACAGGCTGGCATCGGTCGCGGCTTCGGCACGGATCTGCCGCATCAGCGCGAACAGCGCCTGCTCTGCCCCCGGCCGCAGTATCGCGAGGTCAAAGTCGAACAGGGTGTCGGCATTGAGCGTGAACGCGCGCGCCTGCGGCACCACGGCGGCCACCGGGGCCGGTGCTGGCGGCGGGGCCGGCTCCGTCATTGCCACCGGTGCCGGTGCCGCACGCGGCGTGCCGCCGAACTTGTACAGCACGCCCAGCGCCAGCTGGCCGTTGTTGGCACGCACGCCGGCGTCGTCCTTGCTGCCCAGCCGCCCGACCCACTGGTATTCCAGCCGCGTCGCCCAGTTGCGGTTGAGCGCGTATTCCAGCCCGACGGCAGCCAGCGGTGCGGTACGGTGCATATTGTCCCCGTTACCGCTCATGCGGCTGGCCATCACCCCGAGGCGGGTGTAGACATCGAATGATTCCGACACCGGCATGCCCAGCTTGGCCGCCAGCTGCAAGCCCTGCACCTTCAGGTCGGCATGGTTGGCCGCACCGAAATCGAACTTGAGCTTGCCCAGATAATCGTAACCGGCCTCCACGCCCAGCCAGTCGTTGAACTGGTAGCCAAGGAACAGCCCGCCGGCGATGCCGGATTTGTCGACATGGCGCGGATTCATCACGCTGTCGCCGTACTTGATGCCCTGGAATTCGCCATGGCCGGCCTTGGCGCCGAAATACCACGGTTCGTCGGTCGAGGCGGCGACCGCGCTGCCAGCAAGGCCAAGCAGCGCCAGTGCCACGGGAAGTTTTTTCGGTAGCATGTTGTTATTCCTCATTACTTTGAAACCATCAACAGCAGGCGGGCCTCGGCCGGCAATGCGACAAGCGCAGCGCAATGGCAAGACCCATGGCGACGACACCGCGGCGGCGGCAGGCAGCAGGCTGCCTGGCAAAGCCACCAGCCGTGCTGGCATCGTGAAGGAAACCACCCGCAACGGGTGGCATCAGGGAAGGACGGCGCCAGCGCAATGACTGCGCCGGCGCCGGAATCGGCGACGCTGCCCGGCCACGACGGCCGGGGCAGGCCGTTCAGTTAACGGCGGTCATCCATTTCATGGCCGATGACACCGCCGATGGCGGCGCCACCCAGGGTACCGAGCGTACTGCCACCGGTCAGCACTGCACCGCCGATAGCGCCCACGCCAGCACCGACGGCGGTGTTCTGCCCTTGGCGCGACATGCCGGCACACCCACCCAGGCTCAGCAGCATGGCTACGCTGACTGCGCCGAGTGTCAATCTCTGCATTGTTTTCATGGGGTTACCTTTTTCCTGAACAGGGTGTTTCGGGTGAGCCGCAGCGGCATGGACATCGCTGACGCCCTGGCCGGAGTGACCGGCACCGCATGCGGGCCGCGGCTCACGTTGACTCCTTTGCGTGAATGGGCAGTGCCATGCCGGCAGGAGCCACCGCACGCACTGCTCGTCGCCAGCACCATGCGGCCGTCAGGCCGGTATGGCTCGCTGCAACAGGTGCAGTGGTATTGGCGCCAATGGATACAGCTTAAAAGCGCCACCTACAGGCCGTCTGTCTGCTAGCACACAGACAAGGGGAATCGCCACGGCATGACCGGCAAGTGGCTGGCCGCATGCGGTGCGGCGATCAGGAAAGGGAACGAGCGGGGAAAACGGAAGGAGGGCCGGCCGCGGGCGCCGGTCTGGCGCTGGGGCCCGGTTACGACATCAACGGGCGGCTATGTATGGCAACGAACAGACTGCGGCCAACCCTGGCGCGATGATGATCCTGTCCGCGCCACAGCAACGCCGGCACAGGCCGCGTGGCCAGGCGCACCATCAGACAATCCCGGCATGCCACGCCACACCGCAATCTTTCAAGCCCTACCCCGCCCGCAGCGTCAGGCGCGACCGGACACCCCGGGCCAGCCCCGCCGTCGTCCACCTGCCCCCGGCAGACGCAGCCGCCCGCTACGGGCCACAGGAGAGTCAACATGAAACGTATTCTGCTTGCCACGGCCATTGCCGCCGTCACCGTCATCGCCACCCCGGCCCTTGCCGCCGACGTTGGCGTCTCGATCAGCATCGGCCAGCCCGGCTTCTACGGCCGCCTCGACATCGGCGGCTACCCGCCGCCGCGCGTGCTCTACCGCGAGCCGATCGCCATCCGCCGCGTACCGGTCGCCCGCCCGCCGATCTATCTGCGGGTACCGCCGGGCCACGCCCGCAACTGGGCGCGCCATTGCCGCACCTACAACGCCTGTGGTGAACGGGTCTACTTCGTGCAGGATCGCTGGTACAACAACGAGTACGTGCCGCGCTACCAGCGCTATCAGCGTGATCGCCAGCACCAGCGCCGCCAGCGCCAGGATCAGTACCGCTACGATAACAACCCGGACAACCGCGACTACCGCCAGCAAGGCACCGCGCCCTGGTACAACAACAATAACGACGGCTACCAGAACGACCGCTAGGCGCCCTGCCGGCGACATTGCCGCCGCCCGGCGCCACTGACCCTGCCGACCTCCTCGCCCGCGAGCAGGTCGGCAGCCGTTTGTGCCCGCCCCGTTGGCCAGTCCGGCTTCAGCCGCCGCGCAAGCGTGCCAGCCGTGCCAGCAGCCATTGCCGGCTGGCAACCGTGGTCTGTCCCGGGCAGCGCACCCGGTAGGCGTTGCCGCTGAAGCTGCTGCGGCTGGCCGCCTGCTCGATGAAGTCTTCGGTGCGCTTGAGCGGCCGGCGGGCCTGCAGGTATTGGAACTTGTCGCGCAAATGGCGCGCCGCCGCCGCCGCGTCGTACCAGCCACCATTGCGGTAAAACTCGCAGCCGCTGGCCGCCACCTCGGCCAGCAACAGGGTGACCTCCTGCTGCACCGGCGGCTGCGGCTGCGCCTGGCTCATCGCCGCCAGCCATGGCAGCAGTAGCCACCACCCGCGCCGCGTCACAGCTCTTTGTCCAGCGGCAACAGCGACAGCAACCGCACCGCCAGCCGCTGCCAGTCGCTGCGCGCCGGCTCGCGCCGGTATTCGACAAGCTCGCCGTTTTCCCATGTCTGCCACACCAGTTGCGGCGCGCCGCCCGCCGCTGGCGGCCGCAGCAGCAACCGGTAGGCGTTTTCCGGCTGCGTCATCGCCTCGAAGCGCGCGGCCACCTGCTGTGCCAGCTGCGGGCTGTCGATGATCAGGCCGATCTCGGTATTGAGGTGCATCGAGCGCTGGTCAAAATTCATCGATCCGACATAAAGCCGCTGCCGGTCGAACACGAACAGCTTGGCGTGCAGCGAATAATTGCCGTGCCGCGAGATGGCGTGGCTCTGGCCGCTACCCTTGCTATTGCCCAGCAGCGCGCGGATTTCGTGCAGCGCGACGCCATCCTGCAGCAAGGGCCGCCGGTAGTGCATGTAGCCGGAATGCGCCACCAGCACCGTGGTCGATTCCAGCGAGCTGGTCAGGATGCGGACCTGCACCTGGCGCTGGCGCAGCGCACTGAACAGTTGCATGCCCTCGTGGCCGGGGATCAGGTACGGGGTCACCATCAGCAGCTCGCGCTGCACCGCCAGCGTGGCGCCGGCCACCTGGCGCTGCATCAGCCGCCCCACCATCGCGCCACTGAGCACCTTCTTCTTGTCCGGGCTGTCGTAGACCAGCTGCGCCGGCGCCCAGACCAGCGGCAAGCGCCCGCTCACCATCGCCGCGAACGGCTCGCCGCTGGCCAGACGCGCCACATAGTCGACACCGGCGGATTGCGACTGGCGGTGCTCCGCCTGCAGCTGGCCGCGGTGTTCCTGCAGCTCGGTGTGCGACGATCCGCCGCCGGCCAGCGCCTCTACCGGGATAGCCAGCGCGCTGTTCCAGAACTCGTCGAAGCTGGCCGACAGCGGCCGCACGATGGGGCCGCCGGCAAACACGTCGTCGTCGGCAAACTGCGATTCGGGATCGATCTGGAAGTACTGGTCGCCGATATTGCGCCCGCCCAGCAGCGCCGCGGCGTTGTCGACCACCAGCAGCTTGTTGTGCATGCGGTAGTCGAGCCGCGCCGCGTTGAACATGAACTCCACCGCCTTCAGCGCCAGCGAGTGGCCACGGTAGGCGAACGGATTGAAGATGCGCACCTCGATCATCGGGTGCGCGGCCAGCTTGATGATCTGCTCGTCGCCGGCCTCGGTTTCGCCATCGTCGAGCAGCACCCGCACCCGCACGCCACGGTCGGCGGCGCGCAGCACGGCACCGGTCAGCAGCCGGCCGGTGTCGTCACCACGGAAAATGAAGTACTGCAGGTCGAGCGCCCGTTCCGCGGCGTTGATCATCTGCATGCGCAGCAGAAAACCGTCGGCGCCGACCGGGATGATGCGAAAGCCGGACTGACCGTCGTGGCCGCGTGCCAGTGCGGCAAACTGCCGCCCCAGCTGTGTCGTTTCCGGCGCCGCCAGCGCCACCGACGGCGTTTTGGCGTAGTCGGCCCCCGGCGGCAGCGACGCGCAGCCGGCCAGCAGCAACAGCGCCGCCAGCAGCCAGTGCCGACACAGCCTGCCAATTGCGGGTGAACATTCCATGCTGCTGCCTCCGGTTGCCGGGCAAACGGCCACGGCGCAGGTCCGGGCCGGCACCAGGCGTGCGGCCAGGCCGGCACGCCGGTGTCTCCATCAACATTAGCCGTTCATGGCCAAAACGCACGTTGCGGCCAACCTTGGCTCAGTCCAGCGGCCGGTACAGCAGCAGCAACAGCGCCGCCAGCAGCAAGCCGGACAGCAGTGGCCCCGCCAGCCGCCGCCAGCGCGGCACCCCGTGCCGCGGACCGTCGGTCAGCAGCAGCACATCCCAAAAGCGGCTGGTGACGCCGTAACACACGGTCGGCGCGCTGCCGAGATGATGACGGGCGTGCCGGCACTTCAGCCGATACAGCGCACCGTGGTCGCGCCGCAGGTGATGCAGCGCGTGATGGGTCAGCGCATAGCCGACATAGCCCAGCAGCACGCCCAGCGTCAGCGCACTGGCACGACGCAGGTCGCCCAGCCACCACAGCGGCAGGAACACCAGCCCGGCAAACAGCAAGCCGCTGAGCAGCGTTGGGGTATAGATCAGCGCTGCCGGCCGCCGGTGATGCTCGGCATGCCAGCGTGAGAACGGGGCGATACCGTGCAGCACAAAGCGGTGCGACGCATACTCCAGCGCGCTCCATACCAGCAGACCGGCGATCACCAGCACCGTGCTGTCCAGCCGGTGGCCACCGCTGCCGCTCAGCAGCAGAAACAGCAGCAGCGCGGCAATGGCCACGCCGTACAGCGCAAAATCGACACGGTAGGCCGCTTTTTCGTGTTCCAGGACAAACAGCTTCATGGCAGGGCGCTCCGTGGCTGGATGCCCGGCGGCAGTCGCACGGGCAATAAGGCATGCTAGCCAGCGCCGCGGCGGCAGTCGGTACGCCATCGTACACAGCCCCGCTTGCGGCCAACCTTGCACCGCCCTGCCCGCCGTCAGGGCGCGGGCGTCCAGTTCACCTGCAGCAGGTGCGGCTGGCCGTCATCCTGCAGCAGCACCTCGTCGCCGACCTGCGGCACGCCATCCAGCGTGATGCCCGCCTCCGCCGCGCGCTGCACCTCGATCCGGTACGGGGTGTCGTGATAGCGATACGTCAGGGTATAGCCCGGCCACGCCGGCGGCAGGCACGGCACGATGCGCAGCCGGGCGCCGTGCAGTGTCAGCCCCAGCACCGACTCCAGTATCAGCCGGTACATCCAGCCGGCCGAGCCGGTATACCAGCTCCAGCCACCACGGCCGGTGTGCGGCGCCAGCGCGTACACGTCCGCCGCCATCACATACGGTTCCACCTTGTAGCGCTGTACCTCCGCCGCGTTGCGGCTGTGCTGCAGCGGGTTGATCATCGACAGCAGCGCCCACGTCCGCTGCTGATCGCCCTGCGCGGCAAACGCCATCGCCGCCCAGATCGCGCCGTGGGTGTACTGGCCGCCGTTCTCGCGCACGCCCGGCACATAGCCGCGGATATAGCCCGGATACAAGTTGGAGTGATCGAACGGCGGATCGAGCAGCTGCACCAGCGCCGCCTCCGGCCGCACCAGCTGGCGGTAGACCTCGTCCATCGCCTGCCGGCCGCGCACGGCGTCGGCGACGCCGGACAGCACCGCCCAGCTCTGCGAGATGGAGTCGATGCGGCACTCCTCGTTGCTGGCCGAGCCCAGCGGCGTGCCATCGTCAAAGTAGGCGCGGCGATACCAGGCGCCGTCCCAGCCGTGCGTCGCCAGGCTGGCGGCCAGTCGCGCGCGCTGTGCCTCGCACTCGTCGGCAAAGGCGGTGTCGCCCTGCCCGCGCGCCAGCGGCGCGAACTGGCGCAGCACCTCGCACAGGAAAAAGCCGAGCCACACGCTCTCGCCCCGGCCCAGCACCCCGACGCGGTCCATGCCGTCGTTCCAGTCGCCGGAGCCGATCAGCGGCAGGCCGTGCGCCCCCAGGCGCCCGCCGTGGCGGATCGCCAGCACGCAGTGGCGGTACAGGCTGGCCGCCTCCACCCCGCCGCCGGGCAGATCGTAGTAGGAGTCCTCTTCCGCCGTCAGCGGCCGCCCTTCCAGGAACAGTACCGATTCGCCCAGCAGCGCCGCGTCGCCAGTCACCGCGACATAGCGGCACACCGCCAGCGGCAGCCACAGGTAGTCGTCCGAGCAGCGGGTACGCACGCCGCGCCCCAGCGGCGGATGCCACCAGTGCTGCACGTCGCCCTCGCGGAACTGGCGGCTGGCGCACAGCAGCAGGTGCGCGCGCACCCGCGCCGGCGCCGCGTACACCAGTGCCATCATGTCCTGCAGCTGGTCACGGAATCCGAAGGCGCCGCCGGACTGGTAGTAGCCGCTGCGCGCCCACACCCGGCACGCCAGCGTCTGGTACAGCAGCCAGCCATTGGCCAGCACGTTCAGCGAGGCATCCGGCGTCTGCACCTGCAGCACGCCCAGCGTCTGCAGCCAGTGGCCGCGCACCGCGTCCAGCGCCAGCCTGGCGGCGTCACTGCCGCGATAGCGCTGCACCAGTGCCGCCGCCTCCTCGCTGTTGCGGCCAACCCCCAGGCGGAAGATCACCTCGCGCCCCTCGTCCGCCTGCAGCGTCAGCTGCAGCTGCATCGCCGCGCACGGGTCCAGCCCGGCGCCGACCTTGCCGGACAGCGTGCTGCGCTGCAGCGCCGCCGGGTGGCGCAGGCAGCCGTTGCGGCCGAGGAATTCGCCACGGTCGGCGGTGAGCTTGCGCGTGCTGTCGTCGACATCGAAAAACGCCACCAGCGCGGCAAACTCGCTGTTGTAGACATTGCGCGCGTACAACGCCCCGCTTTGCGGCGCGATCTCGGTGGCGACGTGCAGCGCCGACTTGGCGCGCAGGTCGCCCAGCACCCACTCCACGTAGCCGGTCACCGACAGCCGCCGCGCACGGCCGGAGACATTGCGCAGCTTCAGCACCGAGAACTTCACCGCCGCGTCGCTGGCGACATACACCCACAGCGCCGATTCGATGCCGTCCGTCACCGTCTCGAACACGCTGTAGCCAAAGCCGTGGCGGATGACGTAGGGCAAGGGCGTGCACGCCGGCAGCGGCGTTGGCGACCAGAAGTGGCCGCTTTCCTCGTCGCGCAGGTAGATCGCCTCGCCGCTGGCGTCGCTGACCGGGTCGTTATGCCACGGCGACAGCCGGTATTCGTGGGCATTGCCGTACCAGGTGTAGCCGGCGCCGCTTTCCGACAGCACGGTGCCGAACTGCTCGTTGGCCAGCACGTTGGCCCACGGCGCCGGCGTGCTCTGCCCGGCGCGCAGCCGGATCACGTACTCGCGGCCATCGGCACTGAAACCGCCGAGGCCGTTGTCCAGCAGCAGTTCGCGCGGCGGCGGCTCCGGACTGGCCGGCAGCACCGGACGGTAGCGCTGCGCCGGCAACAGCGGCGCCGGCAGCGGCAGCCGCGCCGGGATCTGCTCCAGCTGCTCGGCCAGCGTGCCGCGGCTGTCGCTGAGCACCACCCGCGCCACCGCCTGCAGCAGGATGCGGTCTTCGGCGGAGATATGCTCGGCCGAGCGCACGAATATGCCACCGGGGCGGTCGATCACGCTGGCCTCGACCCCGGCAGCGATCAGCCCGAGGATCTGTTCCTGCAATTGCTGGCGATAGCCGGCGTGGTCCTCGTTCCAGATCACCAGATCCACCGGCAGCCCTTTCAGCCGCCAGTAGTTGTGGGCCTGCACCAGCTGCCGCACCAGCGCAATGTTGGCCGCATCGGCAATCTGCAACAGCACGATGGGCAGATCGCCGGAAATGGCGTAGCCCCACAGCCCGGACTGGCTGCGACGGTTGCTGGCCAGGATCGCCGAGCTGACGCGCAGCGCGCCGTGGGCGTACAGGATGGCGCCGGCCAGCCGCCCGTACAGCTGCGCCTCGGTCTCGCTGGCATTGAGCTGGCGCAGCATCACCTGGTTGTGCGTCCACGCCAGGTCGAACACGCGGTCGGCCAGATGCCGGTCCTGGTATTTGTCGATCAGCGCCTCGGCCGCGCTGCGGCTATCGGCCATGCCGGTAACCAGATCGACGGTGACCGCCTGCTGCGGCGCCAGCGTGAGGCGACCGCGAATGGCCACGATCGGATCCAGCACCGCGCCGTCGCTGCCGGACAGCGGCGCGGTGCCGTGCAGCGCCGCCGGCGATACCGTGCTGCGGCCGCGGCCGATAAAGCGCAGGCGGTCGGTTTCGTAGGACATTTCCGCCGCCACACCGTGCACCTGCATCAGGTGCAGCAGGTATGGCACCGCCTCGTCCTGCGCGCGCGGCCGGCGCGTGCACAGTATCGCGTGGCGCGCGGCGAGGATCTCGCTCTGCACGAACAGCTTGCTGAACGCCGGATGCAGCGTGTCGGCGACCGGCGGCGCGATCACCACCTCGGCGTAGCTGGTGATGTCCAGCTCGCGCGGCTGTGCCGAGCGGTTGGTGATGCGCAGGCGGCGCAGCTCGATATCATCTTCCGGCGACACCACGATCTCGGTATAGGTTTCGAAGTGGCCCTCGTTGGCGCCCAGCGTGTCGTGGCGGCGGTATTCGGCGCGGCCTTCGGAAAAGATCGCCTCGAACTGCTCCGGCTGCTTCAGCGTCGGCTGGAAGCCGCCGGACCAGAACACGCCGCTGGCCAGATCGCGGATGTAGCAGAAACTGCCCCAGTTGTCGCAGGTGGGGTCCTCGTTCCAGCGGCTGACCGCCAGCCCTTTCCAGCGGCTGTAACCGCCGCCGGCCTGGGTCAGCATCACGTGGTAGCGGCCGTTGGACAGCAGCTGCACCGCCGGCGCCGGGGTCTGCGGCGAGGTGAAGTGCCGCGTCGGGGTCTGCGCCGGCTCCGCCACCGCCACCGCGTCGAAACGGCGGACGTGGTGGGCAAACAGCGCCGTCGCCTTCGGCACCCGTTCCTGCAGCAGCAGCAGGCTGGACTGCAGCAGCGGATCGGCGACAAAGCGGCGCTGCATCGGCTGTGCCAGCAGCCAGTGCGCCAGCGCCAGCAGGCTCATGCCCTGGTGGTGGGCCATGAACGAGCGCACCACCGTGCGCGTCTGGCCGCGCAGCTGGCGCAGCGGGGTGTAGTCCACCGCCTCGAAAAAGCCGTCGCGACCGAGCACGCCTTCTGCGGCCAACCTTTGCAGATTGCTGCAGGCCGCCTCCGGCGCCACCATCAGCGCCATCACCGCGGCGTACGGTGCGATCACCAGATCGTCGGCCAGGCCGCGCTTCAGCCCCAGCCCGGGCACGCCGAAGGCGTGATACTGGTAATTGTGCTGCGGATCGACCGCGTTATAGCCGGATTCGGACACCCCCCATGGCACGCCGCGCTGCGCGCCGTACTGGATTTGCCGCGCCACGGCGCCCTTGCAGGTCTGGTCCAGCAGGGTGTGCTCGTAGCTGGGCATCACCAGCAGCGGCATCAGGTACTCGAACATCGAGCCGCTCCACGACAGCAGCACCGGCTCGCCGGTACTGCCGGTCAGCAGCCGCCCCAGCGCAAACCAGCTGTCCTGCGGCAACTGCCCCTGGGCGATGGCGACGAAACTGCTCAGCCGCGCCTCGGAGGCGAGCAGGTCATAAAAGCCGGCATCGCTGCGCCCATCGCTGACGTTGTAGCCGATGCTGAGCAGCTTGCGGGTGGGGTCGAACAGGAAGTCGTAGTCCATCTGCGCCAGTTCCCCGGCCAGCTGCGCCAGCTGGTTAGCCTGCTGCAGCTGTAGCGCCGCGCGCTGCCGGCCGGTGGCCAGCGCCTGCTGCAGCTCGGCCAGCCAGCTGCGCTGGGCCGGGGTGGCCGCGTCCGGCAGGCGGATGTCCTGTTGCGGTGTCGCCAGCTGCTGCAGCGTGCTGGCGGTGGATGGCAGCCCCACCTCGTCCAGCCCGGGCGGTGGCGACGGCAGTGCCAGCCATGGTGCCAGCCACAGCAGCTGGTCAAGTGCCTGCTGGCATTGCTGCTGCAGCGCCAGCGCCCAGTCGTGCGCCTCGTTGCCGGCGTCGATATCGCTGCCGCTGCCCAGCTCGCGCGCCGCCAGCGCCACCAGCTCGTCGGCCTCCCCCTGCAGGTGTTGCAGCCGCTGCTGCAGGGCACCCAGCGGGGTATTGGCGGTCAGGGGGCGATCATCCAGCGCCTGGTACAGCTGGCCGGCCCGTGCCGCGCTAGCGCCGCTACCGCTGCCGGCCAGCAGCAGCAAGGTGTCGCCGAGGCCGTCCAGCAGCCGTGGCGACAGCAGCGGTGCATCCGCCAGTGCCAGCAGCCCGGCGCGCAGTACCAGTAGATGCGCCGCCAGATTGCCGCTGTCGACGCTGGACACGTACAAGGGCGGCAAGGGCTGCAGCGTCTGCGTGTCGTACCAGTTGTAAAAATGGCCGCGATGGCGCGCCAGCCGCAGCATGCTGCGCAGGGTGTTGTCGCTGCGCTCCAGCAGCACGCTGCTGGGGATGTAGCCAAAGTCATGCGCCGCCAGGTTGGCCAGCAGCGCCAGGCCGATATTGGTCGGCGAGGTGCGGTGCGCGATGGCGTCGGCCCGCGACGCCTGCACATTGTCCGGCGGCAGCCAGTGATCGGCGGCGGTGACATAGCGCGCAAAAAACGCCCAGGTCCGCCGCGACAGCTGGCGCAGGAAGCGGGTCTGCTCGGCCGTCAGCTGCGGCGGCTGCGTCGACAGCGGCCGGCTCAGCCACCACGCCAGCAGCGGTGCGGCCAACCATAGCAGCAGCAAGGGCAGCGCCACCGGCAGCACCGCCGGGTTCAGCCGCAGCAAGAGCGCCGCCACCAGCAGCGCGCTGCCCGGTGCCTGCCACATGCTGCGATAGCTGGCCGCAAGGCTGCTGCGGTCGCGCGTCGCCAGCAGGCGTTCGACCTCGCTGGACGGGTTCCATTCCAGCAACCGCCGCCGCGACACCAGTACCCGCCACAGCGTGCGCGTGGCGGCACCCAGGCTGTAGGCGGCCTCGAACGGCAGGCAGGCCAGCTCGAACGCCACCTGCTGCATGTGGCGCAGCGCGACGCGCACCACCGCCTGCAAATGCTGGCGCAGCAGCACATCCTGCGGTTTGCGGAACAGGTCCAGGATCGCGGCGCTGAGCGAGGTCACCAGCATCACGCCGATCACCGACAGCGTCCACAGCCCGACCGCCGGCAGCAGCAGCCAGCCGAACAGCAGCAGCAACATCAGCCCGCCCGGGGTCAGGCTGCGGCGCAGGTTGTCCAGCAGCTTCCACTGCGACAGCACCGACAGCGGGTTGGCCTGGCAGGGTCGTCCCTTGCCGCTGCAGCTCGCCTGCGTCGCGTCCGGCACCTTGCGCCGCAACCACGACACCAGCTGCCAGTCGCCGCGGATCCAGCGGTAGCGGCGGCTGACATCGGCGCTGTAGCGCGCCGGGTAGTCCTCGTACAGCTGCACATCGCTGAGCAGGCCGGCGCGCAGGTAGCAGCCTTCCAGCAGGTCGTGGCTCAGCACCCGGTTTTCCGGAAAGCGGCCGTCCAGCGCCAGCGCGAACATGTCCACGTCGTAGATGCCCTTGCCGATGAAGGAGCCTTCGCCGAACACGTCCTGGTACACATCCGACACCGCGCGGGTGTAGGGGTCGATGCCGGTATCGCCGCCGTACAGCCGCGCATAGCGCGAGCGGTTGGTGCTGGGCAGGCTCACCGCCACCCGCGGCTGCAGGATGCCGTAACCGGCCACCACGCAGCGCTTGCGCGCGTCGTAGTGCGGCTGGTTGAGCGGGTGCGCCATCGCCGCGACAAACTGCTGCGCCGCGTCGCGCGGCAGCTGGGTATCGGTGTCCAGCGTGATCACATACTTGACGCTGTTCAGCACCTGGCGCGCGCCTTCCACCAGCGCAAAACCGCTGTCGGCCACCGATGCCGCGCTGCTGCGCAGCAGGGTGTTCAGGTCCGCCAGCTTGCCGCGCTTGCGCTCGTAGCCCATCCACACCCCGGCCTCGGCATTCCAGCGCCGCGGGCGGTGAAACAGGAAGAACAGCTCGCCTGCCTCGCCCTCGCCCTCGGTCGCGGTGGCGTAGCGGTGGTTGAGGGCAACGATGCCGGCCTGCGCCCGGGCGATCAGCGCGGCATCGCCGGGCAGCACTTCCGATGCGGCATCGCACAGATCGGTGAGCAGGCCAAAGTGCAGATGCGCGCTGCGGTTGGCAAGAAAGCGCACCTCCAGCCCTTCCAGCAGGCTGTCGACACCGTCGTCGTTGCTGAGCATGGTCGGGATCACCACCAGCGTGCGCGCCGTCGGTGGCAGGCCGTGGCTGAAATCCATGCGCGGCAGCAGGTGTGGCGTCACCGTCAGCGTCGCCAGCCAGTTCATCAGCGTGACCGCCAGCTGGCTGGTGGACAGGGTCGCCAGCAGCCCCAGCAACAGCAGCGGCCACAGGCCGAGGCCGCTGGCCTGGGCCTGCCACAGCAGCAGGCCGCTGAACAGCGCGGTCAGCAGCGCGATGCCGCCCAGGAACAGCGGCAGCGCGTGGCGGAAGCCGGCGTGGCACAGCGCGGCCAACAGCGAAAAACGTACCGCGGCCGCCCGTTCCAGCTGCGGCAGCCCGTTGCCGACCAGGTAATAGCCGACATGGCTGCTCGGCTCGCTCAGCCGCCGCCCCAGATCCTCGACTGCGACACCGCGCGCCAGCGTCACCACCAGTTGCGCCACCGCCACTTCGCTCAGCGCACTGCGTTTGGCGATGGCCTCGACCGCGTGGCGATAGCGGTCGCGGGTGGCAAAATCCATCAGCCCGTACACGCCATACGGGTCCTGCTGCAGCACCTGCTCCACCGCGCTCATGCTCTCGACAAAGTCGCGCCAGTTCAGCGCCCCCAGCGCGCGCAGGCTGCCGATGCTGTTGCTGATCGTCACCTGGTCGGCCGCCTGCTGCTGGTTTTCCGACTGCACCAGCTGCTCGATGGTGAAGCCGGATTCACTCAGCCGCTGCGCGATCCAGGTCAGCGGCAGCGCCAGCGCCGGGCCGCGCCCCTGCAGCCGGCGCGCCAGTTCGGCGACAAAGGTGCTGATCATCGGCGGATTGGAACGCGCCATGTCGGCGACCACCAGGATCAGGCTTTTCGGGTCTTTCTCCGCCGCTTCGCGCATCTGGTCGGCCCAGGAATCGGCCAGATTGCGCGCCGACCAGCCGGCGGCGATGCGCACCGCGACGCGGCGCAGGTTCTCGATCACCGCCAGGCGCAGCATGATCGGGATCGCCCACAGCTCGCCCAGCTGCAGCGGCGTCACGCCCTGGTAGGCGGCGACAAAGCGGCGCAGGCTGTCGCCATCGACGCGGCTGTCGCTGTGGGTGACGATTTCCAGCGCGATGTCGTAGACGCGCGGATGGCAGCTGGCGTCGGCGTTGCCGGCGGCCAGGCACGGCAGCTCGCGGCTATAGCCTTTGGGCAGATGGCGGCGCGCGGTGCGGATCTGTTCTTCGATCAGGTAGAAGTTGTCGAGCAGCCATTCCGCCGCCGGCGAGATGCGATGCCGCGCCGAGACGGTGATGGTCAGCAGCTTGCAGACTTCGAGCAGGGTTTCCTCGTTGGCGGCCAACCTTGCCAGCAGCGGATCCGGCGTGCGCGCGGCGGCCAGCTGGTGCGATGCCGCCAGCTGCCGGCCGTACTGCGCCATCTGCTCGGCACTGAACAGCTCGGCGCGCAGCGGCGCCTCGTCCTCCAGCGGAAACTCCGGCATGCCATGGCGCTGCAGCGTCCAGCGCCAGCCGGCCAGCGGCGTCAGCAGCCGGCGCCAGGCAGCAAGATCAGGCAGCCATTGTCGGAACGAAGTACGCATGAGAAATACCTGCCGGCCCTCGGCAAGCGGCACCGGGACAGGCGAAAGACAGCAGCAGCGGACTGCCGGCGGGCCGCACCATGTCGCAGCCCCTACTCCAGAACCATAGCAGCGCGCGCCGGGATCGGTGCCGGCAGTCGCGGCATGGCCGCGAAAAATCCGCGCCCGCCCGGCCCCATCGCGCCGCAAGCGTGCCACCAGTATGCGCAAGCCTACCGCTGCGCTCCGTTCCGCAGCACACATAGGCAAAATGGCTAGACTGGCGCGGGCTGATCCGCCGGGGTGACGGCAATGGCAAGGCGGCTTGCCGCAGCGGCGACGCGGGCCGCAAAAGTTGGCCGCAAGCACCGCCGCCACCTCGGAATCAAACATTTGTTTCAGCGCCTGTGCCACGCGCCGCCAAACTGACTATCATGAACACCCCCACCGCAAGGAGCGACCATGATCACGCTGCACCACCTGGAAAACTCGCGCTCGCAGCGCATCCTGTGGCTACTGGAAGAGCTGCAGCTGCCGTACCAGATCAAGCGCTACCAGCGCAACGCCAGCACCCTGCTGGCGCCGCCGGAGCTGAAAGCGGTGCACCCGCTGGGCAAGTCGCCGGTGATCAGCGATGGCGACATCACCGTCGCCGAATCCGGCGCCATCATCGAATACCTGCTGGCGCGCTACGGTAACGGCCAGCTGCAGCCGCCCGCAGACAGCGAGGCGGCACGGCAGTACCGCTACTGGCTGCACTACGCCGAAGGCTCGGCGATGCCGCCGCTGCTGATGCACCTGGTGTTCAGCCGTCTGTCGCTGCCACCGATGCCGTGGCTGCTGCGGCCGCTCGCCGGTGCCATCGCCAAGGGGGTGCAGAAGAGCTACCTCGGGCCGCAGATCCGCCAGCACGTGGCGTTCATGGAAGCGGCGCTGGCCGAAAGCGGCTGGTTCGCCGGCGATACCTTCAGCGCCGCCGACATCCAGATGAGCTTCCCGCTGGAGGCGGCACAAGCGCGCGGCTTTATCGATGCGCGGCAACCGCGGCTGCTGGCCTGGCTGCAGGCGATCCATGCCCGTCCGGCCTACCAGCGCGCGCTGGCACAAGGCGGGCCGTACAGCCTGTTGCGCTAGCACGGCGGCAACGGCGGACACGGCGCCGAACTACCGCCACCATGAAAAAAGGCTGCCCGATGGGCAGCCTTTTTGGTGACAACGCGCGGCAATCAGTCGCGGAAGTTGTTGAATTGCAGCGGAAAATCGGTCACTTCCTTGCGCAGCAGCGCCATCACCGCCTGCAGGTCGTCGCGCTTGGCGCCGGTCACGCGCACCGCTTCGCCCTGGATGCTGGCCTGCACCTTGAGCTTGGCATCCTTGATCAGCTTGACGATCTTTTTCGCCAGCTCGGTCTCGATGCCTTCCTTGACGGTCACGGTCTGGGTGGCCTTGTTACCGCCGACCTGCTTCACGTCGCCGTACTCCAGGCAGCGCACGTCGATGCCGCGCTTGGCCAGCTTGCCCAGCAGGATGTCCATGATCTGCTGGATCTGGAATTCGGCGTCACCGTGCAGGGTAATCACTTTTTCCTTCAGCTCCAGGCTGGCGCTGGTGCCCTTGAAATCGTAGCGGGTCGCCACTTCCTTGCTGGTCTGGTCGACCGCGTTGCGAACTTCAACGGTATCCACTTCGGAAACGGTATCAAATGACGGCATCACATCTTCCTTATCAAAATTGCCGCTTATTCTAGCGCCGCGCCCGGCAATTGTCAGCGCAGCAACGCCAGCAGCCGCTCGCCCTGGTACAGGCCGCAGCCCAGCAGCGCGCCATTGCCCAGCACCGTCGCCCAGAACCAGCGGCGGAAGGCCGGCTTGGTCGACTTGTGGCGGAACCAGTATTGCGCCAGCATTGCGCCCGGCCAGCCGCCGAGCAGCGCCAGCCAGTGCAGCGTGCGCTCCGGCGTGCGCCAGCGGTTGCGCAGCGCCGCCGCCTTGTCGCGGTGGTAGACCAGCACCGTCAGCACGCTGATCACCGCGTACAGCATCAGCACGTCGCGCGGCAGCAGGCCGCGCACGTACAGCGCGCACAGTACGATCACGAACAGCACCGCCAGCCACGGCCGCGGCGTGTTGTCCGGCAACGCCCGCGCCGTCACCGCCTGCTGCGGCACACCGGCGAACGCGGCCCAACTGGCGCGCGGCTTGCCCTTGTCGTCCCGCGCGCGCAGGAAATACACCGCGTCCCCCACCGCCGGCCGTCGCGGCGTGGCGGCAAAGGCGCTGACGTGCACAAACAGCGCCGCGCCCTGCTCCGGCTGGATGAAGCCGAAACCGCGCTCGTCCTGCCAGCGGCTGATGACGCCCTTTTCCTGTCGCGCGCCACCGCTCATTTCATCACCAGGAATTCAACCAGGATGTTCTTGAACACGAAGCCCATCACGCCAAAGCCCAGCACCACGAACAGCGCGATCATGCCGGTCCTGCCGGCGCCGGATTTCTTGCCCAGATCCCAGATGATGAAGCCCATGAAAATGATCAGGCCGGTGAGCAGGATGCCCATCGACCAGTTGGTGAATTCTTCTTCGCTCATTGGTTAAGATTCCTTGTAAATTTACTTAATTCGTTAGTGCTTAATTTTACAAGGGAATTTCTTAGTAAACAATTTCATAGCTTTTCCGCTTCCGCGTTAGGCCCAGGGCCTGCCGTTTTGCGCCCGAAGGCACCCTGTGCGACCTTTCCCTCGGCGATGGCTTTCTGCAACGCCAGTTCTGCCCGCAAGGATTCATTCACCGATGCAAGCCGGGTGATCTCCGTCAGTTGGCTCTCCACCAATTCCCGCAGCTGGCGATTCCTCTCCCTTTCCTTGCTCAGTAGGTCGGCCTTCTCGTTGCGCTGCTGACGCACCGTCTTCCCTATGACCGCCCGCACCTGCTCGGCGAAGTCGGGATAGCGGTTGTTGAGCAGCGCTGGGGACACCTGCGCCTCTTCCGCCACTGCTCGCAACGTGACCTTCTTCCCCTCCTCCTGCAGGCGGAGAAGGGCAAACTTAAGCTCTCTTAACGTGCGCTCTCGATCCCGCCTGCGGGGTGCATTGCCGTCACTATTGGCAACGGTCTTAGCCGGTTTTGCTTTGGGCATCCTCTTTATCCTTGCTCGGGATCGATACCGAGGTCTGTCAAAATCTTGGCGGCCTTAGCCAGATCCTCATTCACCCGTTTCATCGCGCCTGGACCCAATGCCTCGGCATCTGTCAGGAGCTCCTTGTGGTGGCGGTAGGCCTCCTGCCAGACCGGCACGAAGCGAGAGTCGATCAGGCCATTGTGGCAGGTGCTGCACGACCCCTTGGCATAAATTCCAGACCCACCGCAGCCTTCGTCCTGCGCCAGGCACCACGAATGTCCTGTGGAACGCATATTGACTCGGCGCGAGGTCTCAGCAATCAATTCCGTGCGATTCTTAAAGTCGTGCGCACGCAATTCCATAATCTTGCGCCCGGCCCCGCCGGCGAGCGGTTCGTCCTTCTCTAGCCACTGCGCCACCACCTTGGTCTTGTACTGCATCAGCTCGGTCAGGATGTCGTCGTAGAGCGCAGGATCCTGCCGTGGGTTAGCGCCGTAGAGTTGGGACATGTAGATGCTAGAGTGCTTGAACTGCTCCTTGAGGAACAGCAGGTCACCCAGCCGGTGGCGCACAAAGGTGTAGGCGTAAAGCCGACGCATCTGGTGGGGGGCAAGCACCCAACCGGTACCAGCGGCGCGGGCGAACTGCTTCAGGTTACGCCCCCAGGCAGTAGCTGAGATTGGCACAATCCCGCTCTTCCCGCTGCCGAGGAACAGGCGGTTGCGGTTGCTGCGCGCGGTGGCGAGCCATTGCAACTCCTTGGCCGTGCGCTCGCCCGATCGCCTCTCTAACGTAGCGATCTGCTCGGCCATCCGGCTGCTTGCTGCTGCCCTGGTTGGCCACGAACACCTTGCTGCCATCCGGCGTGGCGTACATCTGGATCGGGTTGCGGCCAACCTTGACCTTGCCGGTCAATTTGCGACTGGCGGTATCGATCAGACCGAGGGCGTTTTCGGCGCTGAGCGACACATAGGCCTGCTTGCCATCGGCGGCAAACCCCACCTGCACCGGGGCATTGCCCACGGCGATACGCCCGGTTTCCTGCAGGCTGGCCACGTCGATCACCGATACGCTGTCGCTCTTCACGTTGGCCACGTACAGGATGCTGCCGTTGGGGCTCAGGCGCAAACCATGCGGGTAGGTGCCGGTTTTGATACTAGCAATCTGGCTCTTGCTTGCCAGGTCATACACCTGCACGGCGTTGTTGCCGGCATCGGTGACAAAAGCCAGCTTGCTGTCGCGGTCGGTAACAACGTGCCCCGGGTGACCCGCCACCGGCAGGACAAAGCTTGGTTTGCCTCCCAGCGGCAAGTCAAAAACCTGCAGTTCACCAGCACTCTGGCCGCTGCCATGGTGGCCGGCATGGATATTCATGCCGACCGCCAGCAGGCGCTTGCCATCGGCACTGACCTGTACATTGTGCGGCGAAATCTCCAGCGGGATGGTGGCAACCTTGCCGTCTGCCAGCGTGATCTGGCTGATGGAGTTGCCGCGCTCGTTGGCGGTAAACACCGTACCGGATGGCGCTGCCAGTACGGAGGTGGCAGCCAGCGAGAAGGCGAGCAGCAGCGAGGCGGAAATAAGTTTACGCATGAGGAGATCCTTTAATGATTTTGTGTTTGCCCCTTGGCGGGAATGAAGGCGGGGGTGTGCTGTCGATAGGATTGGTAGCGCTCACCAAACTGCGCCAGCATGTCGGCCTCTTCGTGCTGCGCGAGGCGAGAGTAGATCCAGACCAGAATCGGGAACATCAGCAAGGTCACCAAGGTTGGCCACTGCAGCAGGAAACCGAACATGATGATGACGAAGCCGACGTATTGCGGATGGCGAATGCGGGCATAGGGCCCCGCCGTCGCCAGCTCATGCCGGCGCTGGGCGTGATACAGCACGCGCCAGGCGGCAGACAGCAGCCAGAAACCGGCGAAGATCAGCACGGTGCTGAGCAGGTGGAATGGCCCCCAGTGCGGATTGGCACGCCAGCCGAACATCACTTCCAGCAGGTGGCCATTGTCGTGTGACATGAAGTCGATGCCGGGGAAGCGGCTGCCCAGCCAACCGGACAGCAGGTAGATGGTCAGCGGGAAGCCGTACATCTCGGTAAACAGCGCCACGATGAAGGCGGAAAACACGCCCAGCGAGCGCCAGTCCCGTACCGACTTTGGCTTGGTGAAGCTGAAGGCAAAGATGATGAAGACCAGCGAGTTGATCAGTACCAGCCCCCATAAGCCGTAGGCCTGCATATGGTCGTTCATGGCTGTTCTCCATCCTGATCGTGCTGGTGCGGGCGGCGTGATGGCCCGCCATGGTGATGGCCGTGGCCGTGATGCATGAACAGGTGCATCAACAGACAGGCAAGCAGCAGCAGGTACGGCAGTGCACCCAGCACATGCGCCCGGTGCTCGGTGAACAGCAAGAAGCCAGCCACCAGCACAAAACCGATGAAGACCCAGTGGCTGCGCTTGCCATGTTGATCGTGTTGTTCGGTCATTTCAGACTCCGTTTCCAGGTTCGCTGTTTTGCTCTTTCGGCTTCTTGGTCGCGATAGCCGCATCAATCTCGGATTCCGCCTGCCGTGCCAGCCGGTAGCTCAGCCAGATCACGCCCCACGGACATGCGGCCAACAACAGCGCCAGCAACAGCGTGCCAAGCGAAAAACCGAAACGCAGCAGCACAAACACCATGATGGCAACCGCCAGCACCGCACACAGCTGATAAGCCCGGGTCTTCATGATGCCGCTCCTTCCGCCTGGGTACTGATGCGCACGCGCTTCAGCAACGCCGAGTTGACGATGACGGACAGCGAGCTCAACGCCATGGCGGCGCCGGCCACCATCGGGTTCATGAAACCCAGGGCGGCAATGGGGATGCCGATGCTGTTGTAGATGAAGGCCCAGAACAGGTTCTGCTTGATCTTGCGCATGGTGGCGCGGGACAGCCGGATGGCGTTTTCCACGTCACGGACATCGTTGCGGATCAGGATGATGCCGCCGGTTTCCTTGGCCACGTCGGAGCCGGAGCCGATGGCGATACCGATGTCGGCGGTCGCCAGTGCCGGCGCATCGTTGACGCCGTCGCCCACCATGGCCACCACCTCACCTTCCTGTTGCAGCTGCTGGATCACCTTGACCTTGTCCTCCGGCAGCACTTCGGCAATCACCCGTTCGATCCCCAGCTGGCGGGCGATGGCGTCTGCCGTGCGCTGGTTGTCGCCGCTGAGCATGACCACCTTGATGTGCTGCTGCTTGAGCAGGGCAATGGCTTCGCTGGCCTCGGGCTTGAGGGTGTCGGCCACGGCGATGATGCCAATCAGCTTGTCGGCATAGCCCACCAGCATCGCCGTCTTGCCGTTCTGCTCCAGATGCCGCATGGCGTCATCCGCCGCGCCGGTGGCGATGCCCTGCTGGGACAGTAGCCGCCGGTTACCTAGCCAAACGGGTAAACCATTGACCTGGCCGCGAATGCCCAAGCCGGCAAGACCGGTAATGGCGCTGGCCTGCGGCAAAGTCAGCTGCCGATGGTTGGCCGCACGCACGATGGCCTCACCCAGCGGGTGCTCCGAGCCTGTTTCCACCGCCGCCGCCAGGCGCAGCACGTCCAGCTCGTCGTGCACATCGAACGGTACGATGTCGGTCACCGTCGGTTCGCCACGGGTAAGGGTACCGGTCTTGTCGAAGACCACGCAGCTGAGCTTCTCCGCGCGCTCCAGCACTTCGCCGCCACGGATCAGCATGCCGCCGTCCGCCCCTTTGCCGACACCCACCATCAGCGCCGCCGGGGTCGCGATACCCAGCGCACACGGGCAGGAGATGATCAGTACCGCGATGAAGGCCAGCAGTCCTTGCGGGAAGTCGCCGGCCAGCCACCAACCGACAAATGCCAGTACCGCCACGCTGATCACTGCCGGCACAAAGTAGCGGGTCACTTCGTCCGCCAGCCGCTGGATGTGGGCGGTGCTGGTCTGCGCTTCTTCCACCATGCGGATGATCTGCGCCAGTGCGGTATCGGCGCCGATGCGCGTCGCCCGGAAACTGAATACCCTGGCACGATTGAGGGTGCCGCCGATCACGGTGTTGCCGACCTGTTTCTCCACCGGCATCGATTCGCCGGTCAGCATCGACTCATCCACCGTGGACTGGCCGGAGATGACTTCGCCGTCGGTGGCGACTTTCTCGCCGGGCTTCACCACCACGGTTTCCCCCACCATGATGCTGCCGGCCGGAATCTCTAGCTCCTGACCATCGCGCAGCACATGGGCAGTGGCAGGCTTGAGGTCCAGTAGCCGGCGTACGGCGGCGGAAGATTTCTTCTTGATGATTTCTTCCATGTAACGCCCCAAAAGCACGAAGGCGATAATCACGGCGGAGACTTCAAAGTACACGTCGCGCTCGGCTACTTTGATCGGCAGCACGTCCGGAAAGAACATCACCACCACGCTGTAGAAGTACGCCACCGAGGTACCCAGCGCGATCAGGAAGTCCATGTTGATGTTGCCGGTGCGCAGCGTATTCCAGGCACCGCGATAAAAGCTCCAGCCGCCGATGAATTGCACCGGGGTCACCAGCAGGAACAACCACATTCCCCAGGTGAACCATGGCAGATTGGGAATGGGCGCCCAGCTCAAAAGCGTGGCACCGGTCGCCAGCCCGAGGAAGGCGCCGGCGCGCAGCACGGCCAGCGCCAGCACCCCGGTCATGGCGATGGCGACGCGGGTCTTCATCGACTTGAGTTCGTTCTCCGGCGACTCGAAGGTGCGCAGGCAGGTCTCGCTGCAGAAGTAGTAGCTACGCCCGCCGCGTTCGCTTTTCAGCGCGGTGGCCTTATTGACGACCATGCCGCAGATCGGGTCTTTAGCCTTGTCGCCGGGCGCAGCGGCATCTGTCATTGCCGCATGCGTGTGCTGGTGATGATGCTCATGTGGCACCGCAGCCATCTGTGCCTCATTCGCCGGCGCATAGCGCTGCGGGTCGGCAATAAATGCCTGTTGGCAGTGCGCGGAACAGAACCAGTAGTCCTGCCCCGCGTAGCGATAGTTGGCCGCAGCGGTTCCGCTGTCTATGGTCATGCTGCAGACCGGGTCTTTGACGCTAGCCATGCTTTCACTCCTTGTCAGGTGGCGCACAGTGCGCCTGGTGCTTACAGCAGCGCGCCAGACACTGGCTCACCCAGCTGAACACCGTGCCAGTGACAAAACCCCACACCACCAGCACCGTCAGCGGGAAGAAAAAATCCCCCAGGCTGAATGGTGTCGATGTTCTGAGCCTGCCAAAGTCCAGTCCGTGAAACAGGGCGTTCAGGAAGGCAACGCCTTGCTCCGGCCACAGCCGGTACAACAGGGCGCAAACGGTGTAACTGATGGCCATGGTGATCGCGAGACTGCGACCGGTATGCCAGTGTGAGGACTTCATCGGGATACTCCTGCGAGAGGGCGGGTGAGCGTGTGGGGCGTGCGCGCTATTCGAGCCACGCCCCACCTGCTGGTGCCCGATTTACTGCATGGGCATCATGCCGCCTGATTGCCCCATCATCTGCTGCAGCATGTCCATCATCTTCATGCGCTGGTCCATCATCACCTTAGCGTCTGCGGCCCCCGCGCCCATGCCCTGACACGGCATCATGCCTTTGGCCATCATGTCTTTATCCATGCTCTGCATCATGGCCATGCCCTCCTGCATTGACTGCATTTGCTCAGCCATGAGCTTTTGCCGTTCCTGTGGCGTCTTCGCCGCCATCATCTTGTCGTGCATGGTGCGCATCCTCTGCATCTGCATTTCCATGTTGGCAGGGCTTGCTGGCATCGGTGGCTGTGCCGCCCAGGTTGGCGTGGCCAGCGCCAGTAGCAGCAGTGCCGCAGACCAGGTTTTCTGGTTTTTCATGATTGGATTCCTTAAACGTGAGAACGGACGGTTTTCGCGCAACAGGCGCGAGTGAAGTCGCTACGAGGCAGGGCGTCGTAGTGGCGTGAATGCAAAGCGGTCTAATTGTTGAAGCGCAGGAACAGCAGATGTGGGCGGGGAGGTGTGCCACCGGGAGTGGCAGGGGAATTCAGACGTGTGACGATGGCAGGTGATCGCAGCAGCAATGGCGGCAGCAGGAACCAGGTAATCAGCAGGACAGACAGCAGGGAGGGCATCGTAAAGCTGACGTCACCCTTGGCGACGGGGGCGGAAAGCGTCTGGCAGGCTTGTTCGCACAGGGAGGACTCGTCATGAGTTCCGGCATGGTCAGTTGCCGTCAGTTGCAGGGTCTGCATGGTGCCCGGCGTGGCAAAGCGATGGGTGGTTTCCTGCACTTGCCCCTGACAACCAAGCAGCACGCCAAACGCAAACACCAGACACCATGTCGTCAGTAACAGGCGACACAGTTGCCGGGTTCTTGTTTGGGTGAGGCGCATGATGACAGGCTCTCATAAACGTTAATAGCACTATAGACCGCAGCCCACCAACCGGGCTTGATGGCGGTCAATCACTTCTGGCTGGCATGGTCAGCCTTTCCGCGCCCGCTGGTTTACCGCATCGTGCTGGGCGCGTGTCTCGCCAGGCCATTGGCTTTTTATCCACGACAGTGCGGCAACAATATCGGCATCGCTCAGTGTGCCTTCATAGACGGGCATGGCCGACTGGTAGTCCGGCATGTTGGCAACCTTGGCAATGCCGTATTTGGTCAGGGCAAACAGCATCTCGTCCGGGTGGTGCCAGGTGTGGCCGGTTTCGTTGTGCGGCGGCGCCGGCAACATGCCCAGCGCATTGCGTTCGCGCCAGTTCGGCTGGCCTTCCAGCTTGCCGCCATGGCAGCTGGCGCAATTGGCCAGGTAAACCTGCTTGCCGCGCGCTACCAGGGCAGTATCGTCCGGCTGCAGCGTGAACGCTGCCGGCTGCGGCGAGCGGCCGATATACAGGTAGGCGCCCAGGCCTGCGGCCAACAGGGCGACGGTGATTACCGGGAGGAGGACTTGCTTGCGGGTCAGTGACGGCATGGTTGTATGGTCGGCATCAAGGAAATAAAGCATGGCCGGGCTTCCCCGGCCATGTGCATCAGCTGGCGGGCTGAATCTCGGTCACCAGCATCTTGCCGTCTTCATGGCTGACCATGAAACGGATCTTGTCACCCACCTTGACCTTGTCCAGCAGCGCCTTGTCCCTGGCGGTGAACACCATGGTCATGCCAGGCATATCCATATGCTGGATCGGGCCATGCTTGATGGTGATCTTGCCGGCTGCCGGGTCGATCTTGCGGACTTCGCCATCGGTCAGCATCGCCATGCTGCTGGCGGTAGCCGGTTGAGAGGCATGGGCAAGGGGGCTGAGGGTAGCCATCCCCAGGGTGGTGGCAAGAATCAGTGCGCGGATAGTCATGTTGTCATGCTCCAGAAGTGTGAAAACGGTGTTGCGGCCAACCTGCGGCGGCTAGCTGGCCACGAAGCAGCATTATTTTTTTGCCACCTTGATCTGCCCCTTCATACCGGCATCGTAGTGGCCCGGATGCAGGCAGGCGAAGTTGACCGTACCCGCCTTGCTGAAGTGCCAGATCACCTCGCCTTTGGCACCCGGAGCCAGCGATACTTTGCTGGGCTCGTCGTGCTCCATGTCCGGGAATTTCTTCATCACTTCGTAGTGTTCCAGCAGTTCCTGCTTGGTGCCCAGACTGAACTCGTGCTTTACCTTGCCCAGGTTTTTCACCACGAAGCGGATGGTCTCCCCTTGCTTCACAGTGATCAGCGGTGCGGAAAAACGCATGTTGTCGGACATGTCGACCTGAATGGTGCGGGTGACATTGGCGGTCTTGCCCGGCTGGCCAATGGCGCTTTCACCGTGGCTGCCCGCGTGGGTGCCGGCGGCGATGGCCGGTGCAATGCTCAGACCGGCCAATAGCGTGGTAATGAGAAGGCGGTGGGTGGTTTTCATGCAGTGCTTTCTTTCCTGATGGTGGTGCGGGATTAATGCTGCTCCGGGTGCGTTCCCGGTTTTTTGGCCTTGACCGTGGCCGCGGCAGGGTTGGCCGCAGCCGGCTGGCGTGACGCAGCCGGCAGTTCACCGTTGTATTCGTAGGCCACCGTGCCTGCCGGGTGGCGGAACCAGCCCGGATCCTTGTAGTTGCCGGCCGGCTGGTCCTTGCGCACTTTCAGCACACTGAACATGCCGCCCATTTCCAGCGGGCCGAAAGGTCCCTGCCCAGTCATCATCGGCGCGGTGTTATCGGGAATCGGCATCTCCATCTCGCCCATGTCGGCCATGCCGCGCTCGCCCATCAGCATGTAGTCCGGTGCCACCTGCTGGATCTTGCCCACCAGCCCGCGGTGATCCACGCCGATCATGGTCGGCACGTCGTGGCCCATGGCATTCATGGTGTGGTGGCTCTTGTGACAGTGAATCGCCCAGTCGCCTTCCTCGTCGGCGACGAACTCCAGCTGCCGCATCTGGCCGACGGCCACGTCGGTGGTGACCTCGTGCCAGCGGGTAGATCTGGGCGTCGGGCCGCCATCGGTGCCGGTGACCAGAAACTCATGGCCATGCAAGTGGATCGGGTGGTTGGTCATGGTCAGGTTGCCGACCCGGATGCGCACCTTGTCGTTCAGGCGCACATTCAGCGAGTCGATGCCCGGGAAGATGCGGCTGTTCCACGCCCAGATATTGAAATCGGTCATGGTATTGACCTTGGGTGTCTTGCTGCCAGGCTCCACGTCGAAGGCGTTGAGCAGGAAGCAGAAGTCGCGGTCCACCTCGTCGATCAGCGGGTGTTTGCCCTTGGGGTGCGTCACCCAGAAGCCATGCATGCCCATCGCCATCTGCACCATTTCGTCGGCATGCGGGTGATACATGAAGGTGCCGGGGCGGCGCGCCACGAACCCGTAAACGAAGGTTTTGCCAGGCTTGATGCTGCGCTGGGTCAGGCCGGATACGCCATCCATGCCATTGGGCAGGCGCTGGCCGTGCCAGTGGATACTGGTATGTTCCGGCAGCTTGTTGGTGACGAAAATGCGCACGCGGTCGCCTTCCACCACTTCGATGGTCGGGCCCGGACTCTGGCCGTTGTAGCCCCACAGCTGTGCAGTAAAGCCCGGTGCCATCTCGCGCTCCACCGGCTCGGCCACCAGGTGGAACTCCTTGACGCCGTTGTTCATGCGCCACGGCAAGGTCCAGCCGTTCAGGGTAACCACCGGGTTGTACGGGCGGCCGCTTTCCGGCAGCAGCGGCGGCGCGGTTTCCACCGAGGTCTGGATCACCGCCTCCGGCAGTGCGGCCAGCGCCGAACGGGCCACGGTGGCGCCGACCACGGCGGTGGCCGCCCCGGCGAAGAACTGGCGGCGGGATTGATCGATGCTCATGGATAGTCCTTTCAATGGCCCGCCGCGGCAGGGCTGTCGCCGCCGCCTGCGGCCAACGTTACAAAGCTTTCCGGCACATGGCCCAGCAGCAGCAACTGCAGGTCTGCCTCGGCCAGCCAGAAATCACGCACGGCGCCGATGGCCTCCACACGGGCCTCGGCCAGTGCCCGGGATTCGGCCAACAGATCCCAGGTATTCAACAGCATGCCGTTGTAGCGCAGCACGGTTTCGTCGTAGATGAACTGCCGCAGCTTGAGCATGTCTTGCTGGCTGCTGCTGGCGAGGGTGAAAGCCGTGCGATAGGCGCTATAGGCCAGCTCGGCATTGGCGCGCATCGTGATGTGTTCGCTCGCGGGGAGCGTGGCGGCCATGCTCTCCAGACGGCTCTGGAAGGCTTGTTCGGACAGGATGGATGTCGGCAGCGCCGGCAGACCCGGCGGCAGGCTGACTGTCTGTGATGGGCGACGCGTCCACTGCTGCAAGGCTTTCAGCACCGCGGCCCGACTTTGATCGGCTGCGTATTGACTGCGCTGCCACTGCTGCAGGGCGCTCACCTTCAACAGCTGCTCCCTGGCATCCTGCAGCTTGCTCCAGTTGCCGGTCCGCGCCATGCGGGCGCCCAGCTCCGCCGCCGCCTCTGCCGCCTGTAGCGCTTGCTGCTGGCAGGGCAGTGCCTGCTCGACCGCCATCGCGGCCAACAGCGTTTTTCGGGTGCCATGCGCGACTTCGATGAGCTCCGCGGCGTCTTCGATCCTGCGCAGCTTGACGGCGGACAAGGCCTGCCACTGGCCGCTGGCCAGCAAGCCAGCCTCCTCCGCGCCCAGTTGGGCCAGGGGCTTGGCCAGCTCCGGGTGGGCCTGCCAGGCCAGCCGCACACCGTCGGCAAGCGTACTCAGCACCAGCGTGGCTGGTTTGGCAGGAGCGGGTGTGGCGGCGGCGAGATGCGCCTGCTCCCACTTCAATACATCGGCGTGGCCGCGCGGAAACTCGGCGACCTGCCGGTTGGCCTGCCGCCATTCGCTCTCTGGGGGCTGCTGTGCCTGTGCCACACCGACCAGCAGTGGCAAGGCGGCAAGCAGCATTCTTGGTTTGTTCATGCTCCGGTCTCCTTCCCGGCCAACACGCGGTAAATCTGGCAGCATGGCGGGAATACAGGTTCTGACTTTGGTGCAAGCAGTGTGGCGGATTGAGGCCAACAGCAAACTGACAGCCAGATTACAAATCTGTCATCTGGCGCAGCGGCGCGTTGACGGTGGCAAACTGTCGGCATTGCTACAGGAAACAGCGATGAAGATTCTGATTGTCGAAGACGAGATCAAGACCGGCGAGTACCTGCGCCAGGGCTTGCGGGAGGCGGGGTTTGCCGTGGATCTGGCGCATGACGGCCTGGAAGGGCTGCACCTGGCGCTGGAGGGCGGGCACGACCTGCTGATTCTGGACGTGATGCTGCCGGGCATGGATGGCTGGCAGGTGCTCACCCGGCTGCGGCTGCAGCACAAGACCATGCCGGTGCTGTTCCTGACCGCCCGCGACCAGGTGGAAGACCGGGTAAAAGGCCTGGAGCTGGGCGCGGACGACTACCTGGTAAAGCCGTTTTCCTTTGCCGAGCTGCTGGCGCGGGTGCGCACCATCCTGCGCCGGGGCCGTGGCACAGTAGAGGCCACCACCCTGCAGATTGCCGGCCTGGAGCTGGACCTGCTGCGCCGCCGCGTCAGCCGCGACGGCAAGCGCATCACCCTCACCGCCAAAGAGTTCGGCCTGCTGGAGCTGCTGATGCGCCGGCAGGGTGAAGTATTGCCGCGCAGCCTGATTGCCTCGCAGGTGTGGGACATGAATTTCGACAGCGATACCAATGTGATCGACGTCGCCGTGCGCCGGCTGCGGGCAAAAGTGGATGACGGCTTCGAGCCGCGGCTGATCCACACCGTACGCGGCATGGGCTACGTGCTGGAAGTGCCGGAGCCGGACGCATGAGGCAGCGCCTTTCCCTGACGGCACGACTGACCCTGCTCTACGCGCTGGTTTCCGTGCTACTGCTGACCGGGTTGGGCGTGCTGGTCAGCGTAATGATGGACCGCCACTTTGCCGAGCAGGATGCCGACGACCTGCGTGACAAGCTGGGGCTGATCCGCGAGGTGATGAGCACTTCGCCCGATATCGCCACGCTGGCCGACCGGCTGGACGACGTGGTACACAACCACCGCGACCTGTACGTGCAATTGCAGCGGCTGGGCTACCCGGTGTATGCCTCCCAATCACCGGCGGCGTTCCACTTCCCCGCCGTTGATGCGGCCGCGAACCGGCAGATGGTGAGCTGGCAGTATGGCAACGCCAACTATCATGGCATGTGCAGTAGCGGCAGACTGGCCGACGGTGGTCGCACCGAGCTGACCATCTGTGCAGCGATCGACACCGGACGGCATGAGCATTTCATGCAGATGATAGGCCGGTCACTGGCGGTCTACATCCTGCTGTCGGCACTGCTGGGCGGCGTGCTGGCTTGGTGGGTGGCGCACAACGGTCTGGCACCGCTGCGCGCCATGAAGGCCAGGGCGCAAGCCATTACCGGACAGCAACTGGACACCCAGATGCCGGTGGCGTCGGTACCGCCGGAAATGGCCGACCTGGCCGAATCGCTGAACGCCATGCTGCGCCGGCTGCAGGAGGATTTTCGGAAGCTGTCGGAGTTTTCCTCCGACCTCGCGCATGAGTTGCGCACCCCGATCAGCAACCTGCTCACCGAGACCCAGGTCGCCATTGCCCAGCCACGCAGCGCCGACGAATACCGCGACATCCTGGCTTCCAATGCCGAGGAGTTTCAGAGACTGGCGCGCACGGTGTCGGACATGCTGTTCCTGGCCAAGGCCGAGCACGGACTGGTGCTGCCCAGCCGGGAGCGGATTGCCATCGAGGACGAAGTAGCGGCGCTGCTGGAGTTCTACGATGCGCTGGCGGAAGAGAAAAACATCCGGCTGCAGCAAAGCGGCAGCGGCCAGCTGCTGGGAGACCGGCTGATGCTGCGCCGTGCGCTGAGCAACCTGCTCTCCAATGCGCTGCGCCATGCCCCGGCCGGCAGCGTGGTGACCATCGACATCGCGCAGCAGGATGATGGCAGCACGGTACGGGTGTGCAATGCCGGCAGCGGCATACCACCGGAGCAACTGCCACGGCTGTTCGACCGCTTCTTCCGCGCCGATCCTGCCCGCGTGGCCGGTGAATCCGATGGCGCCGGGCTGGGGCTGGCCATCACCCGCTCGATTGCAGAAGTGCACGGCGGGCGCATCAGCGTTACCTCCGCCGACAACAGCACCTGCTTCACGCTGTGGTTTCCCGCTCAGTCGCCGCTGGCGGGGTGAGCCGCATCCGCATGGTGGGCACACTGCCCGCCATGGCCGTCGGCCAGCCCCTGCAGGATGGGGCAATCTGGCCGGCTGTCGCCGGAGCAGGCATCGGCCAGGGTCTGCAGGGTATTGCGCATGTCGCTGAGCGCCCGGATGCGTTCATCCAGCTCGGCAATATGGCTTGCGGCCAACCTTTTGACATCGCCACTGGCGCGGCCGGTGTCCTGCCATAGCGACAGCAGCACACGAATCTGCTCCAGCGGAAAGCCCAGGTTGCGCGCCTGGCGGATGAAACGCAGCAGGTGCACCTCACGCTCGCTGTACTGGCGGTAACCGGACTGGGTACGCTGCCCCGGCGCAATCAGGCCGATGCTTTCGTAGTGGCGGACCATCTTGGCGGAAACGCCGCTGGCAGCAGCGGCCTGACCGATATTCATGCTTCGCTCCTCTTTTTATGACCAAGGGTATGACACAGGCGGGCCATGCGGCCCGCCTTGGTTTAATGCTGCTTGGCCGGCCGCCAGCGACGCAGCAGCAGCGCATTGGATACCACGCTGACGCTGGACAGCGCCATGGCGGCCCCGGCGATGATAGGGCTGAGCATGCCCAGCGCTGCCAGCGGAATGCCTACCAGGTTAAAGATAAATGCCCAGAACAGGTTCTGCCGGATCTTGCCGTAAGTCAGACGGGAGATGGCAACCGCCTGCGCCACCAGCGTGGGGTCACCACGCATCAGCGTTACCCCCGCCGCCTGCATGGCCACATCGGTACCGGTACCCATGGCCATGCCGACATCGGCAGCCGCCAGCGCCGGCGCATCGTTGACCCCGTCCCCCACCATGGCCACACGGCTGCCGTCCTGGCGCAAGCGGGCAATGTGGCCGGCCTTGTCCGCGGGCAGCACCTCGGCAATCACCTCGTCGATACCCAGCGCATCCGCCACCTGGCGGGCTGCCGCCCGGTTGTCGCCGGAGATCATCACGCTGCGGATACCCAGTGCATGCAATTGGCTGATGGCGGCTGTCGCAGCCGGTTTGACACTGTCCCCGAAGGACAGCATACCCAGCAGTTTGCCGTCGCCGGCACGCGCCAGCCAGGACACGGTGCGGCCCAGCAGCTCCTCCTCCTGCTGGAAGCTGTGCATCGACGACAGGCTGATGCCGTGCTCCTGCATCAGCCGCTGATTGCCGAGCAGACATTCCACGCCATCTACCTGCCCGCGCAGCCCGCGCCCCGGCAGCGCCTGCAACTGCGCCACCCTGCTGGCGGGTGCCTCCGGCAGTGCCTGCAGCACAGCCTTGGCCAGCGGGTGCTCGCTGCCTTGCTGCAGGCTGGCGGCCAGCTGCAGCAGCTGCTGTTCGTCGCCGCTGACCGCAACGGTATGCATCAGCTTGGGCTTGCCCTCGGTCAGGGTGCCGGTCTTGTCGAAGGCGACGACCTGTACGCCATGTGCCAGCTCCAGCGCCTCGGCGTCCTTGATCAGGATGCCGTGCCGTGCCGCCACGCCAGTACCGGCCATGATGGCTGTCGGCGTGGCCAGACCCAGCGCACAGGGACAGGCAATCACCAGCACGGCAACGGCATTGAGAATCGCCTGCTCGATATCGCCGCTGAACCACCACCAGCCGACCAGCGTCAGCACGGCGATCAGCAGCACCACCGGCACGAACACCGCGCTCACCCGGTCCACCAGCCGCTGCACCGGCGCCTTGCCGGCCTGGGCATCCTCCACCATGCGGATGATGCGGGCCAGGGTGCTGTCCTCGCCCAGCGCACGGGTTTCCACCAGCAGCAGGCCGTCGTGGTTGATGGCGCCGCCGGTGACCGGATCGCCGACCTGCTTGCTGACAGGCAGGCTCTCGCCGGTGAGCATGGACTCATCCAGCTGGCTGCTGCCTTCACGGATGACGCCATCGACGGCCACCCGCTCGCCCGGACGCACCACCACCAGGTCGCCCAGTCGCACCTGCTGCAATGGCAGGTCGACATCGACGCCATCGCGGCGCACGCGAGCCGTGGCCGGACGCAGCGCCTGCAATGCCCGGATGGCGGCAGAGGTCTGCTGCTTGGCGCGTGCTTCCAGCCATTTGCCCAGCAGCACCAGGGTGATGATCACCGCCGACGCCTCGAAATACAGATGCCCGCCACCATGGTCGGCATGCAGCCACCACTGGTACAGCGACAAGCCGTAGGCCGCGCTGGTGCCGATGGCTACCAGCAAGTCCATATTGCCGCTGCGCGCCTGCAGCGCCTTCCAGCCGGCGCGATAGAAGCGCGCGCCCAGCCAGAATTGCACCGGGGTCGCCAGCACAAACTGCAGCCAGGCCGGCAGCATCCAGTGCTCGCCGAACAGCTCGCCGAACATCGGCAGCACCAGCGGCAGCGACAGCAAGGCCGCCACCGCCACCGGCCACCACGGTACATGGTGCGTTACTGGTGCAGTTTGTGCCTGCTCGCGCAGGCTGGCCTGGTAGCCGGCTTTGGCTACCGCTGCCAGCAGCAGCGCATTGTCGCCACCCGCCGGCCAGCTGACGCGGGCGGTTTCCGTGGCCAGGTTGACACTGGCGGCAGTGACGCCCGCCACCGCCAGCAGGGCTTTTTCCACCCGGCTGACGCAGCTGGCGCAGGTCATGCCGCGGATTTCCAGCTGCACCGTGTCGCTGCCAACCTGGTAGCCGGCACGCGCGATGGCGGCATGCGCCGCCTCCAGCGCGAAATGCGGCTCGGTATGCAGGGTAACGGTCTCGGTGGCAAGGTTGACGCTGGCCGCCTGGATGCCCGGCACCTGGTGCAGGGCCTTCTCCACGCGGGAAACACAGCTGGCGCAAGTCATGCCCAGCACGGGAAAGCGCAGGGTCTGGCTGGCAGCGACAGAAGTAGGACGGGACATGATACTGACTCCTTTATCGGGGTTGTGAATTCAGCATCGGCCTTCCCATCATGGGAAGGTCAAGTCCTATTTTTGGAAAATCGAATCAATGGCGGCAGCGCTCAAAAAGCAACATGCCCCTGTGGGGGCAGGGGCATGCGGGGGCGGGAGCGCTTACGCCGGCCGGGCCGGATAGCCCATCTCGGTCAGCAGCTCGCAGACGGTCTGCAGCGCCTCGTCGGTACGGATACTGGCGCGGCCACTGGTGCGGTCGATATCCACCGATGCCTGGCTATCCAGATCCTTCAGCGCCTGGTTGATCTTGGCGACACAGCTGCCGCAACCGATATTGTCTACTTGCAGGGTATACATGGCATGTCCTTCGCAATGATGCGGCCAACCTTGGCCGTACATGCAGTCTGGACCTTGCCACGATGGCAAGGTCAATAGGCCATGTCCGGATTTGTTGCGGACACAAACGGTGACTACATACGTGACTGGTTGATTGAACTGAACTGCCCGGGAGCCGGGGCCGGCTATCAGTCTTTTCGGATGTGTTGCGCTAGGTAGTCGATCAGCAGGCGCACCGCCGGCAGCTGCCCGCGTCGTGACGGGAACACGGCATGGATGATGCCGCCGCTGGGCGCCCAGCCCGGCATGATGTCCACCAGCCTGCCCTGCCGCAGATCCTCTTCCACTACCATGCAGGGCAGCTGCACCATACCGACACCGGATAGCGCTGCCTGTCGCAGGGCGGTCATGTCGTCAGTGATGTAGCGCGGCTGGTGCCTGATCCGGGCCTCCTGCCCCTCGGGCCCCTGCAAGTGCCAGACATGATCGCGCGGTGGCCCCCAATCCAGACTGGGCAGCCCGGCAAGGTCGGCGGGATGCTTCGGTAGCTCTCGTTCCAGGAGAAAGCCAGGGCAGGCCACCAGCCGCTGCGGGCTTTCCGCCAGTACCCGCATCACCAGGTCGCTGTTATCCAGTGGCGGGAAGCGCACCCTCAGCGCGATGTCCAGTCTTTCGCCCAGCAGATCCACGCGGCGGTTACTTGCTTCCAGGTGAATCTGCACTTTGGGGTGTGCCGCCATGAAGCGGCAGACCAGCTCGCTTATGCGATATTCCAGCAGAGCGGTCGGACAGCTCATGCGCACAATGCCCTGCGGTTCAGCGTGCTGGCGCAGCATGACTTCGCGTGCTGCCTCCGCCTCTACCAGCACCGCTACACAATGCTGGTAAAACTCCTTCCCCGTTTCCGTTACCGAGAAGTGCCGAGTTGAGCGCTGCAGCAGCCTTACGCCGTATTTCTCCTCCAGTGCCGAGATGCGCCGGCTCAGCTTGGATTTCGGCATCTGCAAGGCACGCCCTGCCGGGGTGAAGCCGCCGTGCTCTACCACTTTCACAAAGTAATAGAGGTCGTTCAGGTCATCCATGGTCGTTCCTTTGGTAGAACACTGTCGGCATTTTACGGCTCTACCGGACTGTTTGTTGTGCAGATAAGCTGAAAACAACAGTCAGGAGGTAGGACATGAAACCCGTACTTGGTGTCTACAGTGCGCCGCAGACCCACTGGGTGGGTGATGGCTTCCCGGTGCGTACCCTGTTTTCCTATCAATCACTGGGACAGCACCTCAGTCCGTTCTTGTTGCTCGATCTGGCCGGGCCGGCTGTATTTTCGCCATCTGAACGACGCCGGGGCGTGGGGCAGCATCCCCACCGTGGCTTTGAAACGGTGACCATCGTCTACCAGGGGGAACTGGAGCATCGCGATTCCGTCGGCGGTGGCGGCTTGATCGGCCCGGGTGATGTGCAGTGGATGACGGCAGGGGCTGGCATCCTGCATGAGGAGTTTCACTCGGCGTCCTTCACACATGGAGGTGGCACGCTGGAAATGGCGCAGCTGTGGGTGAATCTGCCCGCTCGCCACAAGATGGCGCCCCCAGCTTACCAGACTATCCTGAATCAGGACATTCCAGCTCTGCTCCTACCGCAAGAGGCTGGTAGCGTGCGACTGATCGCCGGTGGGTTCGCTGGCCATGTTGGGCCGGCACGCACTTTCAGCGCGATGGATGTATGGGATGTGCGCCTGCACAAGAACAGGCAGGCCAACTTGCCGCTGCACAACGGCAGGAGTGCCGCCATTGTCGTGTTGCGAGGCTTGGTGCGCTTGGGCGGCAGTATCGTCGGCGACGGGCAATGGGCCCTGCTCGGGCCAAATGGCGACGATGTGCAGATCGAGGCAGATGTCGACAGCATCCTGCTGCTGCTGAGTGGCGAACCGTTGAATGAACCGATTGCCGGCCACGGTCCCTTCGTGATGAACAGCGATGAAGAAATCCGGCAGGCCTTCCAGGACTTGCACCTAGGCGTGTTCGGCCGGATTGCTGGACCAAGCTGAAACTGTTGCCTAGCGTGTTTACCCCGTGTGCTGGCAGCAGCCGGTGCATTTTGTTAGCTAAAGGAGCATGTGATGACTACCCCCTATACCCGTCTTGATAAGAACAATGCTGCCGTACTGCTGGTGGATCACCAAGCCGGCCTGTTGTCGCTTGTGCGCGATATCGATCCGGACAAGTTCAAGAACAATGTGCTGGCACTGGGCGATCTGGCCAAGTACTTCAATCTACCCACCATCCTGACTACCAGTTTCGAAAGCGGACCGAACGGCCCGTTGGTGCCGGAGCTGAAAGAGCAGTTCCCGGAGGCCCCCTACATCGCCCGCCCAGGACAGATCAATGCTTGGGACAACGAGGATTTCGTGAAGGCGGTGAAGGCCACCGGCAAGAAGCAGCTCATCATCGCCGGTGTGGTTACCGAGGTGTGCGTGGCATTCCCGGCGTTGTCGGCGCTGGCCGAGGGCTTCGAGGTATTTATCGTCACTGATGCCTCCGGGACCTTCAACGAAATCACCCGCCATGCTGCCTGGGAGCGTATGGCGGGTGCCGGTGCCCAGTTGATGACCTGGTTTGGCGTAGCCTGCGAACTGCATCGCGATTGGCGCAATGATGTGGAAGGCCTGGGCGCGCTGTTTTCCAACCACATTCCGGATTACCGCAATCTGATTACCAGCTACACCACGCTGACTGCGGCCAGATAAGGCTAGGCTGGTAGCAACCCGTGGCCGGGGCTAGAACGTGTTCTCACGCTAGCCCTAGCTTGGTTGCGCCTTACACTTACTGGAGCGCGTTGATCTGATTGTGCTGTACGAATCTGGGCAGTCCAGACGCCTTAAGTTAACGATCACAGGGAACAGACCAGACTGCCGCTTGGGAAAGTTGAGCAACCGATTGCAGACGGTCACAGTTGGCTGATGGTTTCTGGGCGTGGTCGATACACTCAGCAATCGTAGTCAGGATTTTGCGAGTCGTAACACGCATAGTGCTTCCCATGGACAGAGGAAGACAGATGAACGAACTTCGGACAACGGCGTACGCGGCACGATTAGGCAAGGTACTCGACTATATCGAGGCACACCTGGGCGAAGCGCTGACCGTGGAACGACTTAGCCGGGTCGCCAACTTCTCCAAGTTCCATTTCACCGGCAATTCGCCGACTACATCGGCACCAGCGTAGCTCGATACGTCCTGCTGCTGCGGCGGCGGCGAGCTTCACAACAGCTCGCCTTCGACCGTGGCGCCAAGATCATCGACATCGCCCTGGAAGCCGGTTTCGAGAACCCGGAATCGTTTAGCCGCGCTTTCAGGAACACCTTCGGCCAGTTTCCCTCCCAATTCAGGAGGCAACCAGACTGGGAGTCCTGGCACGAGCGCTACCGGTTCCGAGTACCAGAAAGGAATCAATCCGTGCAGGTCGAGATCGTCAATTTCGAAACTACCCGTGTCGCCGCGCTAGAACATCGCGGTTCCACCCAGAGGGTCAACGACTCTGTTGCCCAATTCATTGCTTGGCGCAAGGAAAGCGGCCTTTCACCCAGACAGAGCCGCCGTAGCTTCGGCATCGCCTACGACAACCCGGATACCACCGAGCCCGCACAATTCCGGTTCGACATCTGTGGCGAGGTGACAGCCGAGGTCCCGTCCAACCCCCAGGGGGTGGTGTTGAAGACCATACCCGGCGGTCGTTGCGCCCGAGTGCGGTATCACGGCTCCCACACCCGGATTGGCGAGAGCATCTACCCGCTTTATCGGAATTGGCTGCCCGAAAGCGGCGAAGAATTGCGCGACTTTCCGCTCTATTTCCATTACCTGAACTTGATGCCGGAAACGCCGGAGAATGAGCTGGTAACGGATATCTACTTGTCATTGAAATAACGGATAAAACGTTTTCCGAAGCTATGATGGAATCGGACAACAGGGCTGCCATGGCTAAGATGTCCTGTTGAAAGTCTCTGAGCGACCCGTATGAATACTTTCAGAAAGGTCGCTCAGTACGACTCACTGGCCACGGGCCGCTAAGCGATACATTACTGACTGAAATGCCTCACTGATCGAACGGCGGCAATGGCCGATCCGCAGCCTCCTCCTCGCCGTATTGCGTAGCCACCAATAATCAGACTCCTTTCCACTGAAAAGGAGTCTGTGATCTGCCCCCGCCAGCCATACCAGCGATAAGGAGAGAAGTCCTAGGTTTGCATGGTAGTGGTACTGTTT
>NZ_LFDT01000018.1:0-67210 GCF_001037925.1 Vogesella sp. EB | reverse complement strand
GCCCTGCCCCGCCAGCCAAATATTCAAATCCCGCCTTTTTACGCCCGATTTTTATATTTACCCGCTTTTGAAACGTTAACGGCCGCCTGACGGCGGCCGCTGACGCGGACAACGTTGGCCGCAAACCCTGCGGCCAACCCTGGGCAATGCTTAACTGCGGTAGTCGGCGTTGATCTTCACGTACTCATAGGAGAAGTCGCAGCTCCACACCGTGGCGTTGGCCAGACCGCGACCCAGCACCACGCGCACGGTGATTTCAGCCTGCTGCATCACGCGCTGGCCGTCCGCTTCCTGGTAGTCCGGATTGCGGCCACCGTCCTTGGCCACCAGCACGTCGTCCAGGTACAGCTCGAGCCGATCGACATCCAGATCGTTGATGCCGGCGTAGCCGATGGCGGCGAGCAGGCGGCCGAGGTTGGGGTCGGAGGCGAAGAAGGCGGTCTTCACCAGCGGCGAACGGCCGATGGCGTAGCCGACGGCCTTGCACTCGGCGACGCTGCGGCCGCCTTCGACCTGGATGGTGATGAACTTGGTGGCGCCTTCGCCATCGCGCACGATGGCCTGCGCCAGCTCGACGGAGACGTCCAGCAACGCGGCCTTCAGCTGCTCGTAGGCCGGGTGGGTGACGGAGTCGATGCGCGGCGTATCGCTCTGGCCGGTGGAGATCAGCATGAAGCTGTCGTTGGTGGAGGTGTCGCCGTCGATGGTGATGCTGTTGAAGCTGAGGTCGGCGACATCCTTCACCAGCTGGCTCAGCACCGGACGGGTGATGGCGGCGTCGGTAGCGATGAAGCCGAGCATGGTGGCCATGTTCGGGTGGATCATGCCGGCGCCCTTGGCGATGCCGGTGATGTTGACGGCGTGACCGTCGATGTCGATGGTACGGCTGGTCGCCTTCGGCGCGATGTCGGTGGTCATGATCGCCTCGGCGGCGTCAGCCCAGGTAGCGGCCTGCCGTGTCGGCAGTGCGGTGACGATCTTGTCGACCGGCAGCGGCTCGAGGATCACGCCGGTGGAGAACGGCAGGATCTGTTCCGGCAAGCAGTCCAGTTCTTGGGCCAGCGCCTCGCACACCGCGCGGGCGTTCTGGCGGCCGGATTCGCCGGTGCCGGCGTTGGCGTTGCCGGTGTTGATCACCAGCGCGCGGATCTGCACGCCGGCGTCGAGATTCTGTTTGCAGATCTGTACCGGGGCGGCACAGAAGCGGTTTTGCGTGAACACGCCAGCGACGGTATTGCCCTTGTCGATGCGGATGACCAGTACGTCCTTGCGGCCCGGCTTCTTGATACCGGCGCAGGCGTAGGACAGGTCCACACCGGCGATGGGCGCGAGCTGCGCGTTATCGATGGGCTTGAGATTCACTGGCATGACGTTTCTCCGTAATTTGGTGTCGCGTCATTGTAACTGAATCCGTGATCCCGGATCACGCCTCGCCGTCGCGCACCAGCGCCAGCAGCGCACTGCCGTAACGGGCGACCTTCAGCTCGCCGAGGCCGTAAATCTTCTTCAGTGCGGCCAACGTTTGCGGCCGTTGCAGCACCAGTTCCTGCAGGCTCTTGTCGGAGAACACCGCGTAGGCCGGCACGTTGTGCTCGTCGGCGGTGGCCTTGCGCCAGCGGCGCAGCGCCTGCCACAGCCGCTCCTCGCGCTCGGTGCGCAGCCAGCGCTCGGCGTGCACGCTCTGCCGTTTCTTGTCGTCGGCCAACGGCCGCAGCGCGATCTGCTGCTGCCCCTTCAGCAACGGCCGGCAGGCGTCGGTGAGCAGCAGCGACTGGCCGCGCACGATGTCGACCACCAGCAGCTTGCGCGCCACCAGCTGGCGGATGATGGAACGCCAGCCCTTCTGGTTCAGCTCGCGGCCGATGCCGAAGGTGGACAGCTTGTCGTGGCCGAAGTGGGTGACGCTCTGGTTGGCGCGGCCGAGCAGCACGTCGATGACATGGCTGGCCGCGAAGCGCTGCTCCACTCTATAGATGCAGGACAGCAGTTTCTGCACCGGCACGGTGGCGTCGAAGGTGGCCGGCGGGCGCTGGCAGTTGTCGCACTGGCCGCACGGCGCCGACGCCTCGCCGAAGTAGGCGAGAATCTGCTGGCGGCGGCAGCTGGCGGTTTCGCAGTAGCCGAGCATGGCGTCGAGCTTGGTCAGCTCCACCTGCTTCTGCTGCTCCGCGCTGTCGCCGGATTCGATCATCTGCGTAAGCTGCACCATGTCGTTGAGGCCGTAGCACAGCCAGCTGGTGGCCGGCAGGCCGTCGCGACCGGCGCGGCCGGATTCCTGGTAGAAGTTCTCCGGGCTTTTCGGCAGGTCGATGTGGGCGACGAAGCGCACGTCCGGCTTGTCGATGCCCATACCAAAAGCAATGGTCGCCACCATCACGATGCCGTCCTCGCGCAAAAACGCGCGCTGGTTGGCGTCGCGCTCGGCGTGGCTCATGCCGGCGTGGTAAGGCAGCGCGCGCAGGCCGTTTTCGCACAACCAAGCCGCGGTGTCGTCCACCCGCTTGCGCGACAGGCAGTAGACGATGCCGGAGGCGCCGGGATAGTCGTGTTCGATGAAGGCCAGCAGCTGCTTCTTGGCGCTGTCCTTCTCCACCACCTGGTAGAACAGGTTGGGGCGGTCGAAGCTGGTGACGAACTGGCGCGCGTCCTGCAATTGCAGGAAGTGCAGCATGTCGGCGCGGGTCTCGGCGTCGGCGGTGGCGGTCAGCGCGATGCGCGGCACCTGCGGCCAACGCTGGAACAGCAGCCCCAGCTGCTGGTATTCGGGGCGGAAATCATGCCCCCACTGGCTGACGCAGTGCGCCTCGTCGATGGCGAACAGCGCGATCCGCGGCAGGCTGGCCAGGAAATCGAGAAAGCGCGGGCTGAGCAGGCGCTCCGGCGCCACGTACAGCAGGTCCAGCTCGCCGCTGCGCGCCATGCGCGCGATCTCGCGGGCGTCGTCCGGCGCGGTGGCAGAGTTGAGGCAGGCGGCGGCGACGCCGGCTTCCTGCAGCGCCGCCACCTGGTCCTGCATCAGCGCGATCAGCGGCGACACCACCAGCGCCACGCCGTCTCGCAGCAGCGCCGGGATCTGGTAGCACAGGCTTTTGCCGCCGCCGGTGGGCATCAGCACCAGCGCGTGGCCGCCGTCGGCGACATGCTCGATGATGTCGCCCTGCATGCCGCGGAACGCCGGGTAGCCGAAAGTGTTCTGAAGTATCGAGAGCGCGTGCTGCATCGGTGATTTCCATTGGGGGCGTCCATTGTACGCCAAAGCGGCACGCCGCCCGCGACTCGCCACTTTGGCTTTATCGGCAGAGTGTGCGAGACTTTCCCATGTCTTTAGAAAGTAGCCGTGATATGCGATTGATTTTCCTTGCCGCCGCCAGCCTGCTGCTGGCCGCCTGCGCCACCCAGCCGCGTCCGGGCAGCACCAAGCCGGTCCGGCCCGGCACCGCCAAACCGCTACCGGCACCGGTCACGGTGCCCAACGCCGAGTGGCAGATCATCGGCGTGTCGCCCAACGGCAATATCCTGCACGAGGTCGACGTGCTGAGCATCCGCCGCGAAGGCGCGCTGACGGTGTTCCGCGACCGCAAGACCATCTTCAATCCGCGCAAGGAAAACTTCCTCAACACGCCGCAGCACAAGTATTCGCTGAACCAGTGGGAAGTGAACTGCACCGCCAAGACCTTCCGCCTGCGCAGCATGGCGCTGCTCGACGACGGCGGCCGCCAGCTACTCAGCCGCAGCTTCAGCGAGGCGGAGATCAAGCCGATGCCGGTGGTGAAGCAGTCCGCCGCCTTCCAGCAGGTGGAATTCGTCTGCCAGCGCAGCCGCTGAGCGGCCTAACGATTTCGTGATTTGACCCCCGGGGAGCCAGCATGCGTCGCGTTGTATTCAATCAGAAGGGCGGGGTCGGCAAGTCGACCATCACCGTCAACCTCGCCGCCGCCGCTGCCGCCGCCGGGCGCCGCGTGCTGGTGGTCGATCTCGACCCGCAGGGCAACAGCAGCCACTACCTGAGCGGCAGCACCACGCCGCCGCCGGTGTCGGTGGCCGGGCTGTTCCACCAGATGCTCAACATCAGCATGTTCGAGAAGCCGGTGACCGACTTCGTCACCGCCACCGCCCACCCCAACCTCAGCCTGCTGGCCTCGCACCCGGAACTGGCCGAGCTGATGGTGAAGCTGGAAGCGCGCTACAAGATGTTCAAGCTGCGCGACGCGCTGGAACAGCTCGACGGCGACTTCGACGAGATCTGGATCGACACCCCGCCGGCGCTGAACTTCTACACCCGCTCGGCGCTGATTGCGGCCAACCGCTGCCTGATCCCGTTCGACTGCGACAGCTTCTCGCGCCACGCGCTGCTGGGGCTGATCGACAGCGTCGGCGAGATCCGCGCCGACCACAACAGCGGCCTCAGCGTGGAAGGCATCGTCGTCAACCAGTTCCAGCCGCGCGCCAGCCTGCCGCAACGGCTGGTGCAGGAGCTGCGTGACGCCGGCCTGCCGGTGCTGGACCCGCCGCTGTCGGCGTCGGTGAAGATCCGCGAATCGCACGAGCGCAGCCTGCCGATGGTGTACCTCGATGCGCGCCACAAGCTGTCGCAGGAATTCGCCGCGCTGTACCAGACCCTGCGCCGCCAGTAAGTGCACAGGGCCGCCCGGTGATAACCGCACGCTCGCCGCGCATCCTGTGGCTGCTGGGCACCTGCAGCGGCCTGCTGCTGTGGCTGGGCGCCAGCTGGCTGCAGCAGGACAGCGAACGGCAGCAGCTGCGCAACCAGCAGCTGCGCGAGGCGGAACTGCTGGTCGACAACGCCGCCAACCAGCTCAACTACGCGCTGCTGGCCGGCCAGGCCGCCACCGAGCTGCTGCTGTCCGACAACGGCCACAACGGCCAGAGCGCGTTCCAGCGCTTTGCACCGTTCATCCTCTCCGACAACACGCTGTTCGATTTCGTCGCCACCGCGCGTCGCATCACCCCGCCGCAGCGGCTGCTGTACGAGCGGCAGCAGACGGTGATCCTGCGCGAATACCGCGACAACCGGCTGACCACCGCGCAGCCGCGGCCGCTGCACTTCCCGGTGGAGCAGCAATACCCGGAAAACAGCAAGGCGCTGCCGGCACAGCTCGACCTCGCCTCGCAGGGCAATGTCGAGGCCGCGCTGCAGCGGGTGAGCAAGACCGGCCGACCGGCGATCGCGCTGATCCAGGCCGGCAACGCCAGCCGCCTGTCCGCCTTCTTCAGCGCCCGCGGCCGCCCCGGCGACCAGCTGCTGGTGATGGGCATCAACCCCGGCGGCCTGATCAGCACGGTGCCGATGGCCGGCGACGTGTTCCGCCCGGCGCTGCCCTACCGCCTGCGCGTGCTGCTGAAGGATCGCGCGCAGACGGTGATCCTCGACAGCGTGGGGCTGGATCATCCGCCGCCGCCGGAACAGCCGGCGCTGTCGTCCACCCGCACCATCGGCGGCCAGCCGCTGATCTTCGAGCTGTACCCGACCGCCGACAGCGACAGCAGCCACCACTACGGCCAGGACGCGGCGATACTGCTGGCGCTGGTGATCATGGCCACGCTGTCCGGCCTGATCGTGCGCCACAGCCAGCACAGCCAGCAGGCACAGCGCCAGCGGCTGCAGGCACAGGGCACGCAGAACGCGCTGCTGCAACAGCAGCTGCAGCAGCAGCAGCAACAGGAAGACGGCTACAAGCAGACCATCCTGCGCCTGCGCGCCATCGTCGAGGGCAGCGGCGACGCCATCCTGGTGATCGGCCGCGACGGCCTGATCCGCGACCTCAACCGCGCCGCCGAGGCAATGCTGGGCCAGTCGCGCGACGTACTGCTGGCACTGCCGGCCGGCGCGCTGCTCAGCGAGCTGCATCCGGCGGAGCCGGCGCTGGGCTTCGAGCACCACGTCGCGCCGCGCATCGGCCGCCCGTTCGAGGCGCTGATGATCTGCAGCGCGTCGCAGATGCTGCAGGTGGAGGTGTCGCTGACCCACGTGGTGATCGAGCAGGACGCGGTGTACATCGCGGTATGCCGCGACATCTCGGCGCGCAAGGCGAGCGAGGCGGCGCTGATCCAGCTGAAGGACTCGCTGGCGGAACAGGTGGAAACGCAGAGCCGGCAGCTGTCGGCGCTGCTTGATGCCAGCCCGATGGCGATGGCCTACATCGTCGAGCTGGAGTTCAAGCAGGTCAACCACGCCTTCCTCGAGCTGTTCCACCGCCGCGAGGACGAGATCATCGGCCAGTCGACGCGCATCCTGTACGACAGCGACGAGCACTTCGCCCGCACCGGGCGCCAGGTCTACCCGGTGCTGCACAGCGGCCAGGTGTCGCAGGGCGAGATCTGCCTGCAGCGCGGCGACGGCGCGGCGCAGTGGGTGTACATGTACGGCAAGGCGGTCAGCGCCGACAAGCCGGCACTGGGCTCGATCTGGCTGTACCAGGACATCTCGGCGCAGCGCACGGCGGAAGACAACCTGCGCCACGCCAAGGAGCTGGCCGAGGAAAACAGCCGCGCCAAGACCGAATTCCTCGCCAACATGTCGCACGAGCTGCGCACGCCGATGCACGCCATTCTCGGCTTTGCCGAGATGGGGCAGAACCGCGTCGAGCGCGTCGCCGCCGACAAGCTGCGCCACTACTTCGAGCGCATCCACAGCAGCGGCACCCGCCTGCTGACCCTGCTCAACGACCTGCTCGACCTGTCGAAGATGGAGGTCGGCAAGATGATCTACACCATGGCGCCGTGCGACGTCGGCCAGGTGGCGCGCGAGGCGGTGGACGAGCTGCGCGGCATGGCGCAGCGCCACGATGTCTACCTGCAGCTGGTAGTGCACGGCAACGCGCCGCTGTACGCCGAGATCGACGCCTTCCGCATCGGCCAGCTGCTGCGCAACCTGCTCAGCAACGCCATCAAGTTCAGCCCCGCCGGCGCGCCGGTACAGATCGACCTCGCCATCGACACGGCGGCCAACCTTTGCCTCAGCGTGCGCGATTTCGGCCCCGGGGTGCCGGCCGCCGAGCAGGAGCAGATCTTCAACACCTTCATTCAAAGTTCGCTGACCAAGACCGGCGCCGGCGGCACCGGCCTTGGGCTGGCGATCTGCCGCGAAATCGTGCACGCCCACCGCGGCCGCATCGAGATCCTGCCGGTTGCCGGCCGCGGCGCCCATTTCCGCGTCACCCTGCCGCGAGGCAGCGTTGGCGCCAGCGAGGAATCAGCCTGATGAAAAAACGCCTGTTACTGGTCGACGACGAACCGTTCAACCTGGAACTGATGACCGACCTGCTGGAAGACGCCGGCTACGATACGCAGCAGGCGCTGAACGGCGAGGACGCGTGGCAGATCCTGCAGCGCGAGGGCGAACAGTTTTCCGCCATCCTGCTCGACAAGATGATGCCCGGCATCAGCGGCGTCGACCTGCTCAAACGCATCAAGGCCACCGAGCGGCTGGCCTTCCTGCCGGTGATCATGCAGACCGCGGTCGGCGCCGCCGCCAGCGTGCAGGAAAGCCTGGCCGGCGGCGCCTTCTACTATCTGACCAAGCCGTTCTCGCGCGACATGCTGCTGGCGGTGGTCGCCGCCGCCACCGAGCACTGGGACCGCCACCAGTACTTCGTCGAGCTGGCCAACCAGCAGCTGGACGCGCTGCAGCACCTGGAGCAGGCCAGCTTCGGCTTCCGCCAGCTGCACGAGGCGCGCTGCGTCACCGCACTGCTGGCGCGCACCAGCAGCAGCCCGGAAAAGACCGCCACCGGCCTGTTCGAGCTGATCGTCAACGCCATCGAGCACGGCAACCTGGAGCTGGACTATCAGGAAAAAACCCAGCTGCAGCGCGAGGACCGCTGGCAGGAGACGCTGCAACAGCGGCTGGCCGACCCGGTGCTGGGCGCGCGCGAGGTTCGCGTCAGCATGCAGCGCCACGGCCGCGACCTGCACTTCAGCATCAGCGACCAGGGCAACGGCTTCGACTGGGCGCGCTACCTGGTCGACGACCCCACGCAGCTGATCAGCAGCCACGGCCGCGGCATCCTCATCGCGCGCAAGCTGTCCTTCGACCAGCTGCACTACCAGGGCAACGGCAACCAGGTGCTGGCCATCGTTCACGGCTGAGCACCGGTTCATGATCGGCTGTGACGGATGTCCACAGGGCGATGCGGCGTTGAAAACGGCTTCGGCATGCGGGTTTATCTCCCGCTAAACGCCGCGTCCTCTGCCGTTTTCGCCTTGTCCGCGTGAGCGCGCGAGATCGCGCACACGTTCTAAGGCAGCGGCCGCCAGTAGCGTGCCGCCTGCGCCCGTCGCGCCTGCAATTCGCCCTGTCTGGACCCCAGCCGCAGCGCCAGCGCGCCGTCGTGATCGCTGCGCCACAGCGTGATGCCGGCCGCGTCCAGCCGTGACAGCACCTGCGGGTGCGGATGGCGGTAACGGTTGCGGTAGCCGGCGCTGAGCAGCGCCATCCGCGGCTGCACCTGGCGCAGCCAGTCGTCACCACTGGAGGTGCGGCTACCGTGATGGCCGAGCACCAGCCACTGGCTGCGCAGCGCGCTGCCGTAACGCGCCAGCAGCGCCTGCTCCACCGCCAGCGGCGCATCGCCGGATAGCAGCAGCGCCTGACCGGCGGTGGCGACCCGCAGCACACAGCTGTGCGCGTTGTCCTCGCCCTGCCACGCCGGCGGCGGCCACAGCACATCGAAACGCACGCCGTCCCACACCCAGCTCTGCCCGCCACGACACGGCTCGGCGCCGGGATAGAACCGCGGCTGCCCGGCGAGGATGCGGCCAACCTTGATGCCGTCGCGCAGGCTGGCGGCGGCGCCGTCGTGATCGCCGTCGTGGTGCGACAGCAGCAGCGTGTCCAGCTGCCGCACGTCCAGCGCGCGCAGTGCCGGCAGCAGCACCCGCGTCGCGTCGCCGGCGCCGGTGTCGTACAGCAAGGCGTGCTGCCGCGTGCGCAACAGCACCGCCAGCCCCTGGCCGACATCAAGCAGCTCCACCGCCAGCGTGCCGCTGGCCGGCGGCGGCACCCGGTACAACAGCAGCGGCAGCAACAGGCAGCCGCCCAGCGCGCGCCCGCTCCACGACCACGGCAGCAGGGCCAGCAGCGTGCCGGCCAGCGCCGCCAGCAGCAGCGGCCACGGCAACAGCGGCACCGCGTACAGCGGCGCGCCGGCCAGCAGATCGACCCAGTACCAGAACAGCTGTGCCACCCACCCTGCCACCCCGGCCAGCCACGGCCACGGCAGCAGCGCCGCCAGCAAGGCCAACGGCGTCAGCAGCAGCGATACCAGCGGTGTGCCCAGCGCATTGGCCAGCGGCGACACCAGCGGCAGCTGGCCGAAGAACAGCGCCAGCGGCAGTGTCGATGCCAGCGTCACCAGCCCTTGCGCCTGCAGCGCGGTCTGCCACTTGCCACCCGGCGCGCGGCGGCCGGCCACCATCACGACCAGCGCCGCCACCAGCCCGAACGACAGCCAGAAGCCCGGCGCCAGCGCCGCAAACGGATCAAGCAGCAACACCAGCGTCAGCGCCGCCAGCCAGATCTGCAACGGCGACAGCCCGCGCTGGCTGGCCAGCGCCAGGGCCACCACCAGCAGCATCCACAGGCTGCGCTGCGTCGGCACCGAAAAACCGGCCAGCGCGGCATAGGCGCCGGCCGCCAGCATCGCGCCGCCCAGCACCCACCATAACGGCCGCCGCAGCGGCGGCAGATGGCGCAGCGCGCGCCGCAACAGCCACGCCACCAGCAAGGCGATCATCGTGATGTGCAGCCCGGAAACGCTGACCACGTGGGTCAGGCCGGTGGCGCCCAGCTGCTGCCAGTCGTCGCGCGTCAGCGTCTGCTGTGCCCCCACCGCCAGGGCCGCCACCAGCGCCGCCGCGCGCGCCTCGTCACTGCCGGCCAGCAGCCGCTGCGCCACCCGCTCGCGCAGGCGGTCGATGCGCGCCGGCCAGTCCGTCGCCATGCCCAGCGCCTGCCGCCCCTTGAGCACGCTGCCGGTGGCCAGCACCCCTTCCGACCAGTACCACGCCTCGGCGTCGAAACCGGCAACGTTGGCCGCACCGCGCGGCGGGCGCAGGCGCGCGCCGAGGCGCCAGCGGCTGCCGGCCGGAGAATCCACCGCCTCCACCTCGAAGCGCAGCCGCACGCCGAATTCACCGGGCTTGGCCAGGCCGCGCACCACGCCGCTGAACTGCACCACCTCGCCGGCCAGCGCCGTATCCAGCCGCTGCGCGAGGCGCAGCTCCGCCCGCCACGCGGCGTAGCCCAGCCCCAGTGTGGCGGCGACCAGCGCCAGCAGCCACAGACGGCGCGTGCGCCACCACAGCGGCCACGACAACAGCAGCACGGTCAGCAATAAGGGCCAGCTCGGCAGCACCGGCAAAAACGCGCACAGCACCACCCCGGCACAGAAACAGGCAAGCGGCAACATGCCGCCATTTATTCACATTGCATCAAGAAAGGCAAAGCGCTTGCTGCCGCCACAGCGATCCCGTATCTTCGCCGCGTCAACGAAGGAAGCCGCATGCACCCCACCCCCCTGTACTGCGCCGAGAGCGCGCGCCGCGACACCGCCGAGCAACTGGCCAGCCGCTTTGCCCTGCCCCTGGTACGGCAGCGGCCGACGGACGGCTACTGGCTGGAACTGGGTGCAGAGCGGCTGGAGCTGGTCACCAGCGCCAAGCACGGCGCGGTGTACGCCGAGTTCGTCGAGGGCGCCGCCCGCCACCGCCGCGAACAGGGCGGCGGCCGCGGCCAGCCGGTGGCCAAGGCGGTGGGGCTGAAAGGCGCCAAGGACCTGCCGCGGGTGGTGGACGCCACCGCCGGCCTCGGCGGCGACAGCTTCGTGCTGGCCACGCTGGGCTGCCACGTCACCATGCTGGAACGCTCGCCGGTGGCCGCCGCGCTGCTGGCCGACGCGCTGGAGCGCGCCGCGCGCGATCCGTCGACGCAGGACATCGCCGCGCGCATGACGCTGGTGCACGGCAACGCCATCGACTGGCTGGCGCAACAGGCCGCGCTGCCGCGCGAGGCGCGCCCGGACGTGGTGTTCGTCGACCCGATGTTCCCCGACACCGACAAGAAATCCGCCGCCGCCAAGAAAGGCATGCAGGCGTTCCAGCACGTGATCGGCGACGACCTGGACAGCGCCCAGCTGCTGGAGGCCGCCATCGCCGCCGCCACCGTGCGCGTGGTGGTGAAACGCCCGCAACGCGGTGTGCCGATCGAGGGCGTCAAGCCGTCGGTGGTGCTGGACGGCAAGTCCACCCGCTTCGACCTCTACATCATCAAGGCACTGCGGCCGCAGGACTTCGCGGACGCAGACTGAGGCAACGGCCAGGGTTGGCCGCAAGCCTGGACCCAGCGCCGGCCCGCTTGCCATTCCGCGCGTGACGCCCCTTGCGTTACACTGCCCTCCCCGTGCGGCACGCCGCCGCTTGCCCGCCGCGAAGCACAAGGCGGTGCGGTGCGCGCTGCCGTCAACCCCGATCAGGAGCCATAGCGATGTCCGTGTTTGCCGTTGAATTCAAGGTGCGTGATTACGAGTGCGATATGCAGGGCATCGTCAATAACGGCGTGTACTTCAACTACCTGGAGCACGCCCGCCACGAATTCCTGCTGCACAAGGGCATCGACTTTGCCGAGCTGGCGCGGCAGAAGGTGAATCTGGTGGTGGTGCGCTCGGAGCTGGACTACAAGGCGTCGCTGACCAGCGGCGACCAGTTCGTGGTTACCGTGGCGTTCGAGGCGGTGTCGCGCGTGCGCTTCGGCTTCCGCCAGCAGGTGATCCGCCTTGCCGACCAGAAGGTGGTGCTGGAGGGGCTGATCATCGGTACCGCCGTCAACGAGCGCGGCCGCCCGGCGATCCCGGAAGCGTTCGCCGCACAGCTGGCCGGCTGAAGCCGCCGCCAGGCAAAACGCCCCGCGCTGCGGGGCGTTGTCGCTTGCGGCCAACGTTGGCCGCAAGGCGCTCAGCCGTGATGCTGACGGCTGTCGTCTGGTGCCGATGCCCGCTCGTTCATGCCGTAATCACGCACCACCGCCGCCACCCGCAGGCGGTAGTCGGCAAACACGCCGCCGCGCCCGGCGGCTTGCGCCATGCGGTGCGCCTCCAGCTGCCGCCATTGCGCCAGCGCCGCCTCGTCGCGCCAGAACGATAGCGACAGCAGTTTGTCCGGCTCGCTCAGGCTGGCAAAGCGTTCGATGGAGATAAAACCGTCGATCTGCTGCAATAGCGGGCGCAGCTCGGCGGCGAGCTGCAGATAGCGCGGCTGCTGCCCGGCCGCGAGGCTGACTTCAAAGATCACGGCGATCATGGCGTGCCCCCCGCGGCAGCGGCATCGGCAAACAGGCGGATGCGGGCATTCAGCGACGCCCGGAAGCGGTGGCTGCGCGCCAGTGCCGGCCAGTCCGGCGCGCCGAGCAAGCACTGTTGCACGAACTGCCGTGCGATGGACAAGGCAAGGCGGCTGCCGGGACAACGATGCGTGGCGGCACCAAAGCCGAGCTCCTGCCGTTCGCGCTGCCATTCGAAGCGCAGCGGTTGCGGATGCCGTGCCGGATCAAGGTTGGCCGCAGCCAGCAGCAGCAACACGCCATCCCCCGCCCGCAGGGTATGACCGGCGATGTCGGCGTCGGCCGCCAGATAGCGGCGCGTGTTGTGGATGGCGGCATCCAGGCGCTGGCTTTCCGCAATGCCATCATCCAGCCATGCCGGCTGCTGCCGCAGGATTTCCCGCAGCCCGGCGTCAACGGCCAGCCGGTACAGCACATTGCCGATCAGTCCGGCACTGGCATCCCAGGTTTGCAACAACAGACCCAGTGCATTGGCGTGCAGGCTGGCCGGTGGCGTGATGCGGCTGGCCAGCACGGCATGGAGCGGCGAGGCCGCGGCAGGCAGCGCGGCAAACTGCGCCAGCAGCGGCGTGACGGCCGCACTACCGCGTGCGATATCGGCCGCCGTGGCCAGCGGCGACAGGGCCGCGACAAAATCGCGCATCAGCGCCAGCCGGCCCGCGTCGGGCGGCAGGCCCAGCAGGCGGGCCATGATCTGCAGCGGCGCCGCAAACAGCCAGTCATCCAGCGCAGCACCGTCCAGCCGTGCCGGCATGGTGGCCAGCACCTGCGCACAGCAGTCGTCCACACTCAGCGGCGGCAGCACCGCCAGCGCAGCCGCCAGCGCCGGCTTGAGCCGGGCGTGATAGTCGCCGTCGCTCATGCGAATCAGCCGCCCGAAGACCCCGGCCAGCGGGGTGTCCCGCAACGCGGCCGGCAAGGGCTGCAAGGTTGGCCGCACGCGACAGGCCGGATGGGCCAGCACGGCCTCGACCACGCTTGCGCTGCTGGCCACCCACAGCTGCAGTGCGCGATCGAAATACAGTGGCCGCGTGGCTTGCAACTGCTGGTAATACGGCGCCGGATCGGGGTGGGTGACCGCGGCCAGCGGGTCGGACGGGAAATCGCGCATGGGGCATCCTTGGGGTTGATGACGAGTGGCGCTATGGTAGGCTCGCGGTCCTGTCCACGTTTCAGCCCGGAGTGAACCATGAGCGACGACCTGCCCGACATCAGCCGTCTGGCCAGCCTGCTGGCCGACCCCGGCCGCTCGCGCATGCTGCTGGCGCTGCTGGGCGGACAAATGGCCACGGCAAGCGATCTGGCACAGGCGGCCAACCTGTCGCCACAGGCGGCGAGCAACCATCTGGCACGCCTGCTCGACGGCGGCGTGCTGCGGGTGGAAAGCCGTGGCCGCTACCGTTATTACACGCTGGCCAATGTCCAGATCGCCCATGCGCTGGAGGCACTGGCGGTGGCCGCCCACGGCCACGACCTGTCGCGGCCAAGCTTGCGCCGCAAGGGCAATGGCGAGATCCGCCTGGCTCGCACCTGTTACCGCCATCTGGCCGGCCGGCTGGGCACCCTGTTGTGCGAGGCGATGGTGGCCAAGGACTATCTGCAGCCAGACGCCGAGGCTCGTGCCTTTGCCGTGACCGCCAGCGGCCAGCAGTGGCTGCAGGCCACGCTGGCCATCGACAGCACCGCCTTGCCGCTGAAACGGCGCGAGCTGGCACGCGCCTGCCTGGACTGGAGCGAGCGGCGCGACCATCTGGCCGGCGTGCTGGGCGAGGCGCTCTGCACGGCCTTTGTGACTCAGGGCCTGGTACAGCGCCGCAGCGGCAACCGCTCGCTGATCGTGACCGCGGCCGGACACCATTTTCTGCGGCAGCACTTCGACCTCGTGCTGTAAACCGCGGCGGCGGCCTGGCCTGGCCGCCGCCTTGCCCCATTCTCCCGCCATCCGCCGTTTCCCGCCTCGACACCTGCCGCCGGACGCGCTACCCTTGCGCCCTTTTTTTCATTTCAAATCAATACTTTGTATATACAAATGAATGCCATCCTGATCGCAGTAACCCTGATGCTGGCGCTGACCCTCGCCCGCACCCATGTCGTCATCAGCCTGCTGCTGGGCGCCCTCGTCGGCGGCCTCAGCGGCGGGCTGGATCTGGCGCAAACGCTGGCCGCCTTCAACAAGGGCATCACCAATGGCGCGGCGGTGGCGCTGTCCTACGCGCTGCTGGGCGCCTTCGCGGTGGCCATCGCCAAATCCGGCCTGCCGCACGCGCTGGCCGATGCCGCAGTGGCGCGGCTGGCGCGCAGCGACGGCAAGACGCGGCTGAAATGGCTGCTGATCCTGATGCTGGCCGTGGTCAGCGTGATGAGCCAGAACCTGGTGCCGATCCACATCGCCTTCATCCCGCTGCTGGTGCCGCCGCTGCTGTACGTGATGGCGCGGCTGCAGCTGGATCGCCGGCTGGTGGCCTGCGTGATCACCTTTGGCCTGGTGACGCCGTACATGCTGTTCCCGGTCGGTTTCGGCGACATCTTCCTGAACCAGATCCTGCTGGGCAATATCGCCAAGGCCGGCATGGACGTCTCCGGCGTCAACGTGATGCACGCGATGGCGATCCCGGCCGCCGGCATGCTGGTCGGCCTGCTGCTGGCGGTGTTCGTCAGCTACCGCAAGCCGCGTTCGTACTCGCTGGGCAAGATCGAGAACGCCGAGCGCACCGGCACCCGCATCAGCCGCAAGGGCACCGTCACCGCGCTGCTGGCCATCGCCTGCGCCTTCGCGGTGCAGCTGTACAGCGACTCGATGATTCTGGGCGCGCTGGCCGGCTTTTTGCTGTTCATCGCCACCGGCGCGCTGAAATGGCACGAGGCCGACGACGCGTTCAGCGACGGCATCAAGCTGATGGCGATGATCGGCTTCGTGATGATCACCGCGCAGGGCTTTGCCGAGGTGCTGACCGCCACCGGCCAGATCGGCGAGCTGGTCAGCGCCTCCGCCAGCCTGTTCGGCGACAACCGCGCGCTGGCCGCGTTCGCGATGCTGCTGGTCGGGCTGATCGTGACCATGGGCATCGGCTCCTCGTTCTCCACCGTGCCGATCCTGACCGCGATCTACGTGCCGCTGTGCCTGCAGCTCGGCTTCTCGCCGCTGGCGACGGTGGCCATCATCGGCACCGCCGGCGCGCTGGGCGACGCCGGCTCGCCGGCGTCGGACTCCACGCTGGGCCCGACCTCCGGCCTCAACGTCGACGGCCAGCACGACCACATGCGCGACACGGTGATCCCCACCTTTTTGCACTACAACCTGCCGCTGCTGGCCGCCGGCTGGGTGGCGGCGCTGGTGCTGTAAGCCAAAAAAATGACGCGGGGACTTGCCAGATAAAAAATCTTCGGCAATAATGCACGCCTCTTCGCCGGTGTAGCTCAGATGGTAGAGCACCTGACTTGTAATCAGGGGGTCGCGAGTTCGATTCCTGCCGCCGGCACCAGGATTTACGGGGTTTCCAGAAATGGAAACCCCGTTTTCCGTTCTATGATCAGTAAAGCAGCACCACACTCAAAAGCACCACCACACTCAGCGGGTACCAATCATGGAATCACGCCTCACCGAACTGGAAATCAAGGTCGCACTGCAGGAAGACCTGCTCGACGCGCTCAATCTCACCGTCACCCGCCAGCAGCAGCAGATCGACCTACTGCAGGAACAGCTGCGCCACCTGTACCAGCTGCAACAGGGTGCCGGCCAGGACGAGACCGTCGGCTCGCTGCGCGACGACATTCCGCCGCACTACTGACCCGTCACTCACCCGCGTAGCGCCACTTGCGGCCAACGTTGGCCGCAACGGCGCCGCGCTTGCCGGAAACACCGCATGAGCACACCCCGCGCCTTCATCTCCGCCCTCGCACCGCAGCTGGCCGGCCTGAGCTGGGCCATCGGCGGCAGCACCCTGCTGCAACAGCTCGGCCTCGTCGACGAGCCGCGCGATCTCGATCTGGTCACGACAGCCGAGGACTTCGCCGCCGTCAAGGCGCTGCTGCTGCAACACGCCAGCGACATCACCCCACCACCACACCCGCTGTACGCCACCCGCCACTTCGCCCGCCTGCAGACCGCCGACGGGCTGGAGATCGACCTGATCGCCGGGCTGGCGATCCGGCTGGACAAGGGCCAGTTCCAGTGGCCGTTCGACGATGGCGCCATCTGGCAGGCCGACGGCCTGAACTGGTGCATGGCCGAGGACTGGGCACTGCTGTACCGGCTGATGGGCTACAGCGAACAGACCGAGGCGCTGGACGAATGGCTGGACGAGCAAGGTGTCAGCCACCCGCAGCGCATCGCCGCCAACCTGTTCGCCGGCTACCCGGAGAAATACCTGAAGCCGGCGCCGGGCTGGTGGCCGTGGGAAGAATGAAACACCCGTGTTTCACGTGAAACCGTCCCCCACCCCGCCTTTATCCAGCTGACGAGCACCCGCATGAGCCGCTACCGCGACGCCGAAATTGCCACCGTCTACCGCGTGATCCGCGAACGGCGCGACATGCGCCACTTCCGCCCCGGGCCGCTGGACCCGGCGCTGCTGCAAAGGCTGCTGCAGGCGGCGCACCACGCGCCTAGCGTCGGCTACATGCAGCCGTGGCGCTTCATCCGCATCAGCGATACCGCGCTGCGTGAGCAATTGCACGCGCTGGTGGAGCAGGAACGGCAGCGCACCGCCGCCGCCCTCGGCCAGCGGCAGGAAGAATTCATGCGCCTGAAGGTGGAGGGCCTGCGCGAGTGCGCCGAGGTGCTGGTGGTGGCGCTGATGGACGGCCGCGAACGCCACGTCTTCGGCCGCCGCACGCTGCCGGAGATGGATCTGGCGTCGGTGGCCTGCGCCATCCAGAACATGTGGCTGGCGGCGCGCGCCGAGGGCATCGGCCTGGGCTGGGTGTCGATCTTTGATCCGGACGCGCTGGCCGCGCTGCTGCGGTTTCCGCCGGGCGCACGCGCGGTGGCCATCCTGTGCATCGGCCACGTCGACGCCTTCTACGACAAGCCGATGCTGGAGCAGGAAAACTGGGCGCAGCGCCAGCCGCTGGCGGCGCTGCTCAGCGAGAACGGCTGGGGCGACGCGCCGCCGACCGCCGGCTGAGGCGGCAACACCGGACAAACAAAACACTGCGGCCAACCTTGATGCAAGGTTGGCCGCAGTGTTTTATGGCAGGTATCGACAGGCTTACCGCTTGCCGGCCGCCTCTTCGCGGCGGCGCTTGGCCTCTTCCAGCAGGTAGACCTGGTAATCGTCCAGATCGCCCTCGAAATCGCTGACCCCGCCGCGCGACACCATCCAGAACTCGTCGCACACCGCGCGCAGCAAGGCGCGATCGTGGCTGACCAGCATCACCGAGCCTTCGAACTCGTTCAGCGCCACGCTCAGCGCCTCGCGGGTGGCGAGGTCCAGGTGGTTGGTTGGCTCATCCAGCAGCAGCAGGTTCGGCCGCTGCCACACGATCATGCACAGCACCAGCCGCGCCTTCTCGCCGCCGCTCATGCTGCCCACCGCCTGCTTCACCATGTCGCCGCTGAAGTTGAAGGTGCCGAGGAAATTGCGCAGCCCCTGCTCGCGGCAGTCGTTGGCCGACGGCCGCATCGCCGCCGGGGTGTCGCGCGCCAGACGGAACATGTGCTGCAGCGGATCGTCCTCCGGTCGCAACACGTCCAGCTCCTGCTGCGAGAAGTAGCCGATGTTCAGCCCCTTGCCGCGGATGATCTCGCCGCCGACCGCCTGCAGCGCCTCGGCCACCGTTTTCACCAGCGTCGACTTGCCCTGGCCGTTGGCACCGAGAATGCCGATGCGCTGGCCGGCCAGCACGGTGCGGTTGACGTTGCGCACGATCACCGTCGGCGGCGTGTCTGCCGGCGCGCCTTCAGGCGCCGGGTAACCGAACACCGCGCCGGTCATCGACAGCATCGAGTTCGGCAGGCTCTGCGGCTCCTTGAATTCGAACTGGAAGTCGGCATCGGCCAGTACCGGCGCGATCTTCTCCATCCGTTCCAGCGCCTTGACGCGGCTCTGCGCCTGCTTGGCCTTGCTGGCCTTGGCCTTGAAGCGGTCGATGAACTTCTGCAGGTGCGCCATCTTTTCCTGCTGCTTGGCCTGCGCCGCCTGCTGCAGGATCAGCTGTTCGGCACGCATGTCCTCGAACTTGCTGTAATTGCCGCCGTAGCGCACCAGCTTGGCGTTGTCGACGTGCAGCGTCACCGTGGTGACGGCATCGAGGAATTCGCGGTCATGGCTGATCACCACCATGGTGCCGGCGTACTGCTTCAGCCACGCCTCCAGCCACACCAGCGCGTCCAGATCCAGGTGGTTGGTCGGCTCGTCCAGCAGCAGCAGGTCGGACGGGCACATCAGCGCGCGCGCCAGTTGCAGCCGCATGCGCCAGCCGCCGGAGAAGCTGTTCACCGGCTGCTGCAGCTCGGCGACGCTGAAGCCCAGGCCGAGGATCAGCGCCTGCGCCCGGGCCGGCGCGTCGTGGGCGCCGGCATCGTTGAGCGCGGTATAGGCGTGTGCCATGCGCATGTAGTCTTCGCCGGCCTCGGCCTCGGTCACCTCCTGCTGCGCGGCGAGCAGGGTGGTATCGCCCTCGACCACGAACTCGGTCGCCGTCTGCGCCGTTTCCGGCATGTCCTGCGCCACCTGCGACATGCGCCACTGCGACGGGATCGACACATCGCCGCCGTCTTCGTGCAGCGAGCCGTTCAGCACCGCAAACAGCGAGGATTTGCCGGCGCCGTTGCGGCCGACGAGGCCGACTTTCTCGCCGGGATTGAGCGTCACCGACGCGTTGTCGAGCAGGACTTTGGTACCGCGGCGCAAGGCCACGTTTTTCAGAATGATCATGGGAAGCGCCGTGCGGCGGCAGAAAACAGGTTAGGCCGCGACCGGCGACAAGGCGGGAAGACGACAGAAAATGCGGCCAACGTTGGCCGCATCAGGGCAAGGATGCTGCCGTGGCAGCGTGGCGCCGCCGTATGCTGCAAAGCAATAAAAACGGCGCGGCGCAGATGGTAACACGCCCCCTGCCCGCGCGCCGGCCTGTCCATAAAAAACAGGCGCTTATGACGGGGACGGTGCCGCCGGCACACCGGCTACAGCGGCAGCGCGTGAGTCAGCTTCACCGTCTCCATCGGCACCTCGGTTTTCACGCTCTGCACGCTGGCGATGCGCGTCAGCTGCTCGGCGTGAAACTTGCGGTACGACGCCAGATCCCGCGTCACGATGCGCAGCAGCGCGTCGCACTCACCGGCCATGATGTGGCACTCCACCACCTCCGCCATGTCGCGCACGCTGGCGATGAAATGGTTGGTGGTGTCGGCGTCCTGCGCCTTGAACCACACCCGCGCGAACAGCGACAGCCCGGCGCCGACCTTGGCGCCGTCCAGCACCGCCACGTAGCGCTTGATCACGCCGCGCGCCTCCAGCAGCTTCACCCGCCGCAGGCACGACGACGGCGACAGCCCGGCCGCACGCGCCAGCTCGATGTTCTGCAAGCGGCCGTCACGCTGCAGCGCGTGCAGGATACGGCGATCAATACTGTCCAGCTTTACGGTATCCACTGCGGCCATCTCCCGAATTATTCGCAGCCAATTCTAGCGACAACCCCGATTCCGCGTCACAACACAACCCGATTTCAGCGCGAAAACCCTAGAATTTTCGGCAGCAACACGCCCTTGCCCGCCCGGCAACGGCCCCGATCATCTGCCCGAGAAAGCGCGCCCCATGCCCAGCGATACCCTGCTGCTGTTTGCCCTCACCGTCTTCCCGCTGGTCTGCAGCCCCGGCCCCGACATCCTGTTCGTCGCCTCGCAAGGGCTGAGTGGCGGCCGCGCCGCCGTGCGCCGCGCCACGCTCGGCATCCTCGCCGGTTACAGCGTGCACGCGCTGCTGGCCGCCTTCGGCATCGCCGCGCTGCTCAGCGCCTGGCCGCCGCTGCTGCACGCCATCCGCTGGACCGGCCTTGCCTACCTGCTGTACCTGGCGTGGCAGATGTTCCGCGCCGCCAGCCGCCCCGGCAGCCTGCAGCTGGACAGCCGCCCGGTGCACGGCCTGTTCCGCAAGGGCCTGCTCACCAGCCTGCTGAATCCGAAAGGCCTGCTGATCTACCTGTCGATCCTGCCCAACTTCATCCGCCCCGGCGCCAGCGTGGCGACACAGGCGCTGCTGCTGTCGGGCATCTTCATCGGCTCCTGCGCGGTGGTGTACAGCGTGATCGGCTACAGCGTCGCCGGCATGGCCGGCAACGGACGCTTCAGCGACCGCAAACGGCGGCTGGCGGAAGCGACAGCGGGGGGATTGCTGCTGCTGGCAGCGGGGAAGCTGGCGAGTTGAGGACTGCGGCCAAGGTTGGCCGCAAACAGCTTCAAGCAATTACTGTCGGGCAGGATGTAGCGTAATGTGCAGGCAAATCCTGCAAGCTGGTAGCGTTAGCAAGCTTTTCCAGTGCAGTAAGACGCGGCGAGCCATGCCGGTTTCCGGTTCTTAACGAACCGGAGCAAGGTTCTGGCTCTTCCAGCCGGAACAGGAAATACGCCTCGTTACGGGAGTCCGGCGATCCGGCCTGCTCCGCAGTGATGTCCTTGCGCGGAAGCTTGCGGCACTCCGCCACAGGATAGATCCACGGGATATTCCTGCCGCGTCCATCGCTGACCAGCAAGGCCAGATAGCGGACTTCCGATGCCAGGCTTTCCGGATCGGGTATCGCCGGCCCCGCAGCTTTGAGCCTGAACTCCCGGAACCTGGCTACGGGAATGTGGTACCAGCGGGCAGTACCCTTTTCAAAACCTTCCATGTAAGCCTTGTCACGTCGTGTGCCTTCGGCGACGAAAGCCACCAGCGTCAGGTCAGGAAAGCGGGACAGCTGCAGATTGTAGGTGCCGATTTTTGCCGCGTCGTGCAGCACATGCACCTCTGGCTGAGCCTTGCCATAGCTGAAGCCGGTCCGGCCAAACGTTTCCGCCAGAAAATCCGCCAGCCAGCGGTTGTCATGCCCGGGCAAAAGCGGAAACGCACCAATACCGATACGCTCGATACCGATGCGATAGGGGTTTTCCGTTGCCAACTCGTCATGGAACCCCGGATACAGCACGAATGCCCCCAGCACCGGTCGGCGCTGGCCATCTGTATCGCCCGTCTTCATCACCAGTGCATCACGGTAGCGGTGCATCTGGTTGATCGCGTCCTCGGGGGGAAGATCGCCTTTGCTGCCACTGTCATCAATCCGGTATTTGGCATCGAAAATCCAGTGCAGACGTCGCCCGTCGGGAAATTCGGCCTCCAGTACGATGTCCGGCTTCTGCCGCGTGGTCCAGCTGAAAATCTCCTGCCGTTCGTCGGTGCCGAATGCCGGCTCGTGCGCAAGGCGCAACTTCAGGCCGCACCCTCGCTCCATCACGAAAACCGCATTGCTGCCGTCGCGCAGCTGCATTTCCATGCCCCTGCGATCCAGCATCACCCTGTCACCGGAGACCACCGTAAAACCCAGGGCTAGCAGCTGGTCCCGCAGCGCCAGTACACACCACACCTCGTACAGCTCGGCGACAGATTTCAACGATACCTGGCCGTGTCGGCCGGCAACATCCAGATAGCGACGCAGCTCCAGCCAGATGCGGTAAACATCGGCATAGCCTTGACGGTGATGCAGCACCAGCGAGTCACCATTCATACCGGCAAACTGACCGATATCGCGGAAGAATGGCCGTGCCCCCAGCTGCAAAAGGTTGGCCGCATTGCTATTCATCTTTTCCAGTAGCGAGGCGGAAACCCGTCCCTCGTCCGGCTCGCCAGCCTTGCCGTAACGGCGGTGTATATCCGCGGCAAAATTTGCCAGATCACCGCCGGTACGCAGCAGCACCATTTTTACAAAGCGGTTTTCCGGCGTATCGGTATGCAGGTGGCGCTTGCCCACCGCGTAATGGCGGTGGATTATCCCGCTGCGCAGATCCGTACCGATACGCTCTTCCAGTCGTGGCGGAATACGTCCGCGGATACGGTCGGCCTTGCGGTGCTGCACGATTTCCTGCAGCCGGCTATGGGGGGCATCGAGAATATAGCGGACAGCCTGCTCCAGTTTGCCCTGCAGCCTTTCCAGCTGCGCCAGCCAGAACAGAGGAAAACGCTGTGACCCGCCATGGCGGCTACCCGCATCCTGCAAGGTGGGCCGCGCAAAAGCAAAACGCCACAGCGGATACTGCACATCCAGCTCTGCACTGATTTGCAGAATATCGCTATCGATATCCATCTTTACCGGATACACCCGCAAAGACAGCGTCTGCCGCTGCAGGCGGCCGCCCAGATGGTATTCCAGCGTCAGCGCCAGCCAGCCGATATCGTTGCCGGTCTGCACCATACCGCGCAGGGTATTGCCGCGCAGGCGGAAGCAGTTTTCCAGCGCGGACAGCGGGTGGCGGATACACGGTGGCGGATTTTCATCCACCGTACCGGCAAACACGAATTCGAATTCGTAAGCCAGGTTCTCGAACAGGAAGGCCTCGCCAGCGAGGCGGAATTCGGCAGATTGTGCTGCCAGCACTGCCCCGCCGGTATCCAGCACATCAGCAGGCGGTGACAGACGTACCAGGCAAGGTGGCAGCCCGCTTTTACCGCGCGCCGCCAGTGTTGCGGCCAACCTTGTACGCCGGCTCTCGGGGTCGGCACACCACAACTGCAGGGACCAGTGCCGCGTATACAGCGTCAGCTCGCTCATGGCTACGCCCCGCTTACGGCCAGAAGCTGGTAAAGCGGTTGGCCGCCAGCCGCTGCTGCATCCAGCCCAGCTTGCGCAGGCTACGGCAGGCAACCGCAAGCGGCTGGCCATCGTGGGCCGTTCGCAGCAGATCTGGCCGCACCTCGCCGTCGGCAATCCCGGCCAGCTGGCTGTGGACCACCTCCAGCAAGCCGTCCAGAACCGTCTTCCCATCGCCATCCGCACCGCGCTGCGCGAGACGGTCATCATCTCCATCGATACGCGGCAACACCTTGGTCATCAGGAAGTCGTCCCACACCGCCAGCAGAGTCTTGTCATCGGCGGGGCTCGCCAATACCACGGCAAGCAACAGCTCGTTGAGTGCGCGGTAGGCCAGCTCGAATGGCGTTCCGGCCAGCACCGCATTGACCGCCTTGAGAAAACCCACCGTTTTCTGCCCCTCCGTATCGGCAGCCACAGCGGCAAAATCACCCTGCGACACAAACGTCCGGCGAGGATAACCCAGCGTCACCGGCTGCGGCTGCGCACCGAAAAAGGCATCGAAATCGTTGGGGAAGAATTCGCCGAAATCCAGCGTCACCGCGCGATCGATCACCTTGCGCGAAAAGCCGTGGGTGGTTTCGTCCATATTCACCGTACCGGCAACAACCAGATTGGGCGGCAGCGGGATGCCGTACTCGCAGAAGGCCTGCCACAAGCCGTCCCACCGAGCGTCGCCCAGCTGCAAGTTTTCACGCAGCTTGTTGCAGCCAGCGTCTTCCAGCTGGCCGATGGCCGCCGCCGTCAGCAGTGCATCGCAACGATACACCCCGTCGTCCCACCGGCGCGTTTCCAGCACTGACAGGTAGTCGGCAAAGTATTGCTCCACCGGCGCCAGATTCATCTCGTCCAGACACAGCCAGTACGGTGTCAGCGCATCCTGCTTTGCCAGCAGCCCCGCCTCGTCCGTACCGTCAAACGCCTCGCGCCACGCCGCGGCAATAAACCGCAATACATCGGTGGCGACATATTCGGGCTGGCCACCGATGCGCGACACATAACCCAGCAGGTCGGAAGGCTCGTGCCAGTCCGGCCGCACGCAAACCAGTTTGAAATTGGCCTTGCCATCACCGGACACTTCGGCCTGCCGGCGCACAAAACGGGATTTTCCGGTACCGGAGATACCGGCGAGGAGGAGGAAGGGCTTACTTAGTGGAATAACCCTGGGAATTTCTTGCAAGAATTCTCTATATTTCGCAATTCCTGCATTATACATCCCATTCCCAGAATCATTAGCATCAATCCACTCAGGTGTATTAAAAATTAAATGACACAAATCATCAAGGGCATCTACTGAGAAGATTTCAAAGAGGTTTTTCCTACGATCGCCATTAAAATTAAAACTATTGAACTTATTTGGAACAGTAATCAAATATGATTTAACGCTTCTTTCTGAAAGCCCTTTTCTTTCAAGCCAATTTTTGAATATATCTCTATTGTTTTTTTCAGAAGACTGTTTAGCAGGGGAACAAAAAACTGCAATGCCCTTAGAAAGTTTATCCACAGCCTTATCAAGAACTGACTTATCAAACCCAGTAATTTCAGCAGCACGCAACAAAGAAACATCCGCACAGTATGTCATAACTCTGACTAATAGCTTCGTCAGTTGTGAAGTCTGACTACCCCCCAATGTGGCAATAGACTTTATATTTTCACAACCATCACGGGCCGCGTATTTAAAAATTCTCCGATACGGCTTCTCGTCATATTCCGATATATTTCTTCGCGTCTCTCCATCCCCCCATTCCTGGGCATATTCATTATATTTTCGCTGCAAGTCAGTGAGAAAATCTACAGCAACTCTAGGATCAATAGAGAAAACCTCTCCGTTTTTGTTGCTAAAGCTTATAACAACAGCACTTCCAAATTTTACATCTTGACCATCAATAGATTTGCAGTAGCTTTCAAAATTCATTACAGATTCTCGATTATTGACTTTGCAATTTTGCGAATAACTGGCACCGACACCGAGTTGCCAAACTGCTTATATGCCGGCGTCCTTGATTTTGGTAGGATAAAGTTTTCGGGATATCCTTGCAATCTTGCACACTCTCTGGGTGTCAACATTCTAGGGTTTTTCCCATCCTGCGGGATCAGACACTCCTTGCCATCTTTTCCATAACGCGCAACCAATGTATTTGCCGGACGAGACAGGTCCGCGAGGAATGCTGTAAAACCGGTTCCTCTCTCCAGATTTCTACGTGTTCTATTAATGTGCCCCTCCCAAAGCTTATCGGAAATTGTATACGTATCAGGCACATCACTTTCCAGGATGCTTTGAAGTGGTAGGGACTCACCTAAAAATTCAGGAAACTTGAAATCACAGTTCATGTCATTTCTGACACAGACCATATAACAACGAATTCTACGTTGTGGGACAAGAGTCGATGAATCAATCAAAGCATAATGGAAATTATATCCAATCTCTGCAATTGCACGCTTTATCACATCAAAAGTACGACCCTCATCATGGCGTTCTATGTTCCTCACATTTTCTAGAAATAGAAATTTTGGCCTCTTTACTTGAGCAATACGTACCACATCAAAGAAAAGCGTACCTTGCGTTTCACATTTGAAACCATGATCTTTACCAATTGCACTGCGGGCAGAAACCCCCGCATGACTAAATGGTTGACATGGAAAGCCAGCAGTCAAAATATCATGATCTGGAATTAGCAAATCCAGTTTACTGTCCGAGATATCATCTGCCGTAAATTTCGTGATATCACCAAATGGTAATTCTCCATAGTTCTGCTGATATGTGGATTTAGCCGATTTATCCCATTCGCTTCCAAATACACAAATGCCACCCAGCTCCTGTAATGCCAGTCGGAATCCACCAATACCAGCAAACAGATCAATAAATTTAAAATTGCTTTTGCCAGCAGGCATGAAAGGCGAAACATTGCTGATCAGATCAGAAATATTACTAATCTGGTGCTCGTTCAGAAAGTCATCAATAACTGGACGAATGAGGAAATCAGCAGTTACATCATCTACGGCAGAAAATCCTGCACCATAAATATATGAATGAATCCATTGATTTGTAAGTGCAATGATTTCTTCGTGGTGGATAGAAAACCTTTCAGCCACTGGTGCTAATTCGGCCTCTAGTTTCTTAAGCAAAGCTTCCATCTTATCTTTCATCATAACTACCACGAATATTGTGAAACTTTGTTTTACTATCTAGCCAACTACTAATAGTGACTAATAAATCCTCTAATGGTATTAGGTTTCTACCCTTCAAGGCACACTCCCACACCACCATTACCCGCCAGCCATCAGTGGCCAGACTTTCCAGCACCACCCTGTCACGCGCAACGTTGGCCGCAATCTTGGCCTGCCAGAACACGGTATTGGACTTGGGTAGACGGAACAGATGGCAAGCTTCGTGCCCGTGCCAGAAGCAGCCATGCACGAAGATCACTGCCTTGTAACGCGGAAACACCATATCGGGTTTGCCGGGCAAGCGCTTGTCGCACAGCCGGTAACGGTAGCCGCGGGCATGCAGCGCCTTGCGCAACAGCATCTCCGGTCGGGTATCCCTCGCGCGGATACCGGCCATCATCCGGCTACGGGTCTGCACATCAACGATATCTGCCATAGGCACTATTAAACCATCAAGGCCCGGCAACCTCCAGGTTGCCGGGCCCTTCATTCCGCTACCGGTTTTGCCAGTTTACCAGATCGCAACCTGACAGACGGACGGCAATGATTCATGTCAGATCCCACATGCATGCATAAAGACTAAAATGCCCATACGGCAATGCATAAAGGATTGAAAAATGACCAAATCTGTCATCACCCCCGCCCATCTGCGCTTCTTCGGCACCTGCAAGAAGGAGCTTGCCGCCTCGATTATTTCGGCTAATGACGAAGCCAAAAAAGGACAGATCACCTGTACCGACAAGGAACACGACATCATGTCGGCATTCTTTGCGGGGGATATCCATACCGGCAGTGCCAAAAGCAATCCGGCCAATGCGACCAAACAATTCGTGCTCGACAATGCTGGCGGAAAAGTCGTGCAGTTGAAGCTGGTTTACCCGAAAAAAGGTAAAAACGAGCTCCGCCTTTATATGAGCAAGCAAAATGGCTTCCGTCCCGATGCGGGTGACATATGGTATGTATACAAGGCGGACAACAAGAAACTGCACATCGGCTATATGTCTGCAAGCGAATGGGAACGCATCGGCAAGCAGGACCCGGATGACGCAGACTACCAACAGGCCCTCCAGGCAGAACTCGCCGGCCAGCGGGTAGCACAAACCCGCTATGCTTACCCGAGACAGCTGGCTCTTGCAAAATCAGAATGCGAAAACGCTGATTATCGCTGCCGGGTGGACGATTTTCACCAATCTTTCATCTCGGGCACAAACGGAAAACCGTTTGTCGAGATCCATCACCTCGTGCCGCTCGGGCAGCAGGGCAACTACACCGTCACGCTGGATTGTGCGGCCAACCTTGTTGCCTTGTGTCCGAATTGCCACCGGCAACTGCATCACGGCGAGGCCACGGGCAGAAATACTCTGCTTGAAAAACTGCTGGCAGTAAGAAAAGCTGCTCTGGCAACAGCCGGAATAGATATCAACCTTGCAGGACTCGCAACCTGCTACCTAACCCCCCCCCCCAAAAAAAAAGACCTCCAACCGGAGGTCTTTCCTACAAACAGCGCATGTGCATTCGCAGTATTACTGCCAGCAGATCCTCATGAAATCAGTTGCTTGCGCGATAATTTTGGCGAAGCTTCTACCTTGGATTTCGCACAATTCATGCTCATGTGGCTCAAATTTCGCAGAGTTCGTGCACAGCTGTTATCGCAGCACTTTCCCCTTGCAACGTTCAGCCGGCTGGGGCCTGACGTGGGTGTGACGGGGAGTGGGGGGTGTTCATGGCGTGATGGGTGTGTTGACTGACAAGTCGCCGACAAGGCAGACATTTTTCCGATATACTGCCTTTGTTGCACGTCCCATAACTCAGCAATCGGAGCTGCGCCATCGTGTGCAACACCTCCATAGCAAAAAGCCCGCGTAAGCGGGCTTTTGCGTTATTGGCTGTGCCATCGCCGGATCTCTTCTCGGCGGTAGAAGTACTTGCGGCAGCCATCGACTTTGGGGCCTGTCACGGGGTAGATGGGCTTCAGCTCATCCAGCAAATCCCTTGGACGTCGCCTTTGCTGCTGCGCTAGCCAACTCAGCGAGACGTAGCTGGATTTGAAGCGTTCCAGCTCCTCCCTCGCAACCCGTCGGGCTGCTCCGATGCGTTGACTGGGGCTGACTGTTCGTAGCAGCCCCTTTTTCACCAGTTGGAAGACCACCTCATCCTTCTCTCCCAACAAGCGAGCGGCCTCTTCTATCGCCAGTTCATCCAGCTCTTTCGTTCGATACTGCAGCAGCCAGTCTGTCACTTCGGCCCTGTCCAGTAGCAACTTCCCGAAAGGCATGTCAGGTACACCATAAAGGTGTACTTGGTGATTTTGAAGCTGAGTGAAGAAGGCTTGAACCTCTTGGTCTGACAGTTTGTGAAACCGCAAGAAGTGGTAAGCAGTGAGCGGTTTGCCTGGAGGAGTCGCATCGATAATCAGGAAGCGGGCCATAAACGCGGTAATGTCACTCTGGCTGAAATGCCACCGTCGATCAGGCGACTCTTTCGCACATCGGTTTGCCTGAAGGATGTTGCTCTTCCACAGTTGCCTTACACGCTCTTGGTGAAGACCCAGCAGCTTGGCACTTTCCTTCAAGTCATGGCCAGTGTGTTCATCTAGCTGACAGCGATCCACCAGTGCTGCGAAGTCGGCAGTAAATGGCTTGTTGTGGTCTGTACCAGCAAATTGCACATCAAACGCATTCGGCATGTTCAGCACCAGCCGTACTGCCCTGCGAGAGTACTTTTCCATGATGGCCCGCTTATTTAGCCGGGGATGGCTCTCGATAATATGCGGTGGCAGCCTGCGGTTTTTCTCGTTGAGACTGCCTTTCCAGTTGCGGTGGATATAGCGCTCGGTTGCGGTACGTAGTGGTTCGAAGATCGGTGCACTGCAGTAGATGTAAGCTATCCGCATCCAGCAGCCCATCACTCGCTGTAAGCTGAAATCATTCGGTGCGCGTTCGTAAAGCAGATCAAGGCAGTGGTACAGATTTCTGGGCCAATCATTCAGAAGTTCGATGGCAGCTTCAAATACGAGCCGACCTACCGATCCATTCAGCATGTAATGGCTGGAGGGTGCATTTCTGGTGGTTTCTAGCCAGAATCTGCCCAGCTTGGTGATCAGGTGGCATACCTGCATGGGTTCGGGATAATGGGTCACAATAGGGAGCACATCGCTATGCCACGGTTGGCCGACACATGATCCATCAATCAGCTGGCCAAAGGAGGCGGCAACGGTATCGCAAGACTCACCGGCCTCTGGCAACGTACCCAGCCATGAGCAGTCGCGTGTCGCCTCCAACGATTCAGCAGCGACAAGCCAGCAATGATGGTGATGGCAAGTCCAGTTCAAGCGAAGTCCCCAGCTCGGCCTGACCCAAGGATCGATCTTCCAACACTCGGGGCAAACCTTGTAGTCGGTGATAGCGACCTGATGTGACGCATTGCCGTAGCTATCGGTATAAAGAGAAAAGCCTGTCGGTGGCATACCTCGCAGTCGGAAGCGTTCCGTCGTATTGATGGCCTGGGCGAGTCCGAAGTTACTGTTGCCATGTACGATCTTGATGTATGCCGTCAGCCCGCTGACTGTGTGGAAACCATTGATGAACGCCAGCCGTTCGAGATACCCGAAACAGTGCTCGTGATGACGAGGTTTGGGACGGATGGGCAACATCATGCAGCCCTCCTGCGTTGTACCTTCGGTGCCATATTGGCTTGGGCGAATGGCTCTCCGACCAGCTTCAATTCTCGCCCGCAGAATGACATGGAGAACGGGTTCAGCTCGGCGTTGGCATCTGGCCAGACTTGTTCGGCAAAGGCCCGCTGCAGGACGTCGTAGCCAACAGTTTGCCGGCATTCCTGCTGGGCGAGGCGCAGCGCACCAATCGCCAGAATCTTGAGGTAGCCGATTCGCATGTTGCTGGCAAAAGCCAGGCGTCTGGCCAGGTCTGCCCAGCTATCGACTGACAGTGTGACCTGCTGATAATCCAGCATGCCTTTGAACAACTCCAGGCAGATGCGCTCCTTGCTGTAACCGGCGTGTTCGGTGATTTCCAGACGTGACGATTGCAGAAAACGCCGGCGCAGTTGTTCATTGATACCGAGCAACCCAGCCGTGTGCGGAAGGCCGAACAAAACGAAGGGAACGCCGCTGGCGTCGATCAGGCTTTTGAGCCAGTCGGCTACCTGATACTGCGTGCGTTCTGTCCCCTTTTCCAGGATGTGCTGTACCTCGTCGATGATGATCATCTGCACCTGGCAGTTCTTGATCAGCCGGACAATCTGGGCGGTACTTCGGGTGTTGTTTTCGGCCTTCTTTTGCAGGCCCATCGCATTCAGGAGCGCCTCGGCCATTGCCCCGATGGTGGCGCTGGCCGGCACACTGAGCGACAACACGGGGAAAGTAGTGGCCTCCGGTGTATCGACAGGTAGATAACTATCGGCAAACAGCCTGGCGAGGGTGGTTTTGCCTGTGCCACTTTCGCCGGTTACCAGCAAGTGTCGGGCGATGCCTGTTTGCTGATATAGCGTGAGGTTTTCCTGGATTTTTTGTTTGGCCTGCAAGAATGCCGGGAAGTCCTGATACACGCTGGCCAATATGGCTTCTGGTGTAATCTTTGTCATACATGTGCCTCCTGGTGTAGTGGGCCATGCACCGGGAACAGCCCGATGGGGCTGCCCATGAACTCATCCTCCAAATCATCGATGGGTGACAGATGAGCGTGGGGCGGGCTACCCGTTGGCTGGGACGGGGTGGCGGTGGCATCAATCGTGAACTCACGTTCCGGCGTGCTGCTGGTTTTGCCTTTGAGGTGGGCCGCCTTATGGCGATTGCGCTGCTTTTTACTCTCCTGCAGCGTATCAATCGAGTCAGACAACTCAATCTTGCGGGTCATCAGCACCTCTCGATCCTCTGGGGATTGTGCTGCTGCAAGTACCCTGGCAATGATGTGCTTGTGCTGCAGTTCCGTCAGGCCTTTGGCATAGCGTTGATCAACGGCCGGAATGGTCAGCGGATCCTGGCTGTTGGGTAGCCAGACTTCGATACTGCCCAGGTCTTCGGGGTTGTAGCAGATGCGATACTTGATACCAAAGCCAAACTGCCGCAACGCCTGCTCCAGTACGGGGCTGGAGTAGCGGATATGGTTAATTTCGAAGCCTTCACGTCGAAGCATGCGCTCGATGACTTTACCGATCCGGCGATTTAATACGCTCATATCCGCCGGCAAACGGGGTTTGTGTCTGAGCAGACCTTCTTGCCATCGATTCCAGGGTGTGGCGTGGGTATCGCTATTAACGGTGTGGGCATAGATGTCCAATAGCCACTTCTCAAAAGCATGCTTGAACTCCCCCAGCGTCAGCAGGGCATGTTCTTCCGGCTTGTATTCACCGCGTTCCATGTAGTACGCCATCGACGTACCAGGCAGTTTGTGGACAAAGCTGTAGTTCACCGTCTTGATCAGCCGTTCAATCGTGCCCTTCAGCCACGGCTCCCTGACCCTGCAGAACACCAGGTTAAAACCCAGATCCAACGCAGTGGACGCCAAGGCAAGGCTGTGAAATTCCGGCCCGTTGTCTGTCACCAGATTGTAGAAAAGGCTATAGCATGGCCAATGGTTTTGTACGATCAAGCCCGGAATCACGGCCTTGGCGGGCTCTTTCGGCAGGATGGCGTGGCGCAGCGCCCCCATGACTGCTTGGGTCGAGCCACCTCCGAAACTGATGTAGTAGCCGAGAGGCATGCGGCTGTAGCAATCCACGACGAGGGTAAGCGTGGCTTTGCCCAGTACCATTCCGGTTTCATCGCATACCAGGAAAATATCAAGCTGGGTATGGTCGATCTCTACCCGTTCCAGAATGTTGGAAACCAGAATCTGTTTCCTGACCAGCCGGTATTTGCGCTTGGCGACGTTCTTGCCATTCTCGTAGCTATACGTCAGAAAGCCTTCAAGTTGATCGTACTTGCGGTACAGCGTCGAGATATGGGGCGGTTTGAGCTGTTTGTCAGTCGGGCGAGTCAGGTTGGCCAGGCGGATTTTCTTGTGCAGCCGTTCTTCAATGTCTGACATCGTGGCGCATGGACTACGCTCGAATACCTCTTCAACGGCCGAGAGAAACATGTGGGTGATCTCTTCCCCAATCCTCGGCTTGTGTGGCCCTCGCCGATGGAATTGCGGTATCAGTACACGGTAGTCGCCACCGGCATTGATCAGCTTGCGGTGCCACCGGAATACCGTACTGGGATGAGGAGGATCAGGGTCGTTGCACGATTTACCGGCCTGTTGAATTTGCAATTGAATGGTACTGCGAGAGCAGAACTCCTCCAGATTGCCCAGATAGTCCAGGTAGAACTTGCATCTGAGAACCGCTTTCAGTTGCTTCTCAGGGAGATCTTCAAGGGGACGTGTCCAGTCAGGCTGCGGCACTGGATAGGATGTCACTGACGGCAGAAAGGACAGCTCTTGCCGGCGATAGCTGTTGAGCAAATCCGCCATCTGATGCAGCGAGAATGCCCCCGTTGCATTGTCGGTCAGTACGATCTGTTCGTGGGCACTGATCTGATTGATGGTGAACGCCGCCCCTTTCAGGGCGATGGCTTGGCCTACTTTCCAGGTATAGCTATGCATCTTCTCGCCCCTCTTGTTCTGTCCAGAAGAGGGTCTGGCTGATATCCAGCTGCCCCAGCCGTGACTGCATTTCGCTGGTGCCGTATGCGATCAGCGTTTCGTAGCTCAGTGGTTCCGACGCATCAAGGGCATGCAGGTAACCTGCCAGCATCAAATATTCGGCATTGATGCGTTGCCCTGTCAGGTGGATGTTCGCGGTAGCGATAGAACACGGCAGGTATCGGGCTAGCTTGCCCAAGGCCATGCGTGCCTCCTGCTGTCCTGGCTGCACATAGCTGGCGTTCTGGAATAGCCAGCGTAACTGTGCCAGGCAAGGCTGCTGACGGATGAACTTGTCTGTCAGCACAACGAACGGTTGGTGATGCCGACGGTAGAACTCCGCCAGGCAGGCCAGGCGGTGCTTGGTGTCGGTTTCCAGGGTTTTGGCGAAGGGTTTGACCTCGATGCAGACCGATACCCCGCTAGTCAGTGTGGCGACGATATCGGGGGTATAGCGTCGCATCCTGCTGCCGTTGGGGTAGTAAATCTGCTGGCACTGTTCGCGGTACTCCACTACGTCCGGCGAAGCTTCCAGCCAATGAAAAGCATCAAACTCCAGCAGGCCTTCGGAATGCACCATGCGGCCGTTTTTCAGGCTGCAAAACGCCGCGCACATATTGGAATAGGTATGCCGCAGCACTTCGCGGTCACGGGTGTGGAACTGCTGTCCAGGGGTTGCTGCAATGTGGCCAGGTTTGGCTTGTAGTATCGAACTCATGCATTTCTCCAGGGCGCAAGGATTCGTCACCAGCGTGCAGAAAAAAGCACAGGCTGGTGGTGATTAGGAATGGAATGGGAATTGGCGGGGGTTGCACCCCAGGAGAAAGGCTCAGATACTTAAGTTTCCACACTATGGCTCTGAGCCTATTCCGACGGACTGCCTCCCCAAGGTAGTCCGTTTTGCTTTTCTACATGCTGTTCTCCTTCAAGGCGGTGCGGTGCTGTTCATCGGCCATCTGCATCACCAGCCGGATCATCGCGATATGTGTCTCCGATAACTGGCCGACTCTCCCCACCAGCTCATGCAACAAGCCGTACTCCTCCTTGCTGGTTTCCTCTGGCAACTCAAGGTGACGCTGCGAAATCTTCGCCGCGTACTGCAGGGCGGCCGTTTCCTCTGCGGTTAGCTGCAGGGCACGTGCGATCTGGTCAACTCTTTCCGGTGACGGGGCATCCCTGCGCCCGACTTCCAGGGCGCTGATGAAGTTGCTGCCAAGGTGCAGCCTGGCAGCCAGGTCTTTTTGCCGCAGGCTACGGGCACGCCGGAGCTGGAATAGCAGGTCTGAGAACGGAGTCATGGCGATAAATGCAACACTTCAGGCTGCGAAATCCTGAAGAAAATTGTGGTGATTCCAGAAGATTACGTAGCCTGGACGCGGCTGTCGAAGCCGGAGAACGGGACGTTTTAGACATGGGGCATTTCCATGAATGGAGATGCCCCATGTCAATCCATTGATATGCAAGGCATGAAAAAAGCCCTGATAGATCAGGGCTTTAAAGTGTCGTATTTGTACAATGCTTTTGCAGCTACGGTGCCGGTAGCGGGGTAACGTTTTGCCAGGTTTCACCGTCCCAGGCGGCAGTAAAGCCGGCTGTATTACGGATGGCCTGTGTATGCTCTAGCTGCCGGAAAAGCTGCATGGTTTTGCTGCTGACGTCAGTGATCGTACCGTCCATGACGGCGCGTAGCGCCTGCAGAAACTGCCCATGGCCCACCATCGCGACGTTATGTATCCCCGTTCCAGCCAGGCTTGCCAGCCTTTGCTGCGTATCAAAAACACGGCCCATCAGCTGGGCGAAACTCTCAGCACCCTCCCCATCGACATAATCTGCATCGGCACGATGCCAATAGGCCTCGACCATTGGCCGACGAGTTGCTACTGTCATGCCTGAGCACTTTGCCGGTGACAGATAGGTGAACTCGTGGATGGGCCAGGTTTCGACAGGAACATCAGCAAACTTTGCCATCAGTGGCGCAGCAGTTTGTTGAGCACGCAAGAAGGGCGAAACCACGATGAGGTCTGGCCGGAGTGAGAAGGCATCGGCAAGGTTTTGGGCCTGGCGATGCCCAGTTTCTGTCAGCGCGATGGTTGCTGGGTCAGTGGTAGCTGATCCGGCATTGGCATCGCTTTCGCCGTGGCGGAAGGCAAGCAGGTGCAGCATGGGATGGTGCTCATCTATGGATATACCATTTAAAATGGTACTCCATCTGCGGGAGCACGTGCCCTGCCTGTATAACAACAGCGGATTGCGAGTATCAATAGAAGAACTGTCTCTGTATGTGTGCATACCCCGTAGGGATAGTCGATCAGAACCCTATTGACGATCAATGCGACGGGCAATGTCCCCGATTACAGCAACAAAGTTCCGTTTGAGTATTCATATTTTCCCGCAGTTGGCATTGGAAATTTATTATCAATCGAAATTGGAACTTGCTCACCTCCATTTAGGTGGTGAGATCGGAATATTAAGGCAGCAAATGGATAAACATCATATAGCGGTAGTTGTCTGCGGCCATGTGGCCGACGTGTCGCTCCGGGGAGTTTCTCAATGATTATTCGCTCTTTTGAAGTTCGAAACTATAAAGGCTTCCGTGAGCAACAGTATATCGAGTTAGCTCCACTTACTTTATTTTACGGAGAGAATAGTTCCGGTAAGAGTGCGCTTCTTCGTCTTCTTCCTTGGATTTCAGAATCTATGGCAGACAACAAGCGCCCTGGCCCTATATTAGATGGGGCCGTGGGTCGGGAAGCGCTTTGGAGCGATCTTGCTCATATCAACAGCCACAGGCATTCCATTGACGTCACAGTCACGTGGGACGAAGGGCATAATGCTAACTGGGCGTTTCGTGGAGGCGTACTCCCAGAGACTTGTGAGCTGAAAGCTATCAAACTTGTATGCTCTGACAGTGCTTGGATTCTCGAGGATGATGGAGACGGTTCGTGGCAGGGGCAAATCCCGGGCGTTACTGGTCTGCTCCCTACCGTTGAGGAGGCCATCTGGGCGCAAAAAGTCGGTTGTTCACGTTCGCAGTTTAGGCTAGATACACAATGGTTGCAGGGTATTCGTGCAGCAATTCCTCGCGTCGAGAAAAGCCTCGCCTCCCCCCCAGGCAATCTCTCTTGTACGGGCGAAGGGGTAGCCCGTTTTCTCTATCAATGGGCTCGGAGCGCCCCCACGTCCAAAGAAGCAAATGCTCTCCGGTTCGTTGTGGACTTCTTTCGTGAGCTTGGTTTCGACTTGCGGATCGCAGATGTAGCCCCTGGCTACTTTCGGCTCGACGTTGCGCCACTTGCAAATCCGTCAGCATTGATCAATCTTGTTGACACTGGGGAGGGGCTTACCCAGGTTCTGGCTCCGCTGGTCGCCATGGCTAGGGCGGCGAACGAATTAGGTCCGCGAGTGGTATGCCTAGAGCAGCCTGAACTTCACCTCCATACCGACGCTCAACGGGCGCTAGCAAATTCTATAGCTGCTGCGGCAGCCGCAGGTGCACAGATACTGATCGAGACGCACTCCGAAGTGTTATTGGCTGCGACACAGCTTGCTATCGCGGTTCGGCCCAGTCGCATTTCGGCCAATGACGTCGCGCTTTACTGGGTAGAACGGCGTGAAGATCCGGTGTCGATAGCAAAACGAGTACCCTTGAACGATAAAGGGCAAGTCGGTGGTAGTTGGCCCATCGATGCCTTCGGTGATCTGCTGCATTTAAAGAATGAGCTACTCCAAGCCCAGCGGAGAGCCTCATGATTATCGAGTTTGCGGATGAATGTTGGAAAAAAGATGACGATAACTGGAAACGTGACTTGCTTAGGGTTCTCGTCATATTGGAGAAGCATGAGCAGCATGCTCTCTTGGCTGACACACAGATGATGCTCACATGGTGCCACAACAATCTTAACTTGTACGTTGACTACTTCAGGACCCGCCTAGCTTCGGCCCAGAGTCGCTCCAACGCACTTAAGATAGTTGTTTCGCCGGACGGGGCACCAGACGTGGTAGGAGATCCCCCTTGGACCATTAGCGGCAGTGCAGTGTTCGACTTGGTGAATCGCCCTTTACGCTTAGTTCTAGAGAATGATCAATCCGACCGGAAGTTTGTTGAGTCAACGGTTTCTTCGTTCTCTGGGTGGTGCCAAAAAGGGTGGATTGTGCCTGCGATGGGAGGAGGATCTACGATGGAAAAAGACATTGCTGGTTCTAGTATCGATACCGTTGCACGGTGGAGAACCTTCTACTTGTTTGACAGTGACCGACTGCATCCTAAGGAGCTAGACGTCGACTGGAGACCGCCCGGTGGTGATGGGTGTCAGGGCTACCAGTTTGAGACCGCATGTAAAATGCTGCCCGATCAGCGTTGGCACAGACTCAATCGCCGCTCCATTGAGAACTACTTGCCATCAACAGTGCTCAATGCCGTGAATCAAACGGCGACTTCAGCGCTGTTCGACACCTCTGTCGGTACTATGGCGCATTTTTACAACCTAAAGAAGGGGTTGGCTGGCGATGGCGTCTCTCCCCAAGACTCAAATAAAGTCGTGCGTGCGAGCCGCAGCGATGGGTTTTGGACATCGTTGCCCCAAGCCCTCATTACCGCTCTCGAGAATGGCTTTGGTAGCAAAATCGCAGACGAGTTTATGAATATTTCATCGTCTCATCTCTGGCCGAGCGATGTCATCACCGAAATGAACGCGTTGGCAGATGCGCTTCAAGATGCGATGTAGGATCCCCAATGAACGATACTCCTAGCTACGTTTCCCAACCGCAGGTAATTGATTTACCCAAGTTGCTTGCTGACGTCAGGGCCGGTCACATCCAAGTTCCTCGCTTTCAACGCCCATTTATTTGGGGGGACGAGCGCCGTGTTGAACTCCTGCGTTCGCTCCGCGCTGGCATTCCAATTGGAAGCTTGCTGGTCTGGAGGACTTCTCAGGCCCGGCTTAAGTGCTTTGATACAATCGCTGGCGTAACAATCCCGCCGATCGACAAAGGTCATACTGTTAGTTATCTGCTTGACGGACATCAGCGTCTCACAACCTTGTTTGCGGCGTTCTCGACGCAAAACATCCCCTCGAAGGGAGGGCTGCAGACCACGCCAGGGGACGATGACGTACCGACACCGATTTTCTTCGACCTCGATCAAGATGACTTTGTGGTGGGGAACCCGGGTGAGGTATGGGCTTGCCTGCCACTTCACTTGTTTCTAGACGCGGTTGCTCTCAGGCAGCACTTTCGAAATAAAGAACGAGAAGGAAACATTTCTGCGCTTGAGATAGACCGTCTTCAAGAGATCGCGGAGGGTGTCCTTTATGCGATGCAATGGTGTCGAATCCCAATCATTCCTTTGAGTACCGATGATGTTGAGCTTGCCACCAGGACTTTCCATCGGGTGAATAGCCAGGGCGTCCCTATGACCGAGTTTCATATGATCGCAGCGCTTACATGGGGTGATGAGTTTGACTTGCGCGACATATTTGAACAGCAATGGGGTAATCGAGTGTTACCACAGGGCTGGGAGCCAGCAAGTGAGCAGCAGACCCTGAATGTCTTGAAGGGCCTTCTTGGCATGGACCTTGCCCGTTCAACCGGTGATCTGCTTGTTCGAAGAATCCGAGAGAAGTCGGAACTCGCAGGTAAGCCAGCCGAGCTTTTGGAGCGAGCTATGGTACTGGCCGCAACAAACTTTGTGCATACGCCTGCGGCAGTTCCATACCAAATGCAGTTGACTCTCACCGCAATCGCACTGAATGATCTCGCGATAGATCAATTACCAGATGTTGAATGGTTGAGAAGATGGTGGGGTCTTACAACGGCGTGGGGAAGCTTTGCTAGTGCGGCTACTCATCGTGTGCAAGCGGCGCTGAGGCATCTTAGAAATGGGTTGGCAGGTAAGCGTGAGCCATGGCCAGAGCTTTTGTTCAGTAGTACTAATCCCAGCCCTCTACCAAACCTCGATCTTCGGAATGCACGTGCGCGTTATTTCGCAGATGGCTACGCGAGTGGGTGTGGCAAAATTGAACTGCTTCATGTCCGAGGACCAAGGGCTATTGTTTCTTTGTTCCCCAAACTCGGTACAAGGGTTGGCAATCGCTTCCTCTGGCCATCAGAAGAATTAGATCTACTGAAAAAGGCGCTAGACTTACACGATCATCTGCGGCTCGCCGAACATTTCGTTGATGATGAGTGTTTAGCTGCGTGGGATAGACAAGATACAAATGCGTTTATCGAACGACGGGAGTTGTTGATGAACACTTTTGAGTCAAGTTGGTTTCGTGCGCTGAGACCGGATGAGTTCATTCGGGGAGTTGTGTAATACCGAATGGACTTTTCGACTGAAGTACATCTAATTTGTTAGATGCTTGAATAACAGCTTTTAACATGAAAAATGCCATTTGTCATTATGGCGTGCCGACGTCCCTCCAGTTTTGTGGAGTGTGCATTTTGAGCTAGTCAGTACACTCTAGCTCCAAGGTGTCTTTCGGTGATGTTTTTCCCAAAAGCAGAAGCCCCCATCTCTGGGGGCTTCTGCTTTTGCGCACTATCTCTGCGAACCAGTGAGCACTAATGTGCGAAAAGTCGCATTAATTGTGCGAACGTACACCTACAACATCACACGTCGATGTTCCGCGCAATCAAGGCGTGGCTTTCGATGAAAGCACGTCTTGGTTCCACGTTATCGCCCATCAGCGTGGTAAACACGTCGTCGGCGGCCATGGCGTCTTCGATGCGCACTTTCAGCAGGCGGCGCACGGTCGGGTCCATGGTGGTTTCCCACAGCTGGCCGGGGTTCATCTCGCCCAGACCCTTATAGCGCTGGATGGACAGGCCCTTGCGGGTTTCGCCCAGCAGCCAGTCGAGGCCGTCGCCGAATTCGCTGATCGGCTTCACGGTGTCGCCGCGCTTGACGCTGGCGCCGTCACGCAGCAGGCCGTGCAGCATGTCGCGGGTCTGGCACAGGATGTCGTAGTCGGCGGTGGCGAGGAAATCCTGGTCCAGCGCGGTGACCAGCACGTTGCCGTGCAGCTGGCGGGTGATCTTCAGCATCCAGGCGTCGTTCTTGTCGTCGCGCAGCACGTTGAGGCGGATTAGTTCCGGCGGCAGTACCGCAGCCAGTGCGGCAACGGCGGCGTTGGCTGCGGCTTCGCTATCGAGGGTGATGCGGCCAACCTTGAGGAAGGCATGCAGTACCAGCGGATCGACAACGCGGCTTTCGCGATCGATGGCGGCGCGGGCGAGCAGGAACTGGCGCGCCACTTCGCCCAGCGTGTCGCCGGACAGCGCGGCTTCGCCGGCGGCCGGGATCAGTTCGGCCTTGTCCAGTGCCAGTTGCAGCAGGTACTGGTTCAGCTCGTAGTCGTCCTTCAGGTAGCGTTCCTGCTTGCCGTGCTTGGCCTTGTACAGCGGCGGTTGCGCGATGTAGATGTGGCCGCGCTCGACCAGCTCCGGCGTCTGGCGGTAGAAGAAGGTCAGCAGCAGGGTGCGGATGTGGGCGCCGTCGACGTCGGCGTCGGTCATGATGATGATGCGGTGGTAGCGCAGCTTGTCCGGGTTGTACTCGTCCTTGCCGATGCCGCAGCCCAGTGCGGTGATCAGGGTGGCGACTTCCTGGCTTTGCAGCATCTTGTCGAAGCGCGCGCGCTCGACGTTGAGGATCTTGCCCTTCAGCGGCAGGATGGCCTGGAACTTGCGGTCGCGGCCCTGCTTGGCAGAGCCGCCGGCGGAGTCACCCTCGACCAGGTAGAGTTCGGACATCGCCGGGTCTTTTTCCTGGCAGTCGGCCAGTTTGCCGGGCAGGCCGAGGCCGTCCATCACGCCCTTGCGGCGGGTGATCTCGCGCGCCTTGCGCGCGGCTTCGCGGGCGCGGGCGGCGTCGACGATCTTGCCGATGATGATCTTGGCGTCGCCCGGGTTTTCCATCAGGAAGTCCTTCAGCGCTTCGCTGATCACTTCGTTGACCACCGGGCCGATTTCGCTGGAAACCAGCTTGTCCTTGGTCTGGCTGGAGAATTTCGGGTCCGGCAGCTTCACCGACAGTACGCAGGTCAGGCCTTCGCGCATGTCGTCGCCGCTGGTATCGACCTTGGCCTTCTTGGCGGCATCGGATTCCTCGATGTAGCCGTTGAGGGTGCGCGTCATCACCTGGCGCAGTGCGGTGAGGTGGCTGCCGCCATCACGCTGCGGGATGTTGTTGGTGAAGCACTGCACGTTTTCCTGGTAGGAATCGTTCCACTGCATCGCCACTTCCACGGTCATGCCGTCCTTTTCGCCGGTGGCGTAAAAGGTCTTCGGGTGCAGTACCGACTTGTTGCGGTTCATGTACTGCACGAAGCCGGCGACGCCGCCGGAGAAGGCGAAGCTTTCTTCCTTGCCGCTGCGCTTGTCGAGCAGGGTGATCGCCACGCCCTGGTTGAGGAAGGACAGTTCGCGGATGCGCTTGGCGAGGATGTCGAAGTGGAATTCGATGACGCCGAAGGTTTCTTCGCTGGCGCGGAAGGTGACTTCGGTGCCACGGTAGGTGGTGTGGCCGGTCATGGTCAGCGGCGCCACGGCTTCACCGCGGCGGAATTCCATTTCGTGCACCTGGCCGTTGCGCCAGATTTTCAGCTTCAGCCAGTCGGACAGCGCGTTGACCACCGACACGCCGACGCCGTGCAGGCCGCCGGAGATCTTGTAGCTGTTGCTGTCGAATTTGCCGCCGGCGTGCAGCACGGTCATGATCACCTCGGCGGCGGAGCGGCCTTCTTCCGGGTGGATGTCAGTGGGGATGCCGCGACCGTTGTCTTCCACCGAGATCGAGTTGTCGGGGTGGATGGTGACTTTGATGGTGTCTGCGTGGCCAGCCAGCGCTTCGTCAATGGCGTTGTCCAGCACTTCGAACACCATGTGGTGCAGACCGGTGCCGTCCTGGGTATCGCCAATGTACATGCCGGGGCGCTTGCGTACTGCATCCAGACCCTTCAGGACTTTAATACTGTCCGCGCCGTATTCCTGTTCGCTCATAAAACCACTCTTTTGTCAGCCAGTGCGTCCGGGGCGGTTGCCCCACTGTTGAAAACTGTTGCCGTGCCGGCCTAACCGGCGTGCGGCCAACGCTGGACAAAGGTTGGCCGCAGTGCGATGCCGCCCGCCACCGTTGCCGGCGGCGGATGGCCTGTCGTCAGATGCGCATCGGCATCACGACATACTTGAAGTTGCTGTTGTCGGGGATGGTGACCAGCGTGGAGCGCACGCTGTCGCCAAACGCCATCTGCAGGGTGTCGGCCGACAGGTTGGTCAGCACGTCCAGCAGGTAGTTGATGTTGAAGCCGATTTCCAGCTCGCCGCCCTGGTAGGCGATTTCCAGTTCTTCCTGCGCTTCTTCCTGCTCGCTGTTGGTACACAGGATCGACATCGCACCCGGCTTTAGCACCAGCCGCACGCCGCGGAATTTCTCGTTGGCGAGAATGGCGGCGCGCTGCAGCGCGTGCAGGAAGGTCACGCGCTCGATCAGGAAGATCTTGTCGTTATCCAGCGGCACCACGCGGTTGTAGTCGGGGAACTTGCCGTCGACCACCTTGCTGATGATCACGGTGTTGCCGAAGCTGAAGCGCACCTGGTTGGACAGCAGCTCGATGTTGATGGTCTCGTCGCTGTCCTGCAGCAGCTTGTACAGCTCGAGGATGGTCTTGCGCGGCAGGATCACCTCGGCCTTGTCGAGGCTGGCCTCGATGTCGGCGCTGGCAAACGCCAGGCGGTGGCCGTCGGTGGAGATCAGCCGCACCTGGTTGCCCTCGGTCTGCAGCAGCAGGCCGTTGAGGTAGTAACGGATGTCCTGTACCGCCATCGCGTACTGCACCTGCGAGATCAGGCGCTTCAGGTCGCGCTGGCTCAGGCTGAAGCTGGCTTGCGCGGCACTGCCGGCCGACAGCAGCGGGAAGTCGTCCGCCGGCAGCGTCTGCAGGTTGAAGCGGCTCTTGCCGGCCTTCAGCATCAGGCGGCCGTCCTGCTGTTCCAGCGTGACCATGCTGTTGCCGGGAATGGCGCGCAGGATGTCCTGCAGCTTTTTCGCCGAGGTGGTCAGGCGGAACGCGTCGCCGGCGATGTCGTCCGGGCTGGCGGTGGTGATCTGGATTTCCAGGTCGGTCGCCAGGAAGCTGACGGCTCCTGCCTGTTTTTCGATCAGCACATTCGACAGAATGGGCAGGGTGTGACGGCGCTCGACGATGCCGGTAACAGCCAGCAGTGGCTTGAGCAGGGCATCGCGTTCGGCTTGCAGAATCAGCATGTGCGGACTCCCGAAGGGTTACAGTGTCGTTATCAAATGAATCAGTTGCGCAACATCGCGAGCAACGTATCGTAATCGTGCGCGATTTCGCTGTCATTACCGCGCATTTCGGCAATGGTCTTGCAGGCGTGCAGCACGGTGGTGTGGTCGCGGCCGCCGAAGGCGTCGCCGATGTTCGGCAAGCTGAGCGAGGTCAGCTCCTTGGCCAGCGTCATCGCCACCTGCCGCGGCCGCGCGATGTCACGCGAGCGCTTCTTGCTGTGCATGTCGGACAGCTTGATCTTGTAGTAGTCGGCCACCGTCTTCTGGATGGTCTCGATGGTGACCTGGCGGTTGCCGGCGGCGAGGATGTCCTTCAGCGCTTCCTTGACCAGCTCCATGGTGATGCTCTGGTTGCTGAAACGGGCGTAGGCCACCACGCGCTTCAGCGCGCCTTCCAGCTCGCGCACGTTGCTGCGCACGTTCTGGGCAATGAAGAAGGCGACGTTGTGGTCGAGCTTGGTATTGTCGGCCTCGGCCTTCTTCATCAGGATGGCGACGCGCATTTCCAGCTCCGGCGGCTGGATTTCCACGGTCAGGCCCCAGCTGAAGCGCGAGATCAGGCGCTCTTCCATGCCCTCGATCTGCTTGGGGTAGCTGTCGCAGGTCATGATCACCTGCTTGCCGCCCTCGATCAGCGCGTTGAAGGCGTAGAAGAACTCTTCCTGGGTGCGGTTCTTGCCGGCGAAGAACTGGATGTCGTCGATCAGCAGCAGGTCCAGGCTATGGTAGTAGCGCTTGAACTCGTCGAAGGCCTTGTGCTGGTAGGCGCGCATGATGTCGGCTACATAACGCTCGGCGTGGATGTAGCGGATCTTGGCCTGCGGATTCTTCAGGTAGACGTGGTTGCCGATGGCCTGAATCAAGTGCGTCTTACCGAGACCGACACCGCCGTACACGAACAGCGGGTTGTAGGCCGGGTCGCCCGGGTTCTCGGCAATCTGCATCGCCGCGGCGCGCGCCAGCTGGTTGCCCTTACCGGTGACCAGCGTGTCGAAGGTGAAGCTCGGATTCAGGCGGGTGCTCTCGTGGCCGCCGCCAATGGCCTTGACCGCGGTCTGCTTCGCCGTCGGCGCTACCGCCGGGGCGTTGGCGGCGACCTTGGCCACCGCGCTTTCCACATCGACGCTGGCGGCAGGGGTGCCGTTGCTGCGCGGCGCACTGCTGGCCGGCGCCGGACGCGCCACCGCGACCGGTGCCCCGGCGGCGGCGCCAATGCGCAGCTCCACCGACACTTCGCCCAGCAGTTCGATCGCCAGCGCCTCGATGCGCGCGAGGAAACGATCCTTAATGAACTGCAGGATAAAGCGGTTTGGCGCGTACAGCACCACACCCTCGTCGCCGGCCTCGGCAGAGAGCGGGCGGATCCAGGTGTTGAATTGCTGCGAGGACAGTTCTTCCTCAAGACGCGTCAGGCACGCAGGCCAGAAGTTTTCCGGTTCAGTCATCAATGCTTCATGTTAAAAACGAAATGCCGCCGCAGACTAACGGGTAGTTCGGGGGCGGCGGGGAGGCTGCGCGCGCGGCGGGTGTCGGGCGGCAGTCACGATGTTTGGTGTGGAGTCGCCCTGTCTCTGGTGTCTGGCGGGCGGCGATCCGGCGCTGCCGATGCCGTCCGGTGGACAGGGTCACAAGCGATACATTCTACTGGCTTTGCCAAAAGTTATCCACAGCACCGGCAAAATATCGCCGCCGCCCGCAACGATGGCGAACGACAGTGGCCGGATCGCCGCCCGCACCACAGCATCGCCAACAATCGGGGCCGCAAACTGTTAATTAGGTTGACAATTCCGGCATTTATCTATGTAATCACGCGTTTATTTCCGTTTCGAAACAGGAAAATTATCATGAAACGTACTTACCAGCCTTCCACTACCCGCCGCAAGCGTACCCACGGCTTCCTCGTTCGCTCCAAGACCCGTGGTGGTCGCGCCGTTCTGGCCGCCCGTCGCGCCAAAGGTCGCAAGCGTCTGGCTGTATAACGCTTGGACAACACATTTCGCCGTGCGCACCGGCTTTTAAAAACGGATGAGTTCTCATCCGTTTTTCATTTGCGCAACGCGCGCAGTAACCAATTGTTCCAGGTGTATGCCCGCCCGAACGGTCTGACCCACGCCCGTCTCGGTCTGGTGGTCGGCAAGAAGGTGGCCAAACGCGCCAACCGCCGCAACTACATCAAGCGCACCGTGCGCGAGTGGTTTCGGCTGCACCGTCATGATCTGCCGCCGATGGATTTTGTCGTCAGATCACGCCAGGCCTACTATCGCGGCGAATATCACGAAGCGGTAAAGGCATTGGCTGCGCTCTTTGCTAAACTAGCCCGATGTCGCGACTCTTCGTCCTCTTGATCCGCTTTTACCAGCTGGCGATCAGCCCCTGGCTGCCGCCGCGTTGCCGGTATCAGCCAACCTGCTCCGGCTATGCCATCGAGGCATTGCAAAAGCACGGCGTGATCAAGGGCAGCTGGCTAGCGATACGACGGATTAGTCGTTGCCACCCGCTCGGTGGCAGCGGCCATGACCCGGTTCCCTGACTTTTCCGGTAAGTAAGATGGATTCCAAACGACTGATCATCTTTATCGCGCTGTCATTCAGCATCCTGTTGCTATGGCAAGAATACTTTGCGCCGAAACCCGTCGCCAAGCCTGCCGTGACACAGCAAGCCAGCACAGCCGCGAGCAGTAGCGATACCCCTGCCGCCAACGCCAGCAACGTCGCCCAGCCTGCCGACAGCAGCAGCCTGAGCCGCGGCCAGCGCATCACCGTCACCACCGACCTGGTCAAGGCCGAAATCGACACCACCGGTGGCGATCTGCGCAGCCTGCAACTGCTCAAGCACAATGCGGCGGAAGACGCCAGCAAGCCGTTCGAGCTGTTTACCGACAAGGGCGCCCACCTGTACGTGGCGCAGACCGGCCTGATCGCCGCCGGCAACGCCGCGCTGCCGACCCACAAGACCGTGTTCAGCGCCGAAAAGACCGCCTACACGCTGCAAGGCGACAAGGTCGAGATCAAGCTGACCGCGCCGGAAGCCAATGGCGTCAAGGTGAGCAAGGTGTACACCTTCCACAAGGGCAGCTACCTGATCGATGTGCGTTACGACATCGTCAACGCCGGCACCACGCCGCTGGCCAGCACCGCCTACTTCCGCCTGCTGCGTGACGGCAAGGCACCGGAAGGCGAAAGCCGCTTCGCACAGACCTTCACCGGCCCGGCGGTCTACACCACCGAAGGCACCTTCCAGAAGGTCGCCTTCTCCGATCTGGACAAGGGCAAGGCCGAGTACGTGAAGAGCGCCGACAACGGCTGGGTAGCGATGCTGCAGCACTACTTCATGAGCGCCTGGATCCTGAAACCGCTGGACGGCAAATCGGTATGCGCCAACGCGCAGGCCTGCCAGTTCCAGCTGGAACCGAAGAACGGCGCCTACTCCGCCGCCGCCATGGTCAACGTGGCACCGATCGCGGCCGGCCAGAGCGCCAGCATCACGGTACCGCTGTACGCCGGCCCGGAAGAGTACAACACCATTACCAAGGTGGCCGACGGCATGGAGTTCGCCAAGGACTTCGGCATGGTGCACATCTTCGCCTCGCCGCTGTTCTGGCTGCTGACCAAGCTGCACTCCATGGTGCAGAACTGGGGCTGGGCCATCATCCTGCTGACGCTGATCGTGAAGGCGGTGTTCTATCCGCTGACCGCCGCCTCCTACCGCTCGATGGCGAAGATGAAGGTGCTGGCACCGCGTCTGGAAAACCTGAAGCAGCAGTTCGGCGACGACCGCATGAAGTTCCAGCAGGCGGTGATGGAAATGTACAAGACCGAGAAGGTCAATCCGCTCGGCGGCTGCCTGCCGATGCTGATCCAGATCCCGGTGTTCATCGGCCTGTACTGGGCGCTGCTGGCCTCGGTCGAGCTGCGCCAGGCTGACTGGCTGTACATCGCCGACCTGGCCCGTCCGGACCCGTACTACATCCTGCCGGCGCTGATGGCGATCACCATGTTCGCGCAGACCTTCCTCAACCCGCCGCCGGCCGATCCGATGCAGGCGAAGATGATGAAGATCATGCCGGTAGCGTTCTCGGTGATGTTCTTCTTCTTCCCGGCCGGCCTGGTGCTGTACTGGGTAGTCAACAACCTGCTGTCGATCACACAGCAGTGGTATGTGAACCAGAGCATCGAAAAAGCCCGCAAACTGGCACTGCAATCGTAAGCAGCCGCCAAGCTGGCGTAAAATCAAAGCCCGGCCGTCATGGCCGGGCTTTTTGCCTTGTTGAGGGTCTCCAGCCAAGCGCGCACCGCTTGCCTCGACACCTTCGCCTTGCGGCCAACGTTGGCCGCAAGCAACCGACCCGACGGACCCCGCGATGAACCTTGCCTACACTCCCAGCACCATCTGTGCCGTTGCCACCGCCCCCGGCCGCGGCGGCGTCGGCGTGGTGCGCATCTCCGGCCGCGCGCTGCTGCCGCTGGCCCAGGCCCTCAGCGGCGGCAAGACGCCCAAGCCGCGCTATGCCACCTATACCGATTTTGTCGCCGCCGACGGCACGCCGATCGACAACGGCCTGCTGCTGTACTTCCCCGGCCCGAACAGCTTTACCGGCGAGGACGTGATCGAGCTGCAGGGCCACGGCGGCCCGGTGGTGCTGAAGATGCTGCTGTCGCGCTGCGTCGAGCTGGGCGCGCGCCTCGCCGAACCCGGCGAATTCACCAAGCGCGCCTTTCTCAACGACAAGCTGGATCTGGCGCAGGCGGAGAGTGTCGCCGACCTGATCGACGCCGCCAGCGAAAGCGCCGCCCGCAGCGCGCTGAAATCGCTGAAGGGCGCCTTCTCCGGCGAGATCCACACCCTGGTCGACGAGCTGATCACGCTGCGCATGCTGGTGGAGGCGACGCTGGACTTCCCCGAGGAAGACATCGACTTCCTCGAAAAAGCCGACGCCGTCGGCAAGCTGCAGCGCCTGCGCGGCCAGCTGGGCAAGGTGCAGGCCACCGCCCGCCAGGGCGCGCTGCTGCGCGAAGGCATGCACGTGGTGCTGGTCGGCCAGCCCAACGTCGGCAAATCCAGCCTGATGAACGCGCTGGCCGGCGACGACATCGCCATCGTCACCGACATCGCCGGCACCACCCGCGACACCGTGCGCGAGGAGATCGTCATCGACGGCGTGCCGGTGCACATCATCGATACCGCCGGCCTGCGCGACACCGACGACGTGGTGGAGAAAATCGGCATCGAACGCACCTGGCAGGCGGTGGAACGCGCCGACGTGGCGCTGGTGCTGGTCGACAGCCGCGACGGCATCGTGCCGGAGGTCGAGGCCATTCTCGGCAAGCTGCCGCCGCGCCTGCCGCGCGTGCACGTGTTCAACAAGGTGGACCTGTCCGGCGGCGAGGTTGGCCGCAGCGAGGAAGATGGCCACCCGGTGGTGCGCCTGTCCGCCCGCACCCACGCCGGCGTCGACGACCTGCGCGCGCTGCTGCTGGAGATGATCGGCTATCAGGGCGACAGCGAGGGCGTGTTTCTGGCGCGCGAACGCCATCTGGACGCCATCGCCCGCGCCGCCGGCCATCTCGACCTCGCCGCACAGGACTGGCAGCAGGTGGAGATCTTCGCCGAGGAGCTGCGCATGGCACAGAACGCGCTGTCGGAGATCACCGGCCGCTTCACCCCCGACGACCTGCTCGGCGTCATCTTTTCGCGCTTCTGCATCGGCAAGTAAGCGCCCCGCCCTGCCGCAACCGTACCCCGCAAGCACCCGCCGCCATGGCGGGTGTTTGCTGTCTGCCGCTGCGCGGCGCCGCTATGCGGGCTAGCGCACCGACCGCCGCCAGCGGGCGGCGCAGTGTGGCTGTCGGGCCCGCTGCGGGCCCGGCGTTGCCGCATCATGATGATGCGGCAGCCGCAGGCACCCACGCCTGCCATCACGCTGAGGTCCGGCTATGACAGAAAACGAGATAATGGCAAAACTGAAGAGTATTCGCGGCGGGCGCGACCGTGCCGTGCTGGCCGGCTTCTGGCTGATGATGGGTTCGCGGCAGGGCGTGAAAACGCTGGGCTTCGCCGAGCTGCGTAGCCTGAGCGGCGACAGCCGTGCGCTGTTTCATGCCATCAGCAACGGCCTGCTGTCGCACCGCCTGCCGCAGCTGTCCAGCCGCCACACCAGCGAGCTGTTGCACATGCTGCACGCCGACCATGGCCTGCCGGCACTGCATTAAGCCACCGCCATCCCGCGCCGCCCCCGCGGCGGCGCCTCCCTGACCAGCAATCCGCCCGCGTGGCGGATTGTTTCTGTCTGCCCTGCCTCAGCCCACCGCCAGCGCCGACGCGACAAAGGCCGCCACCAGCGGTGACGCCTCCGCCCCCGCTGCCTGCGCCAGCACCACCCGCTGCGCCGGCAGCGCTTCCGCCAGCGGACGGCAGGCGATGGCCGTGCCGTCGTAGCTGCAGTCGCCGGCCGGGCGGGTGCACGACAGCGCCACACCCTGGCCGTGCGCCACCAGCCCGCGCTGCATCTCGAAGCTCTGCACCGTCTGTGCGATGCGCGGCGTCAGCTGCTGCTGCCAGAACAGCGACAGCAGGTACTCACGGGTGTGCGGGATGTCCTCCAGCACCAGCGGCTGGGCGGCCAGCTGCGCCAGCGACACCTTGTCCTGCGCCGCCAGCGGATGGTCGGCCGGCAGCAGCGCGTACGGCGCCAGCTCGGCCAGCGTGCAGCGCGCCATCTGCGCGTCGATGGCCAGCTCGTAGGTCAGCGCCAGTTCCGCCTTGCCGCTGCGCAGCGCGCGCTGCACCGTGGCCAGATCGCCTTCCAGCAGCGTGACCGCCACTTGCGGATGGCGTGCGCGAAAACCGGCCAGCAGCCGCGGCGCAAAGTAGGGGCCGAGATCCTGGAAGCAGATCAGCGACAACTGGCCGCGCAGCTCGCCACTGCTGGCGCCTGCACCGAGGGCCGCCGCCTGGCCGAGGATATCGCGCGCCTGCGCCAGCACGCGCTGGCCGGCGGCGGTCAGCTCCACGCCGCGGCTGGCCTGGCGGCGGAACAGCGCGCTGCCGAGCGCCGTCTCCAGTTGCGCGATGGCCAGCGACACCGACGGTTGCGACACGTGGCAGGCGCGCGCGGCGGCGCTGACGCCGCCATGCTCGACGGTGGCGACGAAGTACTGCAGCTGGCGCAACGAGAAATTGATCATGTTTTCCAATAATGAAAAATAGGAAATATATATTTTTATTATGATAGCGCCAGATCCGATACTGAGGCGGCCAACCCGGCATTCCCCACCGCAAGCAAGGAGTCACAGATGCAGGCAGTCACTATCGGTAATGAACAGATCGCGGCGTTCCAGCGCGACGGCGTCATCGTACTGCGCGGCGTGTTCCGCGACTGGATAGAACCGCTGCGCGACGGTTTCGAACAGGTACTGGCCGCCCCCGGCCCGTTCGCCATCGAGAATGTCGGCAACAATGAACGTGGTCGTTTCTTCGAGGATTACTGCAACTGGCAGCGTATCGAACCGTTTTCCCGCTTCATCCACCAGTCACCGGCGGCGGCGCTGGCCGGGCAGCTGATGGGCGCGCGCCAGGTGCAGATCTTCCATGAGCACATCCTGGTGAAGGAGCCGGGTACCGCCAAGGCCACGCCGTGGCATCAGGACATCCCCTACTACTGCGTCGACGGCGCGCAGACTGCCAGCTACTGGATTCCGCTGGATCCGGTGACGCAGGACAACACGCTGCGCGTGGTGCTCGGCTCGCACCGCTGGCCCAAGCTGGTGCGCCCCAAGCGCTGGGCCAGCAACGAGAATTTCTTCGCCGGCGACGATGACTACATGGAGATGCCGGATGTGGAGGACGGCAGCTACACCATCCTGGCGCCGGAGCTGGAGCCGGGCGACGCGGTGCTGTTCGATTTCCGCACCGTGCACGGCGCCGCCGGCAACCAGGGCGGCAACCGCCGCCGCGCCTTCTCCGCCCGTTTCCTCGGCGACGACGTGTGCTTCGTCGAACGCCCGGGACGCACCTCGCCGCCCTTCCCCGGCATCAACCAGCGCCACGGCGAACGGCTGCGCGAGGACTGGTTCCCGGTGGTGTGGTCGGCCGGCTGAGGCAGTAACGGGCGCGGGCGCGGCCGTCGTGGCCGCCCGCGGCCAACGTCAGCGCCAATATCAACGCCGGCATCCGCGCCGGGGTTGGCCGCAACCATGTCAAAGAGATACGTTGCCGTCGGCAAGCCGGTACGGCGTGTTACGCTGTGCCACGGCGTACCCTCCCGCCACGGCGGGAGGCAACACGCCACGTTGCCAACCCTTGCCCAGCCCCTGCCCATGATCGTCCGCACCCTGCTGTTTGCCCTGCCCCTGCTGTGGCTGGCCCCGCCCGCCAGTGCCGCCATCACGCCCGCCCCGACGCTGGTGTACGCCTTCAGCCGTTTCGAGCCGTACAAGACCGTGGACGCCGACGGCAAGCCGGGCGGCCCCTATACCGTGCTGCTGCAGGAGCTGGCACGGCGCAGCGGCGTGCAACTCGACATCGTGCACTGCCCGCTGCAACGCTGCCTGGCGCTGCTGCAGCGCGGCCAGGCCGATCTCAGCATCGGCATCCGCGGCAATGCCGAACGCGACCGCTATCTGGATTTCCTCGACCCGCCGTTCGCGCCGCCTACCGCCACCATGGTGTTGCAACGGCACGACGATCCGCGCCCGATCCGGCACTACGACGACCTGTATGCGCTGCGTGTCGGGGTGGTGGAAGGCGCCAGCTATTTCCAGCGTTTTGATGACGACAGGCTGATGCGCCGCGATGCCGCGCCCAGTGCCAGGCTGGCGCTGCGCAAGCTGGCGGCGAAGCGTTTCGACGTGCTGCTGATCAATGCACAACAGGGCCGCCAGCTGAGCCGGGAGCTGGGCGCCAGGCAGTACCGCCGCGCCGAATTGCAGTTTCCCGGCGAGCTGCCGCGCCGCATCGCGCTGTCACGGCTGTCGCCGGCGGTACAGGCCGCCAAACCGCGACTGGCGGCACAATTACAGCAGATGCTGCGCGATGGCAGCGTGCGGCGCATTCTGGACGGCGCTGCCGTTCAGGCCGCCCACGCCGGGTCGAAGCGGTCGGGACGGTCGCTGCACAGCATGTCGACCCCCCACTGACGCAGGCACTGCATCTCCTGCGGCTGGTTCACCGTCCACGCCATCACCGCCAGGCCGAGGCCGTGCAGCTGCGCCACCCACTCCGCGCTCAGCGCACGGTGGCAGACATGCAGCGCCCGGCAACCCAGCGCCTGCGCCTGTGCCACCAGCGCCGGGTTCAGCTCTTCCACCAGCAGCGCCAGCGGCAGCTCCGGTGCCGCCTGGCGTACCCCGGCCAGCGCCTCGGCACTGAATGACGACACCAGCGGCAACAGCGCCGCGCCCTGCCAGTGCTGGCGGATCTGCGCCGCGCACAGCTGCCCCATCTGTCGCGCGTCGCCAGCCGGCTTCAGCTCCAGATTGACCGCCATGCCCAGCCGCCGCAGCGTGGCGGCCAGTTGCTGCAGGCTGGGCAGCGCCTCGCCGGCAAACGCCGGATGGTGATGACGGCCGGCATCCAGCTGCAGCAGCACTGCCGCGGTGTGCGCCGCCAGTGCGCCGTTGCCGCTGGTGGTGCGCTCCAGCTCGGCGTCGTGGGCGATCACCGCCACACCGTCGGCGCTGAGCTGCACGTCGCACTCCACCGCCGTCACCCCCAGCCGGTGTGCCAACAGCAGGCCGGCGAGCGTGTTTTCCGGCGCCAGCGCGCCACCGAGGCGGTGGGCAAACCCCACCGGATAAGGCCAATGCATGAGCGTCTCCTTGTCGTGAGAATGTCGCCGGTCGGCGACTTGGCACCGCTAACAAAACCTCGCAGCGCACCTGAGCCAAGGCGCGCCGACTCTGACAGTACCAGTCGTACGGCAAGGCGGCACAACGCAGGATCAGGGGTTTGGTCAGTGGCGCTTAGCGTTATCCCTTAAGCGTAAGCCCTTGTTTACAGCATGGCAGGCAAAACGGTTTACTGAAACGGCTATTGCGGCGCAATAAATCGTTTTGACATGAGAAATGCGGCCAACCCTGGCTGCCGGCCGGCGGCAAGCATCGCCACGGCGTCCGGATGTTGCCCCGCAGCAACGTACAAAAATGGCAACAGTTGTGTGCTATCAAGCCGTGATTGATGAAAATACATCGTCAAATCATTTGATTAAAAAACTGTCAGACAGTATTCCTATAGCCAACTGCAACGTGCCCGGCGGCCAACGCCGGCAACCGGATGTCGCTTTTATGTAAAAGCATTGCGCCAAATCACAAATTTGTGATTAATTACCAATTCAAACGCTCGTTCGAAATTAAGCCTCGCACGGGCGTTCGCTATCTCTGTCGTTTTTACATTTTTCATTCAACATTTGCAGAAAGGAAGACCATGCAAATCGCTATTGCCGCCGAACGGCTGGCAGGTGAACACCGCGTGGCCGCGACACCGGAAACGGTGAAGAAACTCGTCGCCATGGGTCACTCCGTGGTGATCGAGGCCGGGGCCGGGCGGCATGCCGCGGCACCGGATGCGGCCTATGTCGAGGCCGGCGCAACGTTGGCCGCATCGCGCGCCGCGGCGCTGGGCCAGGGCGACATCGTGCTCACCGTGCGCCCGCTGCCCGCCGATGCCATTGCCGAGCTGAAGGACGGCGCGGTGCTGATCGGCCAGCTGGCGCCGTACCACAACGACACCTTCCCGCTGCTGGCGGCCAAGAAAGTGTCGGCCTTTGCCATGGAGCTGCTGCCGCGTACCACCCGCGCGCAGAGCATGGACGTGCTGTCCAGCCAGAACAACATCGCCGGCTACCGCGCGGTGCTCTTGGCCACCCACTACTACCCGCGCTTCATGCCGATGCTGATGACCGCCGCCGGCACCGTGAAACCGGCGCGGGTGCTGATCATGGGTGTCGGCGTCGCCGGCCTGCAGGCGATTGCCACCGCCAAGCGCCTCGGCGCGGTGGTGGAAGCCACCGACGTACGCGCCTCGACCAAGGAACAGGTGGAATCGCTGGGCGGCAAGTTCATCGAAGTGCCGATGAGCGAGGAGGAGAAAAAAGCCAACGACGGCGTCTACGCCAAGGAGATGTCCGACGACTACAAGCAGCGGCAGGCCGAGCTGGTGGCCAAGCACGCGCGAGCGGCCGACATCATCATCACCACCGCGCTGATTCCGGGCAAGAAGGCGCCGACGCTGATCAGCGCCGAGGTGGTGCAGGCGATGAAGCCGGGCAGCGTGATCATCGACCTCGCCGCCGAAGCCGGCGGCAACTGCGCGCAAACGGTGCCGGGCGAGGTGATCACCACCGACAACGGCGTCACCGTGGTGGGCAGCACCAACCTGCCGGCCCTGGTGGCGGCCGACGCCTCCAGCCTGTACGCGAAGAACCTGTTCACCTTCCTCGGCCTGATGCTGAGCAAGGAAGGCTACACCCTCAATCTGGAAGACGACCTGCTGGCAGCCACCCTGGTCACCCACGCCGGCGAAGTGCGCTTCCCTGCGGCCAACGTGGCCCCAGCCGCCAAGAAGGAGACCTCTCATGGTTGATCCGTTCATCACCAGCTTCACCATCTTTGTCCTCGCCGTGTTCGTCGGCTACCACGTGGTGTGGAACGTCACCCCGGCGCTGCACACGCCGCTGATGGCCGTCACCAACGCCATCTCCGGCATCATCATCGTCGGCGCCATGCTGCAGGTGGTGGACATCAATGGCAGCGAGCTGAGCGTGACCTCGGTGCTGGGCACCATCGGCATCTTCCTCGCCAGCATCAACATCTTCGGCGGCTTCCTGGTCACCCAGCGCATGCTCGACATGTTCAAGAAGAAGAAAAAATAAGGGACACACGATGGAAAATCTCTCGGCAATACTTTATCTGGTCGCGGCGGTGCTGTTCATCCTGGCACTGAAGGGTCTGTCGTCGCCCACCACCGCCATCCAGGGCAACCGCTACGGCGTGATCGGCATGCTGCTCGCGGTGGCCACCACCTTCATGGTGATGGACAAGCCGGTGCTGGCGCTGATCATCGGTGCCATCGCCGCCGGTGGCGCCATCGGCGCCTGGAAGGCGAAGACGGTGCAGATGACCGGCATGCCGGAACTGGTGGCGGCGATGCACTCGCTGGTGGGCCTCTCCGCGGTGCTGATCGCGGTGGCCGCCATCTTCCACAGCGGTGTCGAACACACCGCGGTGCAGAAGGTGGAGCTGTTTATCGGCGCCTTCATCGGCGCCATCACCTTCACCGCCTCGGTGATCGCCTACGGCAAGCTGTCCGGCAAGTTCGGCGCCAAGGCGATCAACTTCAGCGGCCAGCATCTGCTGAACCTGGTGCTGGCACTGGCGATGGTCGGCTTCGGCGTGCTGTATTTCGTCAGCGACAGCCACGCCGCCTTCCTGGCGATGGTCGCCATCGCGCTGGTGCTGGGCGTGACGCTGATCATCCCGATCGGCGGCGCCGACATGCCGGTGGTGGTGTCGATGCTGAACAGCTACTCCGGCTGGGCGGCGGCGGGTATCGGCTTCACGCTGAACAACCCGGTGCTGATCATCGCCGGTGCCTGCGTCGGCGCCTCCGGTGCCATCCTGTCCTACATCATGTGCAAGGCGATGAACCGCTCCATCGTCAGCGTGCTGCTCGGCGGTTTCGGTGCCGAGGCGACCAGCGGCGGCAGCAGCGATGCCGGCGGGCCGAAGCACTACAAGTCCGGCTCTGCCGAGGACGCCGCCTTCCTGATGGGCAACGCCGACAGCGTGATCATCGTGCCGGGCTATGGTCTCGCGGTATCGCGCGCGCAGCATGCACTGCAGGAATTCGCCGAGCTGCTGCACGAGAAAGGCGTCAATGTGCGCTACGCCATCCACCCGGTGGCCGGCCGTATGCCGGGCCACATGAACGTGCTGCTGGCCGAGGCTGAAGTGCCGTACGAACAGGTGCAGGAGATGGACGAGATCAACTCCGACTTCGCCAATACCGACGTAGTACTGGTGATCGGTGCCAACGACGTGGTCAACCCGGCGGCGCAGAAGGACAAGGCCAGCCCGATCTACGGCATGCCGATTCTGGAAGCGCACAAGGCGCGCACCGTGATCGTGGTCAAGCGCTCGATGAACGCCGGCTACGCCGGCCTCGACAACGAGCTGTTCTACATGGACAAGACCATGATGGTATTCGGCGACGCCAAGAAAGTGGTCGAGGAGCTGGTGAAAGGCGGCGGCCACTAAGAACCTGTTCACGATCTGCAGTGCGCAGGCGTACGGCGTTAAAAACGCCTTCGGAGTGCTCATTGACCCCATGTCAACTCCACTTCCTCAGCCGTTTTCGCCTTGTCTCGCTCTAGCTCGCGAGGTTGTGAACACGTTCTAAGCCGCCCGCTGCGGCCAAGGTTGGCCGCAAGCAAAACCCCCGTCGCGTGGCACGCGGCGGGGGTTTTTTCATGGTGCTGGCGGAGTGGGCAGCCCGCGTCAGTGCAGCGCGACACCGTACAGGAACGGCCCGCCCGCCTCACCCGGCGGCGGAGCCGACAGCAGCCGCATCCCCAGCCTCGCGCACAGGCGATGTGCCGCCTGCTGGCTGTCGGCCACCGGCACGCGGATGTCGCGCACCTGGTAGTGGCCGAAGGCCAGCACCAGCATGCGTTCCACCGCCTCGGTAAACAGCCCCTGCCCCTGCCAGTCGCTGTGACCCCAGAACTGCAGCAGCCACGACTCGTCCGGCTGGTGTTGCAGGCGCAGCCAGCCGACCACCTCGTCGCCCAGCCACAGCAGCGCCACTTTGCTGTCGCCGCGCTGCCAGTTGCGCTGCACCTCGTAGCAGTAGCGCTCCACCAGCGCCACGTCCAGCACCGGCTGCGACCACGGCAGATCGGCGGCAAAGCCCTGCAACTCGTGCTGCGAGGCAACGATGGCCTGGAACAGCGCCGCGCCGTCGCCCGCCTGCGGCGCCACCAGTACCAGCCGTGGCGTGCGGATCCCGTCCAGCAGCGGGTCAGACTGGGTAATCACTGCCATGACGGCCTCCTTGGCTATGGATCGAGCTGGCTGGCCAGCAGCGCGACGATGCGGGCGCTGGCGCCACGATGCTGCGCGGTAAACGCCAGGCCGGCGTCGCGCATCGTCGCGCGCTGCGGCGCGTCGGCCAGCAGTTGCAAGGCCAGCGCCACCAGGGCGCCGGCATCGCTCACCTGCCGCGCTGCGCCGGCAGCCAGCGCCAACTGGCTGGCCTCGGCAAAATTATAGGTCGACGGTCCCAATAACACCGGCACGCCGATGCTGGCCGGCTCGATCAGGTTCTGCGCGCCAAAATCCAGCAGCGAGCCGCCGACAAAGGCGACATCGGCGGCGGCGTAATAGCCGAACAGCTCGCCCATGCTGTCGCCGATCCACACCTGTGTTTCACATGAAACCGGCAGCAGGTCGCTGCGCCGCTGCACGGCAAAGCCCTGCTCCGCCGCCAGCGCGGCGACGCCGGCGAAACGCTCCGGATGGCGCGGCACCAGCAGCAGCAAGGCGTCGCCCACCTTGGCCGCACGCCACGCCGCCAGGATCAGCGCTTCCTCGCCGTCGCGGGTGCTGGCGCACAGCCACACCGGCCGCTGGCCGATGCGTTCGCGAAACTGCGCCCCCAGCGCCAGCTGCGCCGATGGCGGCGTGAAGTCGTACTTGGTATTGCCGCACACGCGGATATTGCCCGCCCCCAGCGTCCCCAGCCGTGCGGCGTCGGCCTCGCTCTGCGCGGCGATGGCGCGCAACTGGCGCAACGCCGGGCGGATCAGCGCACCGATACGGCGGTAGCCGCGCAGCGATTTTTCCGACAGCCGGGCATTGACCAGAAAGGCCGGTACGCCGGCCTGTGCGCAAGCGTGCAGCAGATTGGGCCAGATCTCGGTTTCCATCAGGATCAGGCAGCGCGGCCGCAGCGCGGCGACGAAACGGCGCATCACCCGCGCGTTGTCGTACGGCAGGTAGCGCACCTCGGCGTCGGGGTACAGCTGCTCGGCGGTGGCGCGCCCGGTCGGCGTCATCTGGGTGATGACGAAACGCGCCTGCGGATACCGTTCCCGCAAACGGGCCACCAGCGGCTGTGCCGCGCGCGTCTCGCCCACCGACACCGCGTGCAGCCAGATCACCTCGCCACCGGCCTGCGGCAGCAGGTCGCCGAAGCGCTCGTCCCAGTGTTCGAGATAGGCCGGCGCCTGGCGCGCGCGTTTTCGCAGGTAGCGCCTGAGCAGCGGCGTCGCCAGCGGCCACAGCAGGCTGTACAGCGCGCGAGCGATCATGCGCCGCGTACCCGCGCCAGCAGCGCCAGCACCGCGTCCACCGTCGGGATTTCTCCGGCACGGCCGATGTTGGCCGCACGCGCGGTTTCCACCACCCCGGTCAGCGCCGGGTCGGTATCGGTATAGATCGCCACCAGCGGCACATCCAGCGCGTTGGCGAGATGAGTCAGCCCGGTATCGACGCCGATCACCGCCGCGGCGTGGCCCAGCAGTGCCGCCGCCTCGCGCAGGTTCATCTTCGGCGCCAGCACGGCGCCAGGGATGGCCGCGGCCAACCTTTGCGCACGCTGCTGCTCCGCCGCACTGCCCCACGGAATGACGATGGCCAGATCCTGATTCTGCAGCGCCTGTGCCAGCTCAATCCAGTGCGCCTCCGGCCACAGCTTGCTGTCGCGGCTGGTGGCGTGCAGCAGCACCGCGTAGTCGCCGGCCGGCAACCACGCCAGTCGTTCACCGCAGCGGATGCCGAACACCGGCGCGCCCTCGGGCCGGTAACCGAAGGCGGCGCCGAACAGCTGGCGGTTGCGTTCGATCGCCGACAGCTGGCGGCTGACCGCGTAGCGGCGCTCGTAAAAGCGGCTGGCCAGCGGCTCGCGGATGCTGGCGCGGTCGTAGCCGGCCAGCGGGCCGTTGGCCCAGCGACCGGGAATGGCACTCTTCAACAGCCCCTGCGCGTCCAGCACCAGCTCCCAGCGCGTGGCGGCCAATGTATGCCGCAAGGTCGCGATCTCGCGCCAGGTGGCGGCCTTGAACAAGGCCTTGCGCCAGCGTCGCCATGCGATGGGGATGGTGCGGCTCACCAGCGGATGCAGGCCGGGAATGTCGGCAAAGCCTTCTTCCGCCAGCCAGCTGACGCTCAGCTCCGGGCGGTGACGTGCCAGATCGGTCAGCGCCGGCCAGGTGTGGATAAGGTCGCCCATCGACGATGTGCGCAGCAACAGGACGTTTTTCATGCGCCGGATTTTACGGGCAGCCCTGTGGTTAACCAAGTAAAATCAGGGCTACCGCTTTGTGGATAACTGGAAGTGGATAAATATCGCCAAAACTGTCCACAAGCTGTCCTGTTGCTGGCAGGCCCTTCAAAGACCCAGCCCCCAACAGGGCAAACTGTTGAAAACATTGGTCAATAGCGGGTTATCCACAGAAAAGTGTCCACTACATCAGTATCTTCATATTTAAAATAGGCAAACAATGAAAAGATGAGGTGCAGACCCAAACGGCTGGAAACACTGTTTGCGTCATTGCTGGCAAGAGATTGTGGATAAGCGGGCAGCACGGCAAGATGGCAAAATTGTCCACAACTGATGCACCCCATTCCAGCTGCGGCAACGACAAGCTAGGCAACATCTCAAGTCATTGAAAAAAAACGTCTTTATTGTGTTATCCACAGACCGGCACTGCCTTCTACTATCCTTATCCTTTATATAACTAGAAAGTACTAGAAAGAATGTCGCGCCAACTTAGCGTGGTTCTGATCACCAAAAATGCCGAAGCGCTGCTGGAAAAATGTCTGCAAAGCTGTGCCTTTGCCGACGAGATCGTGGTGGTGGATTCGGGTAGCACCGACAGGACATTGGCAATAGCCTCTGCCTATAAGGCAAAAGTTATCCACCAACCGTGGTTGGGATTCGGTCCGCAGAAGCAATTCGCGGTACAGCAGGCCAGCCACGACTGGGTGCTGTGTCTGGATGCCGATGAGTGGTTGTCGGAAAAATTGCGCCATGAAATCAGCAACTTGCTGCACAATCCGGCGCTTGGCGCCTACCGTTTTGCACGCAGTAACAAGTTCATGGGCCGCTTCCTGAAGTTTGGCGAAGGCTATCCCGATTACAGCCTGCGGCTGTTCGATCGCCGCCAGGCACGCTGGTCCGACGACGTGGTGCACGAGTACGTGATCGCCAATGGCGAAGTCGGCACCCTGACCGGCGACCTGATGCACGAATCCGGCGAAGACATCGCGCTGTACCTCGACAAACAGAACCGCTACACCAGCCTGCAGGCGGAAACGCTGTATCAGCGCGGGAAAAAGGTGGGGATTGCCAAGCTGGTGTTGAGTCCGCTGCTGCGCTTCGTGAAGTTTTACCTGCTGCGCCAGGGTTTTCGCGACGGCCTGCCCGGACTTGTCCACATCAGCATTGGCTGCTTCAACAGTTATCTCAAATACGCGAAGCTGATCGAACTGCACCGGCTTCGCCCACAGGAAAAATGACGATGAAAGTACTGGTCACCGGTGCCGCCGGTTTCATTGGCCGCGCGGTATGTGAAAAACTGCTGGATCGCGGCGATGTGCAAGTGATCGCTGTGGATAACCTCAACGACTACTACGCGGTGGCGCTGAAACACGCGCGCCTCGCCACGCTGCAGGGCCGTGCCGGGTTTGTTTTCCACAAGCTGGACATCGCCGACTGGGCCGCCATCGACGCGCTGTTTGCCGCCGAGCGCCCGGACTACGTGATCCACCTCGCCGCCCAGGCCGGCGTGCGCTACAGCATCGACAACCCGCACGTCTACGCGCAGAGCAACCTGGTCGGCCACACCAATATGCTGGAAGCCTGCCGCCGCTACCCGGTGCAGCACCTGGTGTTCGCCAGCTCTTCCAGCGTGTACGGCAAGAACGCCAAGGTGCCGTTCAGCGAAGACGACCGCGTCGACGAGCCGGTCAGCTTCTACGCTGCCACCAAGAAGGCGAACGAGGTGATGGCACACAGCTACGCCCACCTGTACCAGCTGCCGATCACCGGCCTGCGCTTCTTCACCGTGTACGGCCCGTGGGGCCGCCCGGACATGGCGCCGTGGCTGTTTACCGAGGCCATCCTCAACGGCGACCCGATCAAGGTGTTCAATCACGGCCAGATGCAGCGCGATTTCACCTTCATCGACGACATCGTCGAGGGCGTGCTGCGGGTGATGGCGCATCCGGCCAGCGGCGACGTGCCGTTTGCGGTGTTCAACATCGGCAACCACAAGCCGGTGCCGCTGATGGACTTCATCCAGGCCACCGAAGCCGCCTGCGGCCGCGAGGCGGTCAAGCAGTACCTGCCGATGCAGGACGGCGACGTGCCGGTCACCTACGCCGACACCGCGCGGCTGCGTGCCGCGGTCGGTTTCTCGCCGGACACGCCGCTGCGCGACGGCATGCAGGCATTTGTCGACTGGTATCGCGACTACCACCAGCGCTGAGTTGTCCACAGCCCGCCAGCGCAACACCGCGCTGGCAAACGGGGGTGATAGCGGCTGCGGAGACGTAAACGGGGCGCCAGCGGCTGCCGCTGCCGCTGACACCTCGTGCTGACTGAAACGGCTGCCAGGCGTGTGGCGGGCGATTGTGGCGCCGTGCAGGGGGGCTACCACCCGTTGCTGCGGTGGCTCGCCGCAGCGTGGCGTGGCGGATTGTTGCCGTCACCCGTGCCGTGGTCAGTGCGGCGGACGGCTGCGGACATTACGGTGGATGGCAATGTTGTCGCCGTTTATGTTGCACGATGCTGTCTCGTTAACGGCTTATGGCTACTGATGGCGTATTTTAATGCTGTGAATAGCCAGGCCGCTGACGGGAGCCAGCGCGCGGGGCTGGTGTCAGCTGTGGCGGATAACGGCATTGGCCACCGGAGCGGCCGCAAAATGCGGCTCACCGGCCAAGCGACAGCCGCAAGCGCGTTGCCGCTACCGCTACCGCGTGGCAATGCTCGCACTGCTGTTTGCCGCCACGCGCCGCCAGTGTTGACTTATCCACAGCCGACCGCTGCTCGTCGCCGTATTGCGGCCAACCTTGGCTGGCATTGATCGCCTGCTTCCGGCCGTGATCGCGCACGCCACAGTGCGGCAATTTTTCCGCCACGGTCTAAGCTGAACTGATGAATTTTCCAGCGCGGGAGGCGGCGATCATGGATACCGGGCATCACGAACTGACCGAGCTGTTTGCACAGCTCGGGCTGGACAACAGCACCAAGGCGATCAACCAGTTTGTACAGAGCCATCCGTTGCCGGAGCATGTGGTGCTGGCGGAGGCGCCGTTCTGGAGCGCGAGCCAGGCCGCGTTCCTGCGCCAGTCGCTGGCCTGCGATGCGGAATGGTCGGACGCGGTCGATACCCTGGCGACACTGCTGCAGCAACGCGGCTGAGGCCGCCATCCGGCGCCGAGGCTACTAGCATTGCGTCGGCGATAAATGACAGCCAGATCAACGGCTTGCCGATGGCTGCGGCCAACGTTTGGTGTCGCGGCGGCATGGTCTATGCTGGGTTATCACAGTCGTTGAGGAGACCCGTCATGATGATCGCCCGCTGGAGTATCGAGGCCAAGTTTGGCCACAAACCGGAAGTCATCGCCGAGATGCAGCGCTGGCTGCGCGACATCGGCTCGCAGGCCGGCTGGACGCCGCAGCGCGTGCGGCTGCTGAACGGCTCGATCGGCGCCAAGGAATCCACCATCCTGTCCGAAATCGAGATCGCCGATCTGGCCGAGCTGGACGCCGCCTGGCACAAGCTGGGCACCCTGCCCGAGCACGCGGCGTGGAGCAAGGCGCTGGAGCCGCACGTGGTGTCCGGCACCCAGCGCTGGGAAATTTTCCGCGTCATCGGCTAACCGCCGTCACCGCCGCCGCACCCGGGGATGACCGCGCGTCATCCCCGGGTCTGGCCTGTCTGGCCGCGCGGCCTTGCGGCCAAGGTTGGCCGCAACATCGATCCCACCCAAGTGCCTGATTCTGCTATCATTCCGCGCCTTGCCCCCACCCACCGCAGGAAGTATTCATGAGTCTGTTGCCGCACCAGGTTGAGCTGTTGTCCCCCGCCAAGAACATCGACATCGGCCGCGAGGCGATTTTGCACGGTGCGGACGCCGTCTACATCGGCGGTCCCAGCTTCGGTGCGCGGCACAACGCCTGTAACAGCGTGGCCGAGATCGCCGAGCTGGTGCAGTTTGCCCACCGCTACCACGCGCGCATCTTCACCACGCTCAATACCATCCTGCACGACGCCGAGCTGGACGCCGCGCGCAAGCTGATCTGGCAGCTGTACGACGCGGGTGTCGACGCGCTGATCGTGCAGGATATGGGCATCCTGCAGCTGGACCTGCCGCCTATCCAGCTGCACGCCTCCACCCAGTGCGACATCCGCGACGCCGCCAAGGCGCGCTTCCTGTCCGATGCCGGCTTCTCGCAGGTGGTGCTGGCGCGCGAGCTGACCATTCCGCAGATCGCCAAGATCTCGCAGACCGTGGCCGAGGGGCATGACCCGGCCGCCATCGAATACTTCATCCACGGTGCGCTGTGCGTGGCCTTCTCCGGCCAGTGCTACATCAGCCACGCCGACAACGGCCGCAGCGCCAACCGTGGCGACTGCTCGCAGGCCTGTCGCCTGCCCTACACCCTCACCGACGAGAGCGGCGGCGTGGTGGCGTTTGACAAGCACCTGCTGTCGATGAAGGACAACAACCAGAGTCGCAACCTCGAAGCGCTGCTCGACGCCGGCGTGCGCTCGCTGAAGATCGAAGGCCGCTACAAGGACGTCAGCTACGTCAAGAACATCACCGCCCACTACCGCCTGCTGCTCGACGAAATCATCGAGCGCCGGCCGGAACTGGCGCGCGCCTCCAGCGGCAGCAGCGAAATCTACTTCGCGCCCGATCCGGACAAGACCTTCCACCGCGGCGCCACCGACTACTTCGCCACCGGCCGCAAGATCGACATCGGCGCCTTCGACTCGCCGAAATTCGTCGGCGTCGAGCTGGGCAGCGTGCACCAGGTCGGCGATAACTGGCTGGAAATCGCCACCGCAGACAGCATGGCCAACGGCGACGGCATCAACTACATGAAGAAGCGCGAAGTCGTCGGCATGCAGCTCAACACCGTGAAGCAGATCGGCCACGTGCCGGGCGGCGAGCTGCTGTGGCGCTGCGTGCCCAACGACCCGGCGGTGCTGGCCGGCCTCAAGCCCGGCACCCGCATCAGCCGCAACCGCGACCACGCCTGGGAGCTGTCGCTGCTGAAAAAATCGGCTGATCGCCGTATCGGCGTATGGCTGAACCTGGACGAAACCGGCGACGGCCTGGCGCTGACCATCACCGACGAGGACGGCTGCAGCGCCACCGCCCACGCGCCACTGGCACTGGAGCCAGCCAAGGACGCCGCCCGCGCCGAGGCCAGCCTGCGCGACGCCGTCGCCAAGCTCGGCAACACCATGTTCGTGGCCAACGACGTGGCGCTGAACCTGGCGCAGCCGTGGTTCGTGCCGTCATCGGTGATCAATGCGCTGCGCCGCGACGCGGTGGAAAAACTGGAAGCCGCCCGCATCGCCGCATGGCCACGTCAGCCACGCAAGGCGCCGGTGGAGCCGCCGGTACCGTATCCGGAAAAAAACCTCAGCTACCTCGCCAACGTCTACAACGCCAAGGCCTGGGATTTCTACAAGCTGCACGGCGTGGAAGTCATCGAGCCGGCCTACGAGGCGCACCAGGAAGAAGGCGAAGTCAGCCTGATGATCACCAAGCACTGCCTGCGCTTCTCCTACAACCTGTGTCCGAAGCAGGCCAAGGGCGTCAAGGGCGTGATGGGGCAGGTGCGCGCCGACCCGATGGTGCTGAAATCCGGCGACGAGACCTACACCCTGAAATTCGAATGCCGCCCGTGCGAGATGCACGTGATGGGCAAGATGAAGAAGCACATCCTGAAGACACCGCCGCCGTCCGAGATCCCGGCGACGGCACCGATTACCTTCTTCAAGCAGCGGCCGCAGTCGTAATTTGGGTGGGATTGCGGCCAACGTTGGTCGCAGGGTTTTGATGACGTAGAACAAGGGCAAGCCGGATGGCTTGCCCTTTTGTCATTGTCTTGCCGTATGATGATCGGGTTTGTAGGTTGGCGCAGCACATAGCCAAGATCAACACTTGATGAGCATGGCGCGGTAAACATTGAGTTTCGCAGGCTCAGTCCAGTCTACCCTGCTTATGGAGAAGTAATGAGAGCAATTAATAAGATATTATTTTTGATAATTACTTTTTCAATTATGGCATGTAGTAAAAACCCTGTTGAACCAGTTGTTCTTAAGCTGAATGGTGACTCCTCTTTATTTATTGAAGTGAAAAATTGTAATTTCCCTTTTCAAGGGGAGTCAATGATATCTTTTTATGCCGAGCTTGATCGATCTACCCGTAATTTTGTGTGTGGTGATGGCCGCAATAAGGATGATGTTTTTAGAATACAAATTGGAAATTTTAGATTTGAATATAGTCTTGGCTATTACATGAAGATTGAAGAAACAGAATATTATTCTTTGTACAAAGAACGAAATAATGAAACATCTATTGGATGGGCTATTTTTTCGAAAAAACATGGTTTTCTGGTGAGAAAATCAAATATTAAGAATAAAATTTTTGAAGTAACTTCAGATATGGGTGGCCGGTTTTACATGGAGGCACTGATTGATGTGAATTCATTTGAACCAGATAACGTTATATATCAGGCTAATCGAGTAGTTGAGCTTCTAAATGCTAACGTAAGACACGGTAAGCCGGACTGAACTTGTGAAGCCCAATTTTTTATCGCAATGAATTGGAAAGGTTGGCCGCAAGCCGTCATGGGCTTTGCGGCCAACCTTTTTTGAAATATGGCATCCGCTGCGCGGATATTTTTTTATCTGCCGCTTTCCGCACGGCGGCGGGATACTTTCTTTTGCTTCGACCAAAAGAAAGTATCCAAAGAAAAGGCGACCCGAAGGCGCAAGCATTCCCGTGAAAACTGCCGCCATCCCGGCGCCGCCCATCCGCTGCGCTCAAAAGAGGGCGGCTTGTTTCCGGGCTGGCGGCCGTTTCCACGGCTTGCGCCAACGGTGATGGGAGCGTCGGTTCGGTTTTGGCTGGTGATATTGGAGTGAGAACCGTAGGGTGCAACACCCCGGCTTTATCGAGGCGTTGCACCGTTTTTCGGGCGGGTGAAACGTGTAGCCAGAATAAGCTGCAGGCGCATCCGGGTAGGTGCGGGGTAAATCTCAAGGCGGGTTACTAGCGATTGGTTGGTCACTCCCACTGTAATAATATATTTTTGAGGTTGGAATGAGAAATTATTTTGATGTGGTGGTTATTTGGATGGTAAGGATTTTGGTGTTTGCTTTTTTTTGTACAGCATGCGCCTCTGATTATGAAACAATAAAGATACCTAAAAATAAATATGGTGTTTTTTATATTAATCATTGCCCTACAAGATTTTTTTCAGGCGCACCACTAATCGAGTTTAAATTTTATTCATCGGCAGGTGATCTTGAGAAAATTATGAATGAATTAGGCAGAGACTCTGCAAAAGGAAGAGTGGTTTTTGAAAGTTTTGAAACTAATCAACGTCAAGTATATGGCAAGAGCTCTATGTATGGTGGGTATGTCGCTAAGGATAGTGTACGTGTTAGTATGGACTTCATAAAATCAGCTAGTTGTCAAAAATATAAAGTGATAGTTGAAGAGGCATTTAATGAAGATGTGGATATATATGTTGGTAATCGCTATCTTTAGCACTGTAATTTGTGCTTCGTTTGCAAATCCCAATGTTGATCACGAATGAATGACCAAGGTTTGTCGCAAGCGATAACAGCTTTGCGGCCAACCTTTTTTGAAATATGGCATCCGCTGCGCGGATATTTTTTATCTGCCGCTTTCCGCGCGGCGGCGGGAT